>JAOPWH010000278.1 GCA_025965795.1 Blastococcus sp.
GCGGCGAGGCCCCGGCGCGGACCGCGACGCCGTGCGTCGCGGGCCGTCGGCCCCAGGTCCGGCGTCGCAGCCTCAGAGGTCATGGTCACGTACTGCCTTCCTCCGCGACCACCGGTTCGGTTGCACCCGATCGAATATTTATCCGGGCAGGTCCAGCGCCCGCGCGATCGGCACGCCCGGCCGGTAGGCCAGATGACGGTAGGACGGCGCCTCCAGGACGGCGAGGTCCGCGCGCGCGCCCACCCCGAGGTGGCCGATGTCGGGCCGGCGCAGGGCGGCCGCCCCACCCGCGGTCGCCGCCCAGAGCGCCTCGGCCGGCGTCATCCCCATCTCCCGGACGGCGAGGGCGATGCAGAACGGCATCGAGGAGGTGAAGCAGCTGCCGGGGTTGCAGTCGGTCGCGAGCGCGACGGCGGCGCCCGCCGCGAGCAGCCGGCGGGCCTCGGGGTAGGGCGAGCGGGTGGAGAACTCGACGCCGGGGAGGAGCGTGGCGACCGTGCTCCCGCCGGCCAGCGCGTCGATGTCCTCCCCGGTCAGGTGGGTGCAGTGGTCGGCGCTGGCGGCATCCAGCTCCACCGCCAGCCGCACCCCCGGACCGGCCGAGAGCTGGTTGGCGTGCACCCGTAGCCCGAGCCCGGCCCGACGGCCGGCCTCGAGCACCGTCCGAGACGCGTCGCCGTCGAAGGCCGACGCCGACGCCGGCTCGCAGAAAACGTCGATCCACCGGGCGTGCGGAGCGCAGGCGTCGAGCATGGGCCCGGTGACCACGGCGACGTAGTCGTCGGTCCGGGCGGCGAACTCCGGTGGCACGACGTGCGCACCGAGGAACGTGGTCTCGGCAGTGACCTCGCCGGCCAGGCGCAGGCAGCGGGCCTCGTCCTCGACGGTGAGTCCGTAGCCGCTCTTGACCTCCACCGTCGTCGTGCCCTGGCGGCGCATCTCGGCCACGAGGTCGGCGAGGCCCCGACGCAGCAGGTCGTCCGGCGCCGCCCGGGTGGCCGCCACGGTGGAGGCGATGCCCCCGCCGTCGTAACGGGCACCGGTCATGCGCGCCTCGAACTCCGCCGCGCGGTCGCCGGCGAACACCAGGTGGGCGTGGCTGTCCACGAAACCGGGGACGACGGCCCGCCCGTCGACGTCGATCCGGATGTCGGCGGCCGGCGCCTGCGTGGCGGAGCCGACCCAGACGACGGTGCCGTCGGCCACGACGACCGCGGCGTCGGGGATCAGCCCCAGCGGGCTCTCTCCCCGGGTGGGGTCGTTGGTGACCAGTTCGGCGATGCCGGTGACCAGCGTGCTCATGCCTGCCCCTCCAGCGCGTGGATCGCGTCCGCCAGCAGCCGGCCGACGTCGCCGAGCACGTGCCGCCCGTCGGAGACGACGACCCGTCCGTCCACGACGACGGTGTGCACGTCGGTCGCCCCGGCGACCATGACCAGCTGGCCGGGGGCGCAGCCGGCGGTGCGCGGGCTGTCCAGACGGACGGCCACCAGATCGGCGCGCATGCCGGGGGCCAGCCGTCCGGCGTCGGCCCAGCCGAG
Organism: Blastococcus sp.; assembly: GCA_025965795.1. Lineage (GTDB taxonomy): Bacteria > Actinomycetota > Actinomycetes > Mycobacteriales > Geodermatophilaceae > Blastococcus_B. The sequence goes on from JAOPWH010000278.1 coordinate 1,542, forward strand.
GGCACGGTGCCCGTCGGCGGTGAGCGCCGCCACGAGCTCGACCGGCCGGAATCTGCCCCGTTCACCGCTGACCAGGCGCTCGTGCGCCTCGAGCAGGCGGGCTTCACCGAGCAGGTCGGTCATGGCGTGCTGGTCGCTGCCCAGGCAGAGCGGCGTTCCGGCGTCCCTGAGCCGGCGGAGAGGACCGACCCCGTCGGCCAGGTCGGCCTCGGTGCTCGGGCAGGCGCACACCGCCGTACCCGAGCGACCCAGGAGGTCGACGTCCCCGCCGGTGAGGTGCGTGGCGTGCACCGCCGTCGTGTCCGCGCCGAGCACTCCGGCGTCGTGCAGCACGCGGGTGGGCGTGCGGCCGTAGAAGGCCGAGCACGCGTCGTTCTCCGCCGGCTGCTCCGACAGGTGCACGTGCAGGGGCCGCCCGGCGGCGGCGCGGGCCACCACCGGCAGCCGCGAGGCCGGAACGGCGCGCACGGAGTGCACGGCCGCGCCGATCCGCACGCCCGCCCGTGCCGGCAGCAGGTGGAACCGGTCGGCCCAGGCGTCGGCGTCGCCGTCGGAGAACCGCGATTGGACGGCGTCCAGCGGCAGGTGCCCGGTGCCCTCGAGACCGCCGGCCAGGTAGCAGGCGTCGAGCAGGGTCAGCCGGATGCCGGCGTCGGACGCGGCCTGGACGAGCGCCTCGCCCATGACGTTGGGATCGGTGTAGCGGCCCCCGCCGGGCGGGTGGTGCAGGTAGTGGAACTCGCCGACGCAGGTGACCCCGGCCAGCGCCATCTCGGCGTAGGCGGCGCGGGCGAGCGCCAGGTACGAGTCCGGGTCGAGCCGGTCGGCCACCGCGTACATCTGCTGACGCCAGGTCCAGAAGCTGCCGCCACGGTCGTGCGTGCGACCGCGCAGGGCGCGGTGGAAGGCGTGCGAATGCGCGTTCGCGAAGCCGGGAAACACGATCCCGGCCAGACGGGAGTCACCGGCCGCCGGGGCGTCGGCGCGCTCGACGGTGACGATGTGCTCGCCCTCGGCCACCACCCGGACCCCAGCGACCGGTCCGGCCCCGAGGTCGGCGTACTCGCACCACCACGCCGTCATGCCCACCGCCAGGCCGTCACGTCCACCGCCAGGCCCGTCACGTCAGGGCCTCGATCGCGCGGGCGAGCGCGGCGACACCGGCGAGGCAGTCCGCGGTCTCGGCGTGCTCGGCGGGCGAGTGCGAGACGCCGGTCGGGTTGCGCACGAACAGCATCGCCGTCGGGATGCCGGCCGCGGCCAGGATCCCGGCGTCGTGGCCGGCACCGGTCGCGAGGATCGGTGCGGAACGGTCGTCGGTGCCGAGGAGTGTGGCCAGCCGGTCGCGGAGCGCGCCGTCGAACCGTGTGGTCGGCGTCCACGACTCCTCGACGGGGTCGGCGCCCGCCGCCCGGCCCACCTCGTGGACCACCGCGCGCACCTCCTCGTCCAGCGGTCCACGGGCGTCGAGCCACGCCGTCACCTCCGACGGGATCGCGTTGACGCCGTTGGGCCGCACCCGCAGCTTGCCGATCGTGGCCACCGCCCCATGCCGCTCGGCAGCGGAGCGGGCCTCCTGGATGGCGGCGGCGAGCCCGAGCATCGGATCGTCGCGGTCGGCGAGGCGGGTCGTGCCGGCGTGGTCGGCGCGGCCACGGAGGTCCAGCCGCCACCGGCCGTGCGGCCAGATCGACGTCCCGACGCCGACGGCCTCCGCGCCGTCCGCGAGCGCCCGGCCCTGCTCCACGTGCAGTTCCAGAAAGGCGCCGATCCGGCGCAGCGCGTCGTCGTCCCGGCCGAGGAGCCGGGGATCGGTGCCGGCGGCGGACAGCGCCTCCGCCATCGTCGTGCCCTCGTCGTCGGTCAGCGCCCGCGCCCGGTCGGCGGCGAGGGCTCCGGTGAGGATCCGGGAACCGGCGCAGGCGATCCCGAAGCGGGCGCCCTCCTCGTCGGCGAAGCACGCGATGCCCACAGGGCGGGACGGCGTGAAGCCACGGGCGCGGAGGTCGTCCAGCGCCGCGAACGCCGACACGACGCCCAGCGGGCCGTCGAAGGCACCGCCGTCCGGAACCGAGTCGAGGTGGCTGCCGACGACGAGCCCGGGGCCGGCCGCGTCGGGATCGGCGGTCCAGGCCCACAGGTTGCCGGCCCGGTCGGGTACGACGTCCAGGCCGCGGCGCTCCGCCTCAGCGCGGAACCACTCGCGCAGCGTGTCGTCGGTGCGGGTCCAGGCGTAGCGGCGGTAGCCACCGGTGCCCGGGTGCCGGCCGACCGGCGCCAGGTCGGCCCACATCCGCTCGAAGGAGCCCTCCGGCACGCTCAGCCTTCCTTCATCGGCACCCGGATGCCGTGGTCGTCGGCAACCTCGGCGGCCCGGTCGTACCCGGCGTCGACGTGCCGGATCACCCCGGTCGCGGGGTCGTTCCGCAGCACCCGCTCGAGCTTCTGGGCCGCGAGCGGCGTGCCGTCGGCCACGCAGACCTGACCGGAGTGGATCGAGCGGCCGATGCCGACCCCGCCGCCGTGGTGGATCGACACCCAGCTGGCGCCGGAGGCGGTGTTGACCAGGGCGTTGAGCAGCGGCCAGTCGGCGATCGCGTCCGACCCGTCGGCCATGCCCTCCGTCTCCCGGTACGGGGAGGCGACCGAACCCGAGTCGAGGTGGTCGCGGCCGATGACGACCGGGGCGCTGATCTCCCCGGCCGCCACGAGCTCGTTGAACCGCAGCCCCGCCACATCGCGCTCACCGTGGCCCAGCCAGCAGATGCGGGCGGGCAGACCCTGGAACGCGACCTTGTCCTGGGCCGCCCGGATCCAGCGCTGCAGGTGGTCGTTCTCCGGGAACAGCTCGAGCACGGCGCGATCGGTGACCGCGATGTCCTGCGGATCCCCGGAGAGGGCGGCCCAGCGGAAGGGGCCCTTGCCCTCGCAGAACAGCGGTCGGATGTAGGCCGGCACGAAGCCGGGGAAGGCGAAGGCACGGTCGTAGCCGCCCTGGCGGGCCTCGTCGCGGATGGAGTTGCCGTAGTCGAAGACCTCGGCGCCGCCGTCGAGGAACCCGACCATCGCCTCGACGTGCTTCGCCATCGAGGCGCGGGCCCGGTCGGTGAACTCCTCCGGCTCGGCCTCGGCGTAGTCGTGCCAGTCGCCGACGTCGATGCCTTCGGGCAGATAACTGAGCGGGTCGTGCGCCGACGTCTGGTCGGTCACGATGTCGATCGCCACGCCGCGACGGAGCAGCTCGGGGAAGGCCGTGGCGCAGTTGCCGACCAGGCCGACGCTGAGCGCCCGCCGGTCCCGCTTCGCGGCCAGGCAGCGCTCGACGGCGTCGTCGATGCCGTCGGCCACCTCGTCGAGGTACCGCTGGATCACCCGCCGCCGCAGCCGGCTCTCGTCGACGTCGACCACCAGGCAGACGCCGTCGTTGAGCGTGACGGCCAGCGGCTGCGCGCCGCCCATGCCGCCGCAGCCACCGGTGAGCGTGAGGGTGCCGGCGAGGGTGCCCCCGAACCTCTTGGCGGCCACCGCGGCGAAGGTCTCGTAGGTGCCCTGCAGGATCCCCTGCGTGCCGATGTAGATCCACGAGCCGGCGGTCATCTGGCCGTACATGGTCAGCCCGAGGTGCTCCAGGCGCCGGAACTCCGGCCACGTGGCCCAGTCGCCGACCAGGTTGGAGTTGGCGATGAGCACCCGGGGCGCCCACTCGTGGGTGCGCAGGACGCCGACCGGCCGGCCCGACTGCACCAGCATGGTCTCGTCGTCGGCCAGCGTGGTGAGGGTGCGCACCATGGCGTCGAAGCTGCGCCAGTCGCGGGCGGCCCGGCCGGTGCCGCCGTAGACGACGAGGTCGTCGGGCCGCTCGGCCACCTCCGGGTCGAGGTTGTTCTGCAGCATCCGAAGCGGCGCCTCGGTCTGCCAGCTCCGGGCCGTCAGCGTGGTGCCGCGCGGGGACCGTACGGGTCGTGCTCCGTCCATGGGCTGTCTCCTTCAGGCGAGCGGGATGCCGGTGGCGGCGATCAGGGCCCCGCCGGTCACGAGGTCGACGACGGTCTGGATCTCCGGTGCGAGGTGGCGGTCCGGCCCGGGACCGCCGACCCCGGCAGCCCGGACCGCGTCGCGCACGGCGCCCGTCGCAGGGGCCGGCCGCAGCGGCGCCCGCAGGTCCAGCGCGCGGGCGGCGGTCAGGATCTCGACGGCCAGCACCCGCGTCAGTCCGTCGACGGCGCGGCGCAGTTTCCGGGCCGCGTGCCAGCCCATCGAGACGTGGTCCTCCTGCATGGCCGAGGACGGGATCGAGTCGACGCTGGCCGGTACCGCCAGCCGCTTGAGCTCCGACACGATCCCGGCCGCGGTGTACTGCGCGATCATGTGGCCGGAATCGACTCCGGCGTCATGGGCGAGGAACGGCGGCAGCCCGTTGCTGCGGGCGGCGTCGAGGAACCGGTCGGTGCGCCGCTCGCTCATCGAGGCGACGTCGGCGACGGCGATGGCCAGGAAGTCGAGCACGTACCCGACCGGGGCGCCGTGGAAGTTGCCGTTGGACTCCACCCGCCCGTCGAGGGTGATCACCGGGTTGTCGATCGCGGCGGAGAGCTCCCGGCCGGCGACCGTGGCGGCGTGGTCGACCGTGTCGCGGGCGGCCCCGTGCACCTGCGGCGCGCAGCGCAGCGAGTACGCGTCCTGCACCCGGGTGCACTCGGGTCCGCGGTGGCTGGCCATCACTCCGCTGCCGTCGACGAGCGCCCGCAGGTTCGTGGCGGAGGCGGCCTGACCGGGGTGCGGACGGAGCGCCTGGAGGTCCGCGGCGTAGACGGCGTCGGTGCCCAGGAGTGCCTCCACGCTCATCGCGGCGGCGACGTCGGCCGTCGTGAGGAGACGGCGGAGGTCGGCGAGGGCGAGCACCAGCATGCCGAGCATCCCGTCGGTGCCGTTGACGAGGGCCAGGCCCTCCTTCTCGGCCAGCTCGACCGGCTCGATGCCGTGGGCGCGCAGGGCTTCGGCGGCGGGGCGCAGCACGCCGTCCCGGTCGTGCACCTGGCCCTCACCCATGAGCGCCAGGGCGATCGACGACAGCGGCGCCAGGTCACCGGAGCACCCCAGCGAGCCGTACTCCTGCACCACCGGCGTGAGCCCGGCATCCAGCATCGCGGCGTAGGCGCGCGCCGTCGTCGGGCGCACGCCGGTGCGGCCGGTGGCCAGTGTCGACAGCCGCAGCAGCATGAGCGCCCGCACGACCTCGCGCTCCACGGCCGGCCCCGATCCGGCGGCGTGCGAGCGGATCAGGCTGCGCTGGAGCTGGGCCCGCCGGTCGAGGGGGATGTGCGTCGTGGCCAGCGCCCCGAACCCGGTGGAGACGCCGTAGTGCGGCCGGTCGTCGGCGGCCAGGGCGTCCACGACGTCGCGGCTCCGGGTGATCTCGGCGAGCGCGTCGTCGGCCAGCCGCACACCGCAGCCGCCCCGCGCCACACGGACGACGTCCTCCGGTGCGACCGGACCGAGCCCCACGACCACCTGATCTGCGTGCACGAGCCCATCGCACACCGTCGTCCCCTCGCGGCCTAGGCCCCGGCGGGGTGATCCGTCTCGGATCCCAGACGTTCCGCCGGCGGCCGGCCGTTGATCCGCCGGGTCAGCTCGGCCGCCGCCCGGCTCACCCGGCGGGCCAGCTCCGCACGGGCCGCGCCGTCCACGTCGTCGGACGGGAACGTGACGGCGACGGCCGCGGCGGGGCGGCCGGCGTGGTCGTGCACCGCGGCGGCGACGGAGGCGAAGCCCGGCGTCACCTCGCCGTCCTCGGTCGCGTGGCCGGTGCGCCGCACGTCGGTGAGCAGCCGGCGCAACTCGGTCAGTCGACGCGGCCCGAGGCCGTGGCGGTCGACGAACGCGCCGGCATCGGGAAAGAGGGCGCGGACCTGCGGCGGCGGGAGGTCGGCGAGCAGCGCGCGGCCGCTGGCGGTGAGGTGGGCGGGCAGCCGCACGCCGACGTCGGTGACCAGGGGCGGCCGTCCGGAGGCCCGCTGCTCGACCACGTAGAGCACCTCCCGGCCGTGCGGAACGGCGAGGTGGGCGGAGTTGCCCACGGCGTCCACGAGCCGGGCCAGGACCGGGCGGGCCAGCCGGGCGAGGGGTTCCTGGCGGGCGTACGCGCTGCCGATCTCGAAGGCGGTCACCCCCAGGCCGTAGCGCCGCTCCTCGGGCAGGTGCACGGCGAAGCCGGCGTCCACGAGCTCGGCCAGCAGGTGGTAGGTGGTCGATCGGGGGAGCCCGAGCTCGCGCGCCAGCGCCGCGGCGGGAACCGCCCCGGGCTGGCGGGCCAGGGCCTGGAGGAGGGCGAGCGCGGACCGTGCCGCGGGAACGCCGGGCCGGGGACGCAGCCGGCGGGGAGGAACCGGCTCGGGCATCCGCGGAGCGTACGCAGACCCTCCGCCCGGTTCAGCCGAGCTGGGCGGCGACCAGGGGCTCGAGGTTGAGCGTGGGGTGCCGCTGCTGGAGCATCCGCAGCGCCCACTTGTCGGTGAAGACGGCGAGCAGATCGCCGTTGTCCCGCTGCAGCACCTCCGCACCGCCCGAGGCGGAGACGAGGGGGGCGCCGGCCTCGTCGGTGCGCAGCGCCAGGCTGTAGGGCAGGCGCTCCAGGCCGATCGGCGCGTTGAACTCGTGCTCCATGCGGTGGCTGGCCACCTCGAACTGCATCGGGCCGACCACCGCGAGCACCGGCGCCTGGTCGCCGCGGCGGTCCGAGCGCAGCACCTGGACGACGCCCTCGGAGTCCAGCTGCTCGATGCCCTTGCGGAACTGCTTGTGCTTGGCGGTGTCCTTGCCGCGGGCGACGGCGAAGTGCTCGGGCGCGAACGTGGTCAGTGGGGGATAGGTCACCGGACGGTCGGCGTAGAGGGTGTCGCCGACGCCGAGGGCCGAGGCGTTGACCAGACCGACGACGTCGCCGGGGTAGGCCAGGTCGATGCTCTCCCGTTCCCGGCCGAACACGTGCTGGGCGTACTTGGTGGTGAACGGCCGGCCGGTGCGCCCGTGGGTGACCACCATGCCCCGCTCGAAGACGCCGGTGCAGATGCGGATGTAGGCCAGCCGGTCGCGGTGCGCGGCGTCCATGCCCGACTGCACCTTGAAGACGAACGCGGTGAACGGCTCGTCCAGCTTGTGGACGGCGCCGTCGACGTCCTCGCGCCCCGACGGCGGGGGTGCGAGGTCGACGAGGGAGTCCAGCAGGGCGCCGACGCCGAAGTTGGAGACGGCGGAGGCGAAGAGCACCGGGGTGGTGACGCCGGAGAGGAAGAGGTCCTGGTCGTGCTCGGCGCCGGTCTCGGCGAGCAGTTCGGCCTCCTCGACCGCCTGCTGCCAGTTCTCGCCCTCCTGGGCCGCGGCGGCGGCCGCCGGCAGCAGCTCCTCGGGAGCGATGGTGGCGCCGCCGGCGGTGCGGGTGAAGCGGCGGAACGTGCCGTCGCGGCGGTCGAGCACGCCACGGAAGTCGCCCGCGATGCCCACCGGCCAGGTCAGCGGCGTGGGCGTCAGGCCGGTGCGCTCGCTGATCTCGTCCATGAGGGCGAGCGCGTCCTTGCCGGGCCGGTCCCACTTGTTGACGACGGTGACGATCGGGATGCCGCGGTGCCGGCAGACGGCGAACAGCTTCATCGTCTGGGCCTCGAGCCCCTTGGCCGCGTCGATCAGCATCACCGCGGCGTCGACGGCGGTGAGCACCCGGTAGGTGTCCTCGGAGAAGTCGGCGTGACCGGGGGTGTCCAGCAGGTTGATGACCGCGTCGCGGTAGGCGAACTGCAGCGCGGCCGACGTGATCGAGATGCCGCGGTCGCGTTCCATCTCCATCCAGTCCGACACCGTTCCGCGCCGGCCGGCCTTGCCGTGCACCGCCCCGGCCTGGCCGATCACCCGTGCGTGCAGCGCGAGGGCCTCGGTGAGGGTGGACTTGCCGGCGTCCGGGTGGCTGATCACCGCGAAGGTCCGGCGCCG
>JAOPWH010000280.1 GCA_025965795.1 Blastococcus sp.
CGCAGCGAGGGGGTCGAGCCGATGGGGCGCGGCCGAGCGAAGGCCAAGCAGACACGCGTGGCCCGTGAGCTCAAGTACAGCTCACCCAACACCGATCTTTCTGCGCTGCAGAAGGAACTCACCGGTGGCCCGTCGTCGTACACCGCGCCCGCGCGGCCGACCGACGACGACGAGGACGACGAGTTCGCCGACCGCTGGGCGGCGGACGACGACGCGGACGACGACTGGGCAGCCAGCACTCGCTGAGCCCCGTCCGATCGGGATCCGCCCGAACGCACGACCGCACTGAACGCGGGACCTCCGAGCCGGGGGGTTCCGCGTTCAGCCGTGCCGAGGTCCCGTCAGCTCGGGCCCGCCCAGCGGTCAGCGGTAAGTGCCGACCAGCCGGGCCGCGGTCCCGTTCGCGTCGCTGCGCGGTTGCAGGCTGCCGGCCACCCAGGCGGGGATCCCGGCAGCGGACAGCTGCGCCACCGCCGCGTCGGCGATCGCCGCAGCGACCACGGCCACCATGCCGACCCCGCAGTTGAAGGCACGCTCCGACTCGGTGCGCGGAACGCCGTGCTCCTCCATCAGCCGCACCGCCGGGGGCAGCGCCCAGGTGGCGCGGTCGAGCACCGCCTCCAGCCCGTCAGGCACGACGCGCGCCGCGTTTCCGGCCAGGCCGCCCCCGGTGATGTGCGCGAACGCGTGCACGCCGTCGACGCCGAACGAGCCGACCAGGTCAAGGCAGTCGCGGGCGTAGATGCGGGTGGGCTCGAGCAACTCCTCGCCGAGCGGCCGGGAGAGTCCGGCGGGGGTGGCGTGCAGGTCGAGGGCCGCGGCAGCGACCACCCGTCGCACCAGCGAGTAGCCGTTGGAGTGGAAGCCCGACGACGCCATCGCGAGAACGGCGTCACCCGCGCCGACCCGCTCGGGCCCCAGCACGGAGTCGGCCTCGACGACCCCGACGGCCGTGGCAGCGAGGTCGTACTCATCGGCGTCCATCAGGTCGCCGTGCTCGGCGGTCTCGCCGCCGACGAGCGCCGCCCCGGCCTGGGTGCACCCGGTGGCGATTCCGGTGACGATCGCCGCGATCCGTTCCGGGACGACCTTGCCGCAGGCGACGTAGTCCTGCAGGAACAGCGGTTCGGCCCCGCACGCGACCAGGTCGTCGACGACCATCGCCACCAGGTCGATGCCGACGGTGTCGTGCCGGTCCAGCTGACGGGCGAGCGCGATCTTCGTGCCCACCCCGTCGGTGGAGGAGGCCAGCAGCGGACGGCGGTACTTCGTGGTGTCGAGGGCGAAGAGTCCGGCAAAGCCGCCCAGCCCGCCGACGACCTCGGGCCGATTGGTCTTCTCGACTGCGGCGCGCATGAGGGTGACGGCACGCTCGCCCGCGTCGATGTCGACGCCGGAGGCCGCGTAGGTGAACTCGGTGCTCACTGCCCGGTACCGCTCACGGTCGGCTGAGCGCGTCCTCGGCGCCGCCGGGAACCGTCGCACTTCCCGCCTGCTGACCGGTCCAGCCGCTGATGGCCCGGTGCTCGATCCCTTCGAGCACGTGCTTGCCCAGCACCTCCGACTCCCCCAGCGGGATCGGGTACTGGCCGGTGAAGCACGCCGTGCACAGCCGGTTCTTCGGCTGTTCCGTGGCGGCAATCAGACCCGCCTCGGAGACGTAACCGAGCGAGTCGGCGTTGATCGAGGCACGCACGCCGTCGATGTCCAGGCCGTTGGCGACCAGCTCGGCGCGGCTGGCGAAGTCGATGCCGTAGAAGCAGGGCCACTTCACCGGCGGCGAGGAGATGCGGACGTGCACCTCCAGCGCCCCGGCCTCCCGCAGCATGCGGATCAGCGCGCGCTGGGTGTTGCCGCGGACGATCGAGTCGTCGACGACCACCAGCCGCTTGCCCCGGATGACGTCGCGCAGCGGATTGAGCTTGAGCCGGATGCCCAGCTGCCGGATGGTCTGGCTGGGCTGGATGAAGGTGCGGCCGACGTAGGAGTTCTTGACCAGGCCGAGGCCGTAGGGGATGCCGCTCGCCTCCGCGTACCCGACTGCGGCCGGCGTGCCCGACTCGGGCACCGGGATCACCAGGTCGGCGTCGGCGGGGTGCTCCTTGGCCAGCCGGCGGCCGATCTCCACGCGAGCGGCATGCACGCCGCGGCCGGAGATCGTCGTGTCGGGCCGGGCCAGGTAGACGTACTCGAAGACGCAGCCCTTGGGCTGCGCAGGAGCGAAGTGCTGGCTGCGCAGACCGTTCTCGTCGATCGCGATGAGCTCGCCGGGCTCGACCTCGCGGACCACCGAGGCACCGACGATGTCGAGCGCCGCCGTCTCGCTGGCCACCACCCAGCCGCGCTCCAGCCGGCCGAGCACCAGCGGCCGCACGCCCTGCGGGTCGCGGGCGGCGTAGAGGGTGTCCTCGTCCATGAACGTGATGCTGAAGGCGCCGCGCAGCTGCGGGAGCACATCCATGGCGGCCGCCTCGACCGAGAGGTCCTGATGGGCGGCGATCAGCGCGGTGATCAGGTCGGAGTCGGTCGTGGCCGAGAAGACTCCGGGAACTCCGGCGTCGGCGGCCTTGGTGGCCAGCTCAGCGGTGTTGACCAGGTTCCCGTTGTGGCACAGCGCCAGGCCGGTGTTCGCCGCGGTGGTGCGGAACGTCGGCTGGGCGTTCTCCCACGTCGAGGCGCCCGTCGTGGAGTACCGCGTGTGGCCGACCGCCAGGTGACCACGCAGACTGCCCAGGGTCGCCTCGTCGAAGACCTGGCTCACCAGCCCGAGGTCCTTGTAGACGACGACCGAGGCGCCGTCGGACACCGCGATCCCGGCCGCCTCCTGACCGCGGTGCTGGAGGGCGTACAGGCCGAAATAGGTCAGCTTCGCGACCTCTTCCCCGGGCGCCCAGACACCGAAGACGCCGCAGGCGTCCTGAGGTCCGGGATTCGAGGGGTCGAGGTCGTGCGTCAGCCGTCCATCACCGCGAGGCACTAGGCGAGCGTACCGGCGCGGACGACGATCTTCGGGGCGGGTGGGGTGCAGGTGGTTCCTGCGCGAGCTGTCGTCGGAGGTGCGATCGGTCCCGAAGGGCGACGTCCGTGCCTCCGTAGGCCATGCTGGACCCCGCGGGAGAGGAGAAACACATGCCCAGCGACCGACCCGACCCCAGTGAATTCTTCGCGCAGGCCCAGCGGATGCTGCGTGAGCTGTTCGGCGACACGAACCGCGGCGACACGAACCGCGGCGACGACGAGCCCTGGGCGGGGGCGACGCGTTCCCCGCACGGTTCCCGCGGGCTCAGCGCGGAGGAGCAGCGCGAGAACCTCACGTTCGCGCTGGCCACGCGCGCCGTCGAGGCGCTCGAGGACCTCGCCCTGAACGTCGCCGCGATCCGCCAGGGGCTCGAGCGCGCTCGGCCCCGCACCGACGGCACGAACGGGGGCGACGCGACCGCGACGTGACCGCGGTCCCGACCCCTTCCGCGCCCCGAGCGCTGCCGTCATGCTCCTGCCGATGAGCCCGGACACAGCACCGGTCCCGGAGCAGCGGTGCACGGAGTGCGGCGAGGCCGGTCCGGGCCGGGCACGCTTCTGCCCGAACTGCGGCAGTCCGCTGGTCGGCAGCGAGGGGACGCGTCAGGTCCGCAAGACCGTGACCGTGGTCTTCTGCGACCTGGTCGGTTCCACCGAGCTCGGCGAGCAGCTCGATCCGGAGGCGCTGCGCGAACTGCTGGACCGGTACTTCGCCGTGCTCCGGACGACGGTCCAGCGCCATGGCGGAACGGTCGAGAAGTTCATCGGGGACGCCGTCATGGCGGTGTTCGGCATCCCGGTGCTGCATGAGGACGACGCGCTGCGGGCGGCACGGGCGGCCGCCGAGATCCCGGCAGCGGTGCAGGAGCTGGAGCCCGAGCTGCAGCGGCGCTGGCCGGTTCGCCTGCGGGTGCGGGTGGGCGTCAGCACGGGCGAGGTGATGGCGGCTCCCGGGACCGGGGGTCAGCGGCTGGCCACGGGGGACGCGGTCAACGTCGCCGCCCGCCTCCAGTCGCTGGCCGGCCCGGACCAGATCCTGCTGAGCGAGGCGACCTTCCGCCTGGTCCGCGGGTTCGTGCGGGCAGAACCGCTCGACGCCGTTGCCGTGAAAGGCAAGGCAGAGCCGGTCCGCCCGTACCGGCTGGTCGCGGTGGACCGGGACCCGGCCGACCAGCGGCCGCTCGCCCCCTTCAGAGGCCGCGCCGGTGAACTCGACGACCTGCGGCGGGCCTGGGCGGATGCGCTGGCGGGGAGCCGGCCGCTGCGGCGGATCGTGGTCGGCGGTGCTGGGGCGGGCAAGTCGCGGCTCATCGAAGAGTTCCTCAGCGGCTCGGTGGCCGGCGCCAGGGTGCTGCGCGGACGGTGCCCGTCCTATGGGCAGGGCGTCACCTTCTGGCCGATCCGCGAGATGCTCGGTTCGGCGGCGAACTGGGGAGAGGACGACTCCGCGGACCTGGCCGTCGCCAAGCTCGCCGAGCTGATGCCGCGCCGTACCGACGCCCGGACGATCGCCGCAACGCTGGCTCAGCTGGTCGGGGTGGCGCCGCCCTCAGCGGGCCTGCCGGAGACCTTCCGGGCAATGACGCAGCTGCTGGAGGAGCTGGCATCCGAGGGTCCGCTCGTCGTCGTGCTCGACGACCTGCACTGGGCCGAGGAGACCCTGCTGGAGCTCGCGGAACACGTGCTGACCGCGGCGAGGGGGCCGCTCCTGCTCGTCGGCGGCGCGCGGCCGGAACTGCTGGACGTCCATGCGGACTGGGCCGGCGGAGCGGGCGAACGGCTCGTGCTGGAGCCGCTCTCCGAGCCGGAGGCGTCCGCGCTGATCGACGGCCTGCTCAGCCCGTTGCCGGTGCCTGAGGCGCTGCGCCGGCGCCTGCTGGACACCGCCGAGGGCAATCCCCTCTTCGTCGAGCAGCTCGTCGCGATGCTGCTCGAAGACGGTCTGCTGCGCTCCGGGGAGGGCCGATGGACGCTCACGAGGGAACTCGGACCGGGTGTCCTGCCGACCTCGATCTCGACCCTGCTGTCCGCCCGGCTCGACCGTCTCCCGGCCGCCGAGCGGCGGGAGACGGAAGTGGGTGCCGTCGTCGGGCGGGTCTTCTGGCGAGGTGCGGTCGCCGAGCTGGCCCGGGACGTCGTCGGCCCCGGCGCCGGCGAGCACCTGGTGGGCCTGGTCCGCCGCGGGCTCATCCAGCCCGAACCCTGGACGTTCCCGGCGGACGACGCCTACAAGTTCACCCACGTGCTGATCCGCGACGCCGCCTACAACGGGATGCCCAAGGGCGACCGGGCCGCCGCCCACGAGCGGTTCGCCGACTGGCTCGAACAGGCTGCCGGCGCCCGTGCCGCCGAGTACGACGAGGTCCTCGGCTACCACCTCGAGCAGGCGGTCCTGCTCCGCGCAG
>JAOPWH010000297.1 GCA_025965795.1 Blastococcus sp.
GAGTTCCGCCAGCGCGACGTCCCGGTGTAGGCGGCGAAGACCACGGGACGGACGACGGAGTCGGCGAGAGCTTCCTTGTACCCGTAGGTGAAGTCCGCGCGGCTGACCAGGCCGGTCCCGCGATCGCCGTTGTCGCCCTCGAAGCTGTCCTCCTCGTACCGGACGAAGGGGATGCGCTCGTCGGCCTTGGTGCGGAACGGCGTGCCGGTCAGGCAGAGCCGACGGGCGGCCCGGCCGAACGCCTCCTCGGCCGCCTCGCCCCAGGAGAGGCCGTCACCGGCGTGATGCACCTCGTCCAGGATCACGAGGGTCTTGAGCGAGGTCGCCCGCGCCGCGTGCAGCATCGGCTTGCCGGCGACCTGGGCGTAGGTGGTCACGTAGCCCTGAGTGCCGGCCCGCACCGGACCCACCGCGTTCGTCAGCCCGGGGTCGAGCACGACGCCGGCCGCGTCCGCCGCGTCGGCCCATTGCAGGCGCAGATGGTCGGTCGGGCAGACGACGATCACGCGGGCGACCTCGCGCCGCGACAGCAGCCGCGCTGCGAGCGTCAGCGCGAAGGTCGTCTTCCCCGCGCCGGGGGTCGCGGTGACCAGGAAGTCCTTCGGGGACTGCTCCTCGTACTGCCCGAGAGCGGCCTGCTGCCAGGCTCTGAGCGGTCGGCTCGACGTCTGCGGGCTCAAGGCCTCCACTCGTGCTGCACTCCCCATATCGAGACCCATTCTGGTGTCCGCGAGAGCAACACGCCCAACCGGGGACCTGCCGCGCGCCACGCTCGGAGCGACGTATGGCCACGCCTCGGCAGCGCTCTGACCAGGGCAGATGGAGGTGGCAGGCCGCTGATGTGGCGATCGTCATGTTCGTGCCGGACCGGCACGTCACGCACCCTCGGTCACGTGACTCCCGGCAGTCCCGCGGGCCACCGGGGGCCGCGTCGGTGGCTACGGCAGAGGCTACGAAAATCGGGCGGCGGTTCGGCACTCCGCCGGGTTGCCACCCCCGGGGGACCCTGGTGGGCGTGACACAGCACGGCCAGGGACGCCGCCGCACCATTGCCGGCCTCGGCGTGATCGTCGCCGTCATCACCGGATGCACCGGGCGGAACGATCCGCCGAGCCCCGCCCTGGCCACCACGGTCGTTGCCGGGCCGCACGGGCAGGCCGAACACGTTCACCTCACCGGCAGCAGCTTCGGCGCCTACGGGGACTACTCGATCTATCTGCCACCCGGATACGGCCAGGACCCGCGGCTCCGGTACCCGGTCGTCTACCTGCTGCACGGCGGCTCGGACACGGTCGACTTCTTCCTGGAACTCGGCCTCCAGAAGGACATCCAGGACGCCCTCTCGTCGGGCGCCGTCGGCCCCATGCTGGTCGTGCTCGTGGACGGTGGGCCGAAGTTCGACGGGGACGGGAGCATGACGAGCTTCGACGACTACCTCGCCACCGAACTGATCCCCGACGTCGATCATCGGTGGCGGACGCTCGCGGAGCAGAGCGGCCGGGCCGTCGGCGGGGTCTCCCTCGGCGGCCGGCACGCCCTCGAGTTCGCGGCGGGGCATCCTTCCCTGGTCGCCGCGGCGGGTGGACACAGCACGACCGTTCCGCGGTCACCCGAGGCGCTCGCCGCGGCGAGGATCCCGATCTACCTCGACGTCGGGACGAGCGACGGCCTGTACGACGACGATGCGGCGCTCGCCCGGGAACTGGCTCGCCTCGGCGCAGACGTCCGCTGGCACCCGGCGCCGGGCACGCACGGGCGGCCCTACTGGTCCGCGCACCTGCCGGACTACCTGCGCTTCTACTCCGACGCGCTCGGCGCGACCGGGAACCCCTAGGGTGCGGCCGCGTGACCCGCTACGTCATCGACGCCCCCACGCTGCTGCACCTGGTTGCCGAAGGCATCCCGCTCGCCGCCGCACATCAGCTGGTGGCCCCGAACCTGCTGCGTTCACAGGCGCTCGCCCTCCTGTTCCACGACGTGCGAGCCGGACTGCTGACCGAACGAGAGGCGATGGACCGCCACGACGAGCTGACACAGGTCAAGGTCCGCCTGCTCGGCGACCGGGTCTCACGCCGCGTGGCATGGCAGATCGCGATGGAGCGCGGCCTGGACTCGACGGTCGACGCGGAGTACCTCGCCGTCACCCGCCTGCAGGCGGACGCGTACGTGACCGTCGATCCGGTGGCCCGAGAGCGCGCGGACGGCGTTGTGCCGCTGGGGACGGTCGACCAGCTGTCGACCTAGTCGGCGGGCTCGTCCACCCAGCCGGGGCCGTTGACCTCGCCGGGACCGGCCAGGTCGGCGGCGTCGACGATCGTGTACGCGTAGCCCTGCTCGGCGAGGAAGCGTTGCCGGTGCGCGGCGTACTCGCTGTCGAGGGTGTCGCGGCTGACCACGGTGTAGAAGTGGGCCTGCCGGCCGTCGGCCTTCGGACGCAGCACGCGGCCCAGCCGCTGGGCCTCCTCCTGACGTGATCCGAACGTCCCCGACACCTGGACGGCGACCGCCGCCTCGGGCAGGTCGATCGAGAAGTTCGCCACCTTCGACACGACCAGCACACGGATCTCACCGTTGCGGAACTGGTCGAAGAGGCGCTCGCGCTCCTTGTTCGTCGTCGATCCCTGGATCACCGGAGCGTCGAGTGCCGCGCCCAGCTCCTCGAGCTGGTCGAGATAGGCGCCGATGACCAGCGAGGGCTCGTCGGGGTGACGCTCGAGCACCCGGCGGATCACCGGCAGCTTCGACTGTGCGGTCGCCGCGATCCGGTAGCGCTCCTCGGGCTCGGCGACGGCGTAGGTCATGCGCTCCTCGTCGTCGAGGGATACCCGCACCTCGATGCACTCGGCCGGGGCGATGTAGCCCTGCGCCTCGATGTCGCGCCACGGAGCGTCGTAGCGCTTCGGCCCGATGAGGGAGAAGACGTCGTCCTCCCGGCCGTCCTCGCGCACCAGCGTGGCCGTGAGGCCCAGCCGACGGCGGGACTGGAGGTCGGCGGTCAGCCGGAAGATCGGCGCCGGCAGCAGGTGCACCTCGTCGTAGACGATCAGGCCCCAGTCCTGGGCGTCGAACAGGCTGAGGTGCTTGTACTCGCCGTTCCGCCGGGTGGTGATCACCTGGTAGGTGGCGATGGTGACCGGGCGGATCTCCTTGCGCTCCCCGGAGTACTCGCCGATCTCCTCCTCGGTGAGCGAGGTGCGCGCGATCAGCTCCCGCTTCCACTGCCGGCCGGCGACGGTGTTGGTCACCAGGATCAGGGTGGTGGCCTTCGCCTGGGCCATCGCGGCCGCGCCGACCAGCGTCTTGCCCGCACCGCAGGGGAGCACGACGACGCCCGAGCCGCCGGCCCAGAAGCCCTCGACCGCCTCCTGCTGGTAGTCGCGCAGGTGCCAGTTGCTCTGGTCGAGCTCGATCGGGTGCGCGGCGCCGTCGACGTAGCCGGCGAGGTCCTCGGCCGGCCAGCCGATCTTCAGCAGCGCCTGCTTGAGCCGACCGCGCTCGGCCGCGTGCACGATCACGGAGTCGGCGTCGATGCGGGCGCCCAGCATGGGGGCGACCCGCTTCGAGCGGATGACCTCCTCGAGCACCGCGCGGTCGGAGGTGGTGAGCACGAGACCGTGCACCGGGTTGTTCGCCAGGGTCAGCCGGCCGAACCGGTCCATGGTGTCGGCGACGTCGACCAGCAGGGCGTGCGGCACCGGGTAGCGCGAGAACCGGACCAGCGCGTCGACCACCTGCTCGGCGTCGTGCCCGGCGGCGCGGGCGTTCCACAGCGCGAGCGGCGTGACCCGGTAGGTGTGCACGTGCTCCGGCGACCGCTCCAGCTCCGCGAACGGAGCGATCGCCGCGCGGCACTCGCGCGCCAGTGGATGGTCGACCTCCAGGAGCAGGGTCTTGTCCGACTGGACGATCAGGGGGCCGTCGCTCAAAGAAGGTGTCCTCGTGGGATCGGAGGCCGTCAGGCGGCCGGAAGCTGGACCGGGGTCCGGAAGACCCATCACGGTAACCGCGGGGACCGACAGAGGCTTCCCGCCGTGAGCCGAGGAGCGCTCAGATCCAGGTGCTGCGACGCAGCGGG
Source organism: Blastococcus sp. (assembly GCA_025965795.1). GTDB lineage: Bacteria > Actinomycetota > Actinomycetes > Mycobacteriales > Geodermatophilaceae > Blastococcus_B. The sequence goes on from JAOPWH010000297.1 coordinate 4,076, forward strand.
GGTGGGTCGCCGCCCGCCCGCTGGACCAGGACCTGGTCGCCCCCCAGCTTTCCCGTCCCGAAGGACAGTTCGCCCGGAGCCCGGATCAGCCGGCGTACTGCCTGTGGTGAGCGCACCGACAGCACGGGAACGCCGGGCTGGCCCGCCTCCGATCCGGCCCCAGGTGCGCAGTCGCCACGGGGACTCCCCGGCTCCGAGGACGACACCCAGGGCCTCGGCCAAGCCGATCGGCAACCGTCGGTGCACCCGCCATCCGAGCCTCTTCGCGGCCGACCCCACGGCAGGAAACCGCAGGTCCGGCACAGTACGGCGCGGATCAGGAGGACGCGGCGCGCTCCTGGTCCCCCTCGACGAGGGCGACCGAGGTGATCCGGTGCACGGCGAAGGTGCGGTTCTCCCCGCGCCGTTCGTCGTACCCCTGGAGGAAGCCGCCGACCAACGACACCGGCTGCACCACGCGCTGGCTGCCGCTGCCTTGGGCGTCGACGTAGCCCAGCCAGATGGGCACTCCTTCGCGGACGGCACGCGACAGCAGCTCCAGCGTCGAGGCCGTGGTCACGCCGGGTATCTGTCGCACGGCCTCGCCACGGCGGGCGGCCAGGGCGGCGTCGCCGGCGCGGATCTCGCGGACCGTGGCGGCCAGCTCGGCCTCGTTCAGGACCCGGCCGACCGGCGCCGGGTCGCTGCC
>JAOPWH010000298.1 GCA_025965795.1 Blastococcus sp.
AGTACTCCTGGAAGATCTCCGGGTGCTCCTTCAGAGCCGAGTCGGTGTCCAGGAAGATCACGCCCTGGTCCTCCAGCTCCTTCTGGATCTGGTGGTAGACGACCTCGGACTCGTACTGCGCCGCGACGCCGGAGACGAGCCGCTGCTTCTCCGCCTCGGGGATGCCGAGCCGGTCGTAGGTGTTCTTGATGTCGTCGGGCAGGTCCTCCCACGAGGCGGCCTGGGCCTCGGTGGAGCGCACGAAGTACTTGATGTTCTGGAAGTCGATGCCGGAGAGGTCGGAGCCCCAGTCGGGCATGGGCTTGCGGCCGAACAGCTTCAGCGCCTTGAGCCGGCGCTCGAGCATCCAGTCGGGCTCGCTCTTGCGACGGGAGATGTCGGTGACGACGTCCTCGTCGATCCCGCGACGGGCCGAGGCACCGGCGGTGTCGGCGTCAGCCCAGCCGTACTTGTATCGGCCGAGCTGGTCGATCTGCTCGTCCTGCGTCAACGGCGTGCTGGTCACCGGCTGCTGGGTGCTGGTCATGCGGGCGTCCTCTCCCGGTCGTTCGTGAGGGCAGTGCGTGGTGATGCAGTGCTGGTGGACGGTGCGGGGCGCGCGCGGTTCGGCCGCGGCGCTGCTCGCTCACCTGGTACAGGGCGTTCGGGCGAGGATCTGTTCCCCGCCCGGAGTGGTCCGGGGATGTGTGTGGTGCAGATCCCGTCACCGTGCGCGATGGTGGCCAGCCGCTGCACGTGGGTGCCCACGAGCCGGCCGATCACCGCGGTCTCGGCCTCGCACAGCTGCGGGAACTCGGCCGCCACGTGCGCCACCGGACAGTGGTGCTGGCAGAGCTGCCCTCCGCCGGACAGCGCCGAGGCCGAGGCAGCGTAGCCCTCGGCCGTGAGGGCCACCGCGAGCGCCTGCGCCCGGTCGACCGGCGCACCGGCGTGGCCGCTGACCGCCTTCTCGACGGCGCTGGAGGCGCGCGCCTCGAGTCCGGCGAGCTGCTGCTCGGCCACGGCGCGGACGGCGTCGGGTCCACCGGAGGCGGCCACGTAGCGCAGGGCGGTCAGCGCGAGGTCGTCGTAGGCGTGCGGAAAGGCCGACCGACCGGCATCGGTGAGGTGGAACCGTCGCGCGGGACGGCCGCGGCCGCGGTGCGCATCGCGGCTCATCCGCTCCTCGAGCCGTCCGGCACCGACCAGGGCGTCGAGGTGCCGGCGGACAGCGGCCGGCGAGATGCCCAGCCGCTCGGCCAGTTCGGTGGCGGTCTGCGGCCCGTGCTCCAGAAGCAGGGCGCTCACCCGGTCGCGGGTGCGCCCGTCGTCGGCCGGAGCCGACGTTCGGGGAGGTGCCACCACGCTTTCCACAACACAAGTGTGACCTATTTCGGCGAACCTGCAACCAAGGGGTGCCTTAGCTGCTCGCGGGCTCGGGGTGCCGCGTGACGAGGGTCACCCGCGGTGCGTCCCGCATAGCATCGGGACCGTGCCGGTCCTGCCCTCCGCGTTCTCCCCCGCCGCCGTCTCTCGTGCGGCCCTGGTCAACGCGGTCGCCAACGGGGCGATCGTGGTCACCGGCGGGGCGGTGCGGCTGACCGGCTCGGGCCTCGGCTGCCCGACCTGGCCCCGCTGCACGGAGAAGAGCCTCGTCGCGACGCCGGAGCTGGCGGCCCACGGGCTCATCGAGTTCGGCAACCGGACGCTGACCTTCGTGCTCACGGCCGCCGCGATCGCCGCCGTCGTCGCGGTGTTCCGCTCCGCGCGCCGCGACCTCAGATCCCTGGCGGTGCTCAGCTTCCTGGGCATCCCCGCGCAGGCGGTGCTCGGCGGGATCACCGTGCTGACCCACCTGAACCCGTGGATCGTCGCGGCACACTTCCTGCTGTCGATGGTCCTGGTCGCCGTGGCGACGACGTTGTGGCTGCGCTCCCGGGAGCCGGGCGTGGGCTCACCGCTGCTACGCCGCCCCCTTGTCCTGCTGATCACCGGTCTCGGCGCGGTCACCGCCGCCGTCCTCGTGCTCGGCACGCTGGTCACCGGCAGCGGTCCGCACAGCGGGGACCTCGACGAGAAGAACGGCGTGACGACGGTCGACCGCATGGGGTTCGACCCCGAGGCGGTGAGCCAGCTGCACGCCGACGTCGTCTTCCTGCTGATCGGCCTGACCGTCGCGCTGCTCGTGGCGCTCTACGCGACCGACTCCCCCGACCGCATCCGCCGGGCGGCCCGCGACCTGGTGATCGTCCAGCTCGCGCAGGGGCTGGTCGGCTTCGTCCAGTACTTCACCGGGCTGCCGGTCGTCCTCGTGCTGGTGCACATGCTCGGCGCGGTGCTGATCACGGCGTTCACCGCGCGCCTGGTCTGGTCCGTCCGCGGCCCGTCGTCCGAGGTCCCGCTCGACTCCCCCGCCGAACCCGCTGCCGCCACCCGCTGACGCCGCGCCGCCGCCGAACACTGTGCGTCGACGGGCAGGAAGCCGGGCCGGAACTGCCCATCAGCGCCCACCGTCGCATCGGGCGAGCGGTGGAGGCGCTCAGAGGAGCGAGTCGACGATGATCGCGACCGAGAGCAACGCCAGGTACGAGATCGAGACGTGGAAGAGCTGCATCGGCTTCATGTCGGCGTCCCGGCGGATGCGACGCAGCAGCCGGTGCGCCTCCACCACGAACCACAGCCCGAGCCCCGCCGCCGCGGCCGTGTAGATCCAGCCGATGCCGTAGCCCGAGGCCACCGGCCACAGGGTCAGCGAGACCGCGACGGTCAGCCAGGTCCAGACGACGGTCTGCCGGCCCACCGACAGCGGGCTGGCCACGACGGGCAGCATCGGCACGTCGGCCCGCGCGTAGTCGTCGCGGAACCGCATGGCCAGCGCCCAGAAGTGCGGCAGCTGCCAGCAGAAGACGACGCCGAAGAAGACGACCGCCGGCCAGTCGAGGGACCCGGTGACGGCGGCCCAGCCGATCAGCACCGGAGCGGCACCGGGCACCCCGCCGAACAGCGTGCTGTGCCGGGTGTGCCGCTTCAGCACCACCGTGTAGAGCACCGCGTAGTAGAAGATCGCGCCGGCCGCGAGCGCGGCGGCCAGCAGGGTCGTCGTCGCCGCCAGGACGGCGATCGACACGACGGTGAGCACGAGGCCGAACACCAGCGCACCGCGCGGGCTGACCGCCCCGGTGACGAGCGGACGGCGCTGCGTGCGGTGCATCAACCGGTCGATGTCGCGGTCGTAGTAGCAGTTGAAGACGTTGGCCGCACCGGCGGCGAGCGTGCCGCCGAGCAGCGTCGACAGCAGCAGGCTCCACGTCGGCCAGCCGCGGGCCGCCAGCATCATCGCCGGGACGGTCGTGACCAGCAGCAGCTCGATGATCCGCGGCTTGGTCAGCGCCAGGTAGGCACTCACCCGGGCGCGTACGGCGGAGGCCTGCCGGCGGACGGGGACGGCGGCGCGCTCGGACAGCGCGGTCACAGCAGGGAGCCCCTTCGAGCCGGCAACGGGAACGGCGCCACTGTAGCCCGGAGGTGACCTGGCATCGGGCGCGGGCGGGACCCCGGATGACTAGGCTTGATCACGTTGCTGCCGCGTGTGCAGCGGGTAGAGCTGCCGTCGACGAGGACGGCGCCCCCGGTCGGCGAGGGTGGAACGACCCGGGCGGAGAGCCCGGCCGAACAGCAGGGTCTATCTCGAGGAGCACCGACCACATGGGAACGCAGAGCACCGGGGCCGAGGCTCCGGCCGAGGCCGCCACCGACGCCCCCACCGGCAACCCCGCCCAGCCCCGGCCGACGCTGCCGGAGGGCTTCGGGGACCTCGACCGCAGGGCGATCGACACGGCCCGCGTGCTGGCGATGGACGCCGTCCAGAAGGTCGGCAACGGCCACCCGGGGACGGCGATGAGCATGGCCCCGACCGCCTATCTGCTGTTCCAGAAGTGGCTGCGGCACGACCCGAGCGATCCGCACTGGGTCGGCCGCGACCGGTTCGTGCTCTCGATGGGGCACTCGAGTCTCACCCTCTACGTCCAGCTCTACCTCTCCGGCTACGGCATGGAGCTGGCAGACCTGCAGGCGCTGCGCACCTGGGGCTCGCAGACCCCTGGTCACCCAGAGGTCAACCACACCCCCGGCGTCGAGACGACGACCGGTCCGCTCGGCCAGGGCGTCGGGAACGCCGTGGGCATGGCGATGGCCGCCCGCCGCGAGCGCGGCATGTTCGACCCGGACACCGCCGGGGGCGAGAGCCTCTTCGACCACACCATCTGGTGCTTCGCGTCCGACGGCGACCTCGAGGAGGGCATCAGCGCCGAGGCGTCCTCGATCGCCGGCACCCAGCAGCTGGGCAACCTGGTGCTGGTCTACGACGACAACCACATCTCGATCGAGGACGACACCAACATCGCCTTCACCGAGGACGTGGGCAAGCGCTACGAGGCCTACGGCTGGCACGTGCAGCACGTCGACGACGGCGAGGACCTGGCCTCGCTCGACGCCGCCTTCGCCGCGGCCAAGGCCGAGACCGGCCGACCCTCGATCATCGTGCTGCGGACGGTCATCGGCTGGCCGGCGCCCAGCAAGCAGAACACCGGGGCGGCGCACGGCTCCGCACTCGGCGACGACGAGGTCAAGGCCACCAAGGAGATCCTGGGCTTCGATCCGGACCAGACCTTCGAGGTCGCTCCCGAGGTCATCGAGCACGCCCGCAAGGTCGTTGCCCGCGGCCAGGAGGCCCACGCCGCCTGGCAGGAGCGCTTCGACGCCTGGACGACGTCGAACCCCGACGGGGCCGCGCTGCTGGAGCGGATGAAGACCCGCACGCTGCCGGAAGGCTGGGCCGACGCCCTTCCCTCGTGGCCGGCCGACCCGAAGGGTGTCGCCACCCGCAAGGCGTCCGGCGAGGTGCTGGCCGCGCTCTACCCGGTGATCCCCGAGCTGTGGGGCGGCTCCGCCGACCTGGCGGAGAGCAACAACACCGCGGTCAAGGGCGAACCGTCGTTCCTGCCCGCCAACCGCCAGACGAAGATGTGGTCGGGCGGCCCCTACGGCCGGACCCTGCACTTCGGTGTCCGCGAGCACGCCATGGGCTCGATCATGAACGGGATCACGCTGCACGGCGGGACCCGCGTCTACGGCGGCACGTTCCTCACCTTCTCCGACTACATGCGCGGTGCGGTGCGGCTGGCCGCGATCATGCAGCTGCCGGTCACCTACGTGTGGACGCACGACTCGATCGGCCTCGGCGAGGACGGCCCGACCCACCAGCCGATCGAGCACTTCGCCGCGCTGCGGGCCATCCCGGGCCTGGACTTCGTCCGCCCGGCCGATGCCAACGAGACGGCCGTCGCCTGGCGGACGATCCTCGAGCACAACGACCGGCCCGCCGGCCTGGCGCTGTCCCGGCAGAACCTGCCGACCTTCGACCGTGAGCAGTTCGGCTCGGCCGAGGGGGTGGCCCGGGGCGGCTACGTCCTGGCCGAGGCCTCGGGCGGCACGCCGCAGGTGATCCTCATGGGCACCGGCTCGGAGGTCCAGATCGCCGTCGCCGCGCGAGAGGCCCTGGAGGCCGACGGCGTTCCGACGCGGGTCGTCTCGCTGCCGTGCCTCGAGTGGTTCGCCGAGCAGGACCAGGCCTATCGCGACGAGGTGCTGCCGCCTTCGGTGCGCGCCCGCGTGAGCATCGAGGCCGGGGTTGCGATGGGCTGGCGCGAGTACGTCGGCGACGCGGGCCGGATCGTCGGCCTCGACCACTTCGGCGCCAGCGCGGCGTACACCGTGTTGTACGAGGAGTTCGGTCTCACGAAGGAGGCCATGGTGGCCGCGGCCCGCGAGAGCCTCGACGCGGCCTCGTCCAACGGTGGGCCCACCGCAGGCAGCGACACCGTGGGCACGCTCCAGAACCCGACCGGCGACCGATAACCGGAGCCGACCGCTCCACCACCTGCACGACCAGCCCGAAAGTGAAAGGACCCCGTCCTCCTCACCACTCGCACCCTCGCGGGGAGCCTCGGGACGGGGCCCGCAAGCCCACCGGAACAGAAGGGCACATGACATGGCACAGAACGAGAACCTGGCCGAGCTCTCGGAAGCCGGGGTCGCCGTCTGGCTCGACGACCTCTCCCGGGACCGCATCCGCAGCGGCAACCTCCAGTCCCTCGTGGACGAGCACTCCGTCGTCGGCGTGACCACCAACCCGACCATCTTCGCCGCGGCGATCAGCGGCTCGAAGTCCTACGACGACCAGCTGCACGCGCTGGCGGTCCGGTCGGTGAGCGTCGAGGAAGCGCTGCGCACCATCACCGCCGCCGACGTCCGCGACGCCTGCGATCTCCTGGCACCGGTCGCCGAGATGTCCCCCGGCGACGGCCGGGTGTCCCTGGAGGTGGCCCCGGGGCTGGCGCACGACACCGACGCCACGGCCGCCGAGGCCGGGCACCTGTGGTGGCTCGTCGACCGGCCGAACCTGTTCATCAAGATCCCCGCGACGGAGGCCGGCCTGCCGGCGATCACGGAGACCATCGCCAACGGCATCAGTGTCAACGTCACCTTGATCTTCAGCCTCGAGCGCTACCGGGCGGTCATGGACGCCTACCTCTCCGGCCTGGAGAAGAGGCTGGCGGACGGCGGGTCGCTCGAGGGCATCGCCTCCGTGGCGTCCTTCTTCGTCTCGCGGGTGGACACCGAGATCGACAAGCGGCTGGACAAGGCCGGCGCCGACCCCTCGCTCAAGGGGAAGGCCGGCATCGCCAACGCCCAGCTGGCCTACCAGGCGTACGAGGAGGTCTTCTCCTCCGACCGGTGGCGGGCCCTGGAGGCGCAGGGCGCCGTTCCGCAGCGTCCGCTGTGGGCGTCGACCGGGGTGAAGAACCCCGAGTACTCCGACACGATGTACATCAGCGAGCTCATCGCCCCCGGCACGGTCAACACCATGCCGGAGAAGACGATGATGGCCTACGCCGACCATGGCGCGGCCGGCACGCCCATCCAGAAGTCCTACGACGAGGCCGCCGCCGCCATGCAGGCCATCAGTGCGGCCGGCGTCGACCTCGACGACGTCTTCCGGGTGCTCGAAGAAGAAGCCGTGCAGAAGTTCGTGGACTCGTGGGACGAGCTCACCGAGTCCGTGCGAAGTGAGCTCGAGGACAAGAAGTGACCTTGGCGGTCACCCGCTACGGCTTCGACGTACCGGACGACGTCCGGATCCCCCTGACCGATGACAACGTGGCTCTCCGTCTGGTGCAGAAGGACGCCACGCTCTGGGGCCCGGACGCGGAGACCGAGGCCTCGATCCGGCTCGGCTGGCTCGACCTCCCGGCCACGTCACGCGCGCTCGTCCGCCGGCTGACCGACCTCCGCGCGGAACTGGTCGCCGAGAACCTGGACCGGGTGGTGCTCTGCGGCATGGGCGGGTCCTCCCTCGCGCCGGAGGTCATCTGCCGCGCGGGCGGCGTGTCGCTGACCGTCGTCGACACCACCGACGCGGGGCAGATCGCCGCTGCGCTGGCCGACCTCGACCGCACGGTCGTCGTCGTCAGCTCGAAGTCCGGCGCGACGGTGGAGACCGACAGCCACCGCCGCGCCTTCCTCACCGCCTTCGCGGCGGCCGGTCTGGACGAGAAGGAGATCGGGTCGCGCTTCGTCGTCGTCACCGATCCCGGGTCGTCCCTCGCGGAGGCCGCCACGGCCATGGGCGCGCGCGCGGTGTTCCAGGCCGACCCCACCGTCGGCGGTCGCTACAGCGCGCTGTCGGCGTTCGGCCTGGTGCCCTCGGCGCTGGCCGGGGCCGACATCGGCGCACTCCTGGAAGACGCGGAGGCGTTGGCCGAGCACCTCGCCGCTGCCGACAACCCCGCGATGGAACTGGGCGTCGCGCTCGGGGCAGCGTTCCGCGGAGGTCGCGACAAGCTCGCCCTGGCCGACGGCGACACCGCACTGCAGGGGTTCGGGCACTGGGCCGAACAGCTGATCGCGGAGTCCACCGGCAAGCAGGGCCGGGGCATCCTGCCCGTCGTCCTGGAGTCAGCGCAGGCGCCGGGCGGGCTGACCGACGATGTCCTGCTCGCCGTGGTCGGCGGGGACGCGCCGGGTCCGGGGGCGTCGATCGGCGTGACCGGTCCGCTGGGTGCCCAGTTCCTGGCGTGGGAGTACGCCACGGTGGTGGCCTGCCGGATCCTGGGGGTCAACCCGTTCGACCAGCCCGACGTGACCGAGAGCAAGGCGAACACCACCGCGGCCCTCGACGGGGGGCTTCGGCCCGCGCGGCCGCCGGCCACCCTCGGGGCGATCGAGGTGCACGGCTCCGGCGGCATCCTCGACGGGGTCGACCTGCGCTCCGGCGACGCGCTGACCCAGGCCCTCGAGGCGCTGCTCGCCGCGATCCCGCCTCGCGGTTACCTGGCCGTGCTGGCCTTCCTCGACAGCGACGACGATGCCGCCGCCGGCGCGCTCCGGGCCGCCCTTGCCGCCCGTACCGAGCACCCGGTCACCTTCGGCTGGGGTCCGCGGTACCTGCACTCCACCGGGCAGTACCACAAGGGGGGCCCGCAGGTGGGCGTGTTCCTCCAGCTGACCGGCGTGGTGGAGGACGATCTCCCGGTGCCCGGCCGGCCCTACACGTTCGCGACGCTGCAGGAGGCCCAGGCGGCCGGCGACCGCACGGCCCTGGCCGATCGGCAGCGCCCCGTCCTGCACCTGCACCTGACCGACCGGGCCGCCGGACTCGAGCAGCTCCGGAAGGCACTGACCTGAGCCCCGGCCCCGAACCCCGAGGACGCATGATGATTCCCAACCCGCTTCGCGACCCGCGGGACCGACGGCTCCCCAGGGTCCCCGAGCCGTGCGCCCTCGTGGTCTTCGGCATCACCGGTGACCTGGCGCGCAAGAAGCTGCTCCCGGCGGTCTACGACCTGGCCAACCGCGGGCTGCTGCCGACGAACTTCGCGCTGCTCGGCTTCGCCCGCCGCGACTGGGGCGACACCGAGTTCGCCGAGCTGGCCCGCGACGCCGCCCGGGAGCACGCCCGCACGCCCTGGCGCGAGGAGGTGTGGGAGCAGCTCGCCGCCGACATCACCTTCGTGCCGGGCTCGTTCGACGACGACGACGCCTTCGACCACATGGCGGCCACTCTCGGGGAGCTGGAGGGCGGGCACGGCATCGGCGGCAACGCCGCGTTCTACCTCTCCATCCCGCCGGCGATGGTCCCGACGGTGCTCTAGCAGATGCTGCGCTCCGGCATGGCCGAGAGCACGCCCGAGCGGTGGCGTCGGGTCGTCGTCGAGAAGCCGTTCGGCGAGGACCTGCCGTCGAGCCGCGAGCTCAACGAGCTCGTCGACTCCGTCTTCGGTGCCGACGACGTCTTCCGCATCGACCACTACCTGGGCAAGGAGACGGTCCAGAACCTGCTGGCGCTGCGGTTCGCCAACACCCTGTTCGAGCCGATCTGGAACGGCCATCACGTCGACTCGGTGCAGATCACGATGGCCGAGGACGTCGGCATCGGCGGCCGGGCGGGCTTCTACGAGAAGACCGGCGCCGCGCGGGACGTCCTGCAGAACCACCTCCTGCAACTGCTCGCCCTGACCGCGATGGAGGAGCCGGTCGAGTTCTCCGCCGAGGAGATCCGCACCGAGAAGCTCAAGGTCCTCCGGGCGATCTCGCTGCCAGACGACCTGGACGCCTTCGCCGTCCGCGGGCAGTACGAGCAGGGCTGGCTGGCCGGTCAGCGCGTGAAGGGCTACCAGCAGGAGGAGGGCGTGGACGCGCGGTCGAAGACCGAGACCTTCGCGGCCGTCCGGCTCGGGGTCGAGACCCGCCGATGGGCGGGCGTCCCCTTCTACCTGCGCACGGGCAAGCGGCTGCCCCGCCGCGTCACCGAGATCGCGCTGATGTTCAAGCGGGCGCCGCACCTGCCCTTCGCCGACACCGACACCGAGGAGCTGGGCAACAACCAGCTCGTCGTCCGCGTGCAGCCCGACGAAGGGGTCACCCTCAAGTTCGGGTCGAAGGTTCCGGGCAGCGTGATGGAGGTCCGCGACGTGTCGATGGACTTCCTGTACGGCGAGCAGTTCACCGAGTCGAGCCCGGAGGCCTACGAGCGCCTGCTGCTCGACGTCCTGCTCGGGGACGCGACGCTCTTTCCGCGCAACGCCGAGGTGGAGGCCTCCTGGGCGGTGATCGACCCGCTCGAGGAGTTCTGGGCCGGCACGACCCCGCACCCGTATCGCGCGGGTGAGTGGGGACCCCGCGCGGCCGAGGAGATGCTCGCCGCCGAGGACCGACGGTGGCGGCGTCCGTGAGCGCGCACCCTGCAACGGAGGAGACCCCGTGACGACCCTGTGGGACACCAACGGCTCGGCCGTGGTCAAGGAGCTGGCCGCGCAACGCCGCACCGGTGGCGCGGTGCTCTCGGGGGTGGCCCTCACCCTGGTCGTCGTCGCCGACGAGAGCCGGGTCAGCGAGGCCGAGGAGGCCGCGACCCACGCCGCCGAGTCCCACCCCTGCCGGGTCCTCGTCGTGGTCCGCCGCCAGCTCGACGCCCCGGCCCCACGCCTGGACGCCGAGGTACTGATCGGCGGCCGGCTCGGCCCGGGCGAGGCCGTCGTCATGCGGATGTACGGCCGGCTGGGCCTGCATGCCGAGTCGGTGGTCCTGCCGCTGCTGGCCGCCGACGCCCCGGTCGTCGCCTGGTGGCACGCCGCTCCCCCGGACCGGCTCGCCAACGACGCCCTGGCAGTCTTCGCCGACCGCCGGATCACCGACAGCTCGATCGCCGGCGACTCCCTCGCCGCGCTGCGCACCCGCGCCGAGGACTACGCGCCGGGCGACACCGATCTGGCCTGGACCCGCTGCACCTCGTGGCGGGCGACCCTCGCCTCCACCCTGGACTCGGTGTCCGGACGGCGGGGTGAGCCCGTGCGGGTGGAGGCCGGCCGGATCGAGGGCGATCCGAAGAACCCGACCGCCCAACTGCTGGCCGGCTGGCTCTCGTCGCGGTGCGGCTGCGCGATCGCCGTGGAGGCGGGTGCCCGGACCCCCGGGCCCAGTGGCGTGGACTCCGTGTCGCTGAAGCTGGACCAGAAGGAAGAGGTCCGGATCGAGGCCGACCGCCGCGGCGGAGCGGTGATCAGCCAGCCCTTCCGCCCCGACGCCAGCGTGGCGCTGCCCGAGCGGCCCCTCGGCGACCTGCTCAGCGAGGAACTGCGACGCCTCGATGACGACGAGCCCTACAGCGACGCGCTCGAGGCGGCGACCGGCATCACCGGGCTGGCCGAACGCTCGCCGGTGCGCGAGCACGTCTGGTTCGACCCGGCCGAGGCGGACGAGCCGGCGCCGGCCAAGCGCAAGGCGGCGGCCAAGACGGGCGGCTCGTGAGCCTGCCGCCGGGTGAGCGCGTCGCCCGCGAACCGGTGGCGGGCGCGGGCCACATGCCGGACGTGGTCATCGAGCCGGACGCCGACCGGCTGGCCCGCGCTGCGGCCGCCGCCCTGGTCGCCCGGCTCGCGGCCGCCCAGGCGGTGCACGGCAGCGCCTCGGTCGTACTCACCGGTGGCGGCGTGGGAACGGCGGTCCTCGAGCAGGTCGCCGCGCTGGCCGCCGAGCCGGCGCGCGAGACCGTCGACTGGACGGCGGTGGACGTCTGGTGGGGCGACGAGCGGTTCCTTCCCGCTGACGACGACGAACGCAACGAGAAGGGGGCCCGGCGCGCCCTGCTCGACCGCGTGGGCGTGCCCGCTCACCGGGTGCACGCCATGCCGCCGTCGGGCGGGGAGTTCGACCGCCCCGAGGACGCCGCCGACCGGTACGCGGCGGAACTCGCGGCCGCCGCGCCGTCGGGCCTGCGACTCCCCCGGTTCGACGTACTGCTGCTCGGAATGGGCCCGGAGGGCCACGTCGCGTCGATCTTTCCCGACTCGCCCGCGGTGGCCGACGAGCGCCCGGTGGTCGCGGTCCGCGACTGCCCGAAGCCGCCGCCCACCCGGGTGAGCCTCGGGTTCTCCGCCATCAATGCGGCTGAGGAGGTGTGGCTGCTCGTCGCCGGGAAGGGCAAGGCTCCCGCCGTCGCCCAGGCCCTCCGGGGCGCCTCGCCGTCGGAGCTGCCCGCCGCGGGCGTGCACGGCCGGCAGGCCACCCGGTGGCTGCTGGACGCCGACGCCGCGAGCGAACTGCCCACGCTGCCGGGCTGACCAAGTCGTTCTCACGTCCGGCCCAAGGACGACGAGCCACGGTGGCGTCATGAACCGGACACCCGGCGCCGTACGGCGCGATCAGATCCTCGACGTCCGGGCCGGTGACCGCTGGCTGGTCGCCGTCGCCCATCCCGACGACGAGACGTTCGGCTGCGGCTCGACCATCGCCCGCGCCGCCGGTCTCGGCGCCCGCGTCGTCGTCGTGTGCGCGACGCGCGGGGAGGCCGGGGAGCCGCGCCCCGGCGTGTCGGCCGACGGCGGCCTGGGCGCGATGCGGGAGCAGGAGCTGCATCGCGCCGCCGCACGGCTCGGGGTCGCCGACGTCGAACTGCTCGGGTACCGGGACTCCGGTTTCGACGGCCCGCCCGCCGCCGGCACCCTGTGCGCCGCGCCCCTGCACGACGTCACCGAAGTGTTCGCGCGAGTCGTGGACCGGCGGCGACCCGACGTCGTGGTGGTGCTCGACGGCAGCGACGGCCACCGTGACCACCTGCGCGTCCGGGAGGCCGTGCACGCCGCTCTGAGCGAGCTCTCCGAACCACGGCCCGTGCTCGCCGAGCAGTGCCTTCCGAACAGCCTCATGCGGCGCTGGCTGGCCGAGATGCGCCTGCTCCGTCCGGGCACGGTGTACCACTCCCTGGACCCGACGACCCTCGGGCGGGACGACGCCGACATCACCCATGTGCTGGATGCGAGCGCCGTCCTGGAGCAACGGGAGGCGGCCATCGCCGAGCACAGCTCCCAGGCCTCACCGTTCGACGGGCTGAGCGAGGATCTGCGACGCGCGTTCCTGTCGTCGGACCACCTGGCCGTCGTGGACCTGTGCGCATGAGGCCCTTGGCCCCTGGATGAGACCGGACGGGACCGGTACACCTTTGCCTGTATCCGCGCGGTGGCCGACGGACTCCCTCCAGCAGCGAGTGGGAGCGGCCGGACCGGCGACTTCCCGCACGCTCCTCGGATGCCCGATCAGGCAGGAGCTCTTCCATGACCGCACACGACGTCCGCGAGACGGTCAGCACCAGTCCGCTGCCCCACCCCCGGGTAGCCGCGGATGACACGCTCGCTCCGGAACCAACCGCCGCGCTGCCGGCGAAGACGGCGGCACTCGGCCAGGACGCGCACTACCCGTGGCCGGAGCCCTGGCGCTTCTCCCGCGGCGCTCGGCCCCGCACCGAGTTCTGGGACGTCGAGACCGCCAGCTGGCGCTCCCGTGGCCCGGTCGCCGTGCCGCCGAAGACCGACTGAACGCTGCGCCGCGTGAACAACGCTGCGCCGCCTGAACAACGCTGCGCCGCCTGGACCCTGACGTGTCCGCCAGGGTTAAGGCGCTGCGCGTCAGGCGCCGCGGCGTCCGCGCAGCCGGGTGAGCGCTTCCTCGAGCAGGGCGTCGCCGTCGGCGTCCGAACGGCGCTCCCGCACGTACGCGAGGTGGGTCTTGTAGGGCTCCGTCCGCGGCGCCGCGGGCGGGTTGGCCTGGTCCTGTCCGGCGGGCAGTCCGCAGCGTGGGCAGTCCCAGAACTCCGGGATGTCGGCCTCGGAGGCGAAGGCCACCCGGGTGTCGTGCCCGTTGGCGCACCAGAACGGGATCCGGCGTCGTGGCGCGGTCTCACCGCGCTCGGCCTCGCCCATCGGGCCTGCTCCGACCCGTGTTCCACGGATCGCGTTGCCACCAGCCACGAGCACCCTCTTCTCATGCCGCGGGTCGTGAGGCCGATCACCGCGCGGGCAGTCTATGGCCTGGGGCGCCGATTTCCGGTCACGATTTGACGCGGTTTCGAGGAGAGGTCAGGCCCGGTCGGCCGACGGGATCAGCCGCCGACCTTGACGAGGATCCCCAGCGTGACGATGCAGATCGTCCAGATGATCGCGGTGAACACGGTCAGCCGATTGAGGTTCTTCTCCACGACCGAAGAGCCGGACAGCGACGAGGACACCGCGCCACCGAACATCGAGGACAGCCCACCACCCTTGCCCCGGTGCAGCAGGATCAGCACGATGAGGAGCGAGCTGCTGAGCACCAGCAGCACGTTGAGGACCAGCTCGATCATGTCCCGAGCCTAACCGACGCTCATCGCCCCACGCCGTCAGTCCACTTCCGCGCCGCGGTCCGCCCCTCGCTCGATGCCGGTCGGCTCCTGCGCGGTCGCTCCGCTCCTCGCTCGCTGGCGCTCGCTGCGATGCCCACTCCCTGTCGCCGGCCTCGCCGCGATGATCCCGTGGTTGTCAGCGGACGCCTGCGTTGGCGAGGTCGTAACCGCCGTACGGCTGCATCACCACGCCGTTGCGCAGCCGCTGCCCGGCCACCAGTTGCAGCCGGGTCTCCGCCAGGGGCAGGTAGGCATTGGTCGCGCGTGCCGCGGTGGCCACCGCCCGCCACGCGGTCGTGGCCTTCGCCGGATCGGTGGCCGCCCGCGCCTGGTCGACCAGGGCGTTGATGTCGGGATCGTTGAGCCGCGCGTAGTTCGTGTTGCCGACCGACCGGGTGCTGCGGCCGTCGACCAGGGGCGCCAGGAACGACGACGCCGTCGGGAAGTCCGCCGTCCACGGGACGAGCACGAGCCCGTAGCCGTTCTTGGCCACGTTGTCCGGATCTCCGACGTCGGTCGCGTAGAAGGTCTTCGCGTCGAGGGGACGGACCTCGGCGATGATCCCTACCTCGGCCAACTGGTCGGCGATGCCCTGGGCGAGGCTGAGCGAGGTCTGGGTGTCGACGACGGCCAGCACGGTCCTGAAGCCGTCGGCCCGGCCGCACTTCTCGAGCGACGCACGCGCGGCAGCGGGGTCGGCCGGCGGATCTGAATCCTCCGGGCCTCCCCGGAGGGCCCGGGGCCACAGTTCCGAGGTGCGCACCGCATCGCCGGATCCGCCCAGCACCTCCTGCAGCGCACGCCGGTCGACGGCCGCCGTGACCGCGGCGCGGCAGTCGGCGTTGTCCATGGGTGCGACGTCCGACGGCAGTGCCAGGAGCCGGACCGCGCCCGAGGTGATCTCGTCCACGCGGTCCCGCAGCCCGTCGGCGTCTTCCGCGGCCAGGCGCGCCGTGGTCACCGGCTGGACGCCGGTGCCGGACAGGTCGACGTCGGCCGAACCGGCCAGGATCTCCTGGTCCCGCTCGACCCCCGACAGCCCGGTGCGCACGACCACCCGGTCGGGCAGCGCGGACCGGACGCGGTCGGTCGCCGCGTCCCACTCGGGGTTGCGCTCGAGCACGACGCCGGTCTCCCGGTCGGCCGATACGACCGCGTAGGGCCCCGAGGACACCGGGTCGCGGCCGTACGCGGCGCCCGTGTCGGCCTCGGCCGGAACGGGACCGCTCGAAGGCAGTGCGAGGACGAACTGGAAATCGGGCTGCGCGGCCCGCAGCCTGAACACGATGGTGCGGTCGTCCGGCGTCTCGATCGCGCCGAGGCCCAGCTTGTCCTTGGCCTCGTCCTGGTACGGACCGGCGTAGGGGTTCTTGGGGTCGTCCAGCAGGTCGACGACGTACGTCGGGCCGCCCACGATGACGTCGGAGGCGAACGTGCGCTCGATGCCGTACTTGACGTCGCGCGAGGTGATCGGCCGACCGTTCTCGAACCGCAGCCCCTCGCGCAGGGTGAAGGTCCAGCTGCGGCCGTCCTCGGACCGCTTCCCGAGATCGGTGGCGAGGTCGGCGACGAGCTCACCGGTGTGCCCCGGTTCCGTCGAGTAGGTGACCAGCGTGCGGGTGTAGAGCCGCATCAGGTTCCAGACACCCGGCAGGTAGGAGCGCTGCGGATCGAGGCTGTCGATGTCCGGGGCGACCACGCGCAGCGTCCCGCCGGTCTTGTCCGAGGGCGCCCGCACACCGTCGACGCCGGCGTCGGCGCCTTCCTCCAGCACGGGCACGTCGACCCTGCCGGCGGCACCGCCACAGCTGACGGCGAGCACCACCACCAGGACGACGACGGCGGCGACGGCCAGGACGCGGCGGCGTGGCCAGCCGCGCGCCCAGGTCGGCAGCCGGCTGTCGAGCCGCTCCAGGGTCTTCTCCACGCCTGGTGTTCCGCCCCCACCCCGTGTCCGGCCGGCGGGCAGCGGGATCTCAGCTGCCGCCGGCGGCGTTCCGACAGATCTGCACGAACTCGTCGGCGTCCAGGCTGGCGCCACCGACGAGCGCACCGTCGACATCCGGCCCGGCCAGGATCCCGGCCGTGTTCGCGGCCTTCACCGACCCTCCGTAGAGGATACGGACGACGGCGGCCGTCTCCGGTCCGAACCGCTCGGCGAGCCGCGACCGGATCGCGCCACAGACCTCCTGCGCATCTTCCGGCGTGGCCACCTCGCCGGTGCCGATCGCCCACACCGGCTCGTAGGCGATGACGACGGTGCCGACCTGCTCGGGGGTGAGACCCTCCAGCGCGGCGTCGAGCTGCGCGGTCGTGTGGGCGACCTGCTCCCCGGCCTTGCGGACCTCCAGCCCTTCCCCCATGCAGACGATGGGCGAGAGTCCGTGCCGCAGGGCCGCCTGGGTCTTCGCCGACACGACGGCGTCGTCCTCGGCGTGCATCGCCCGGCGCTCCGAATGGCCCACGACCACGTACTGGCAGGCCAGGGCCGCCAGCATCGTGCCGCTGACCTCGCCGGTGTAGGCGCCGGAGTCGTTCGCCGAGAGGTCCTGGGCGCCGTACCCGACGTCGAGCTTGTCGCCGGTCACGAGGGTCTGGACGCTGCGCAGGGCCGTGAACGGCGGCAGCACGACGACCTCGACGGCCTCGAGCTCGGTCTCCTTGAGGGAGAACGCGAGCTTCTGCACCAGCCCGATCGCGTCCAGGTGCGTCATGTGCATCTTCCAGTTGCCGGCGATCAGCGGGCGTCGGCCCTCGCGCTTCGTCGGCATGCGGTTCTTGCGAGCCATCGTCGGTCCCCTGATCGGTCGGCTGGTGGTCGGTCGGCTGGTCGTCAGCCGGCGAGCACCGCGAGGCCCGGCAGTTCCCGGCCCTCGAGGTACTCCAGCGAGGCGCCGCCGCCGGTGCTGATGTGGCCGTACGCCGCTTCGTCCAGCCCGAGCTGCCGCACGGCGGCGGCCGAGTCGCCGCCCCCGACCACGGAAAGACCCTCGACCGCGGACACGGCCTCGGCCACGCCCTTCGTGCCGGCGGCGAACGGCGCGAGCTCGAAGACGCCCATCGGGCCGTTCCAGAAGACCGTCCGGGCGTCGACGAGCTCGGCGGTGAAGAGGTCGACCGTCAGCGGGCCGATGTCGAGCCCCATGAGGTCGTCCGGGATCGCGTCGGCCGGCGTCACACTGACGTCGGCGTCGGCCGCGAACCGGTCCGCGCAGACGATGTCGACCGGCAGCACGATGCGGTCGCCGGCCTCCTCGAGCAGCCGGCGGCACGTGTCGATCTGGTCGGCCTCGAGAAGCGAACTGCCGACGCCGTGGTCCTGGGCGGCCAGGAAGGTGAAGCACATGCCGCCGCCGACCAGCAGCCGGTCGACCTTGGGCAGCAGCGCCTCGATGACCGCCAGCTTGTCGCTCACCTTCGAGCCGCCGAGGACGACCACGTAAGGCCGCTCGGGGTCGGTGGTCAGCCGGGTGAGCACCTCGAGTTCGCGGGCGACCAGGCGGCCGGCGTAGCGCGGGAGCCGCTCGGCCACGTCGAACACCGACGCGTGCTTGCGGTGCACCGCACCGAAGGCGTCGTCGACGTAGACGTCGGCGAGCGCGGCCAGCCGATCGGCCAGCTCGCCACGGGCGGCGTCGTCCTTGGCGGTCTCCGCCGCCTCGAACCGGACGTTCTCCAGCAACAGCACCTCGCCGTCGCCGAGTGCGGCCACCTTCGCCCGGGCGTCGTCCCCCGCGACGTCGCCGGCCACCGGCACCCTCGTGCCGAGGAGCTCGCCCAGGCGTGCGGCGACCGGCGCGAGGGAGAACCGCGGGTCCGGCTCACCCTTGGGCCGGCCGAGGTGGGCCGCCACCACGACCCGGGCACCGGCGTCCCGCAGCGCCTGCAGGGTGGGCAGGCTGGCGCGGATCCGCCCGTCGTCGGTGATCACCGCCCCGCTGTTCGAGGGCGCGTCCTTGTCCAGCGGGACGTTCAGGTCGGTGCGCAGGAGCACGCGCCGGCCCGAGACGCCCTCGGCGATGAGGTCGTCGACGGAACGCATCGAGGCTGAGGGGCTCAGAGGGAACGCCCGACCAGGGTGGTCAGGTCGACGAGGCGGTTGGAGTAGCCCCACTCGTTGTCGTACCAGCCGAGCACCTTGACCATGGGGCCGAACACCTTGGTCAGCTTCGCGTCGTAGATGCAGGAGGCCGGGTCGGTGACGATGTCGGAGGACACGATCGGGGCGTCGGTGTAGGTCAGGTACTTGCCGAGCGGGCCGGCCGCCGCCTCGCGGTAGGCGGCGTCGATCTCGTCGGCCGACGCCTCGCGGCTCACGGTCACGGTGAGGTCCGTGGCCGAGCCGGTGGGCAGCGGGACGCGCATGGCGTAGCCGTCCAGCTTGCCCTTCAGCTCGGGCAGCACCAGGCCGATCGCCTTCGCGGCACCGGTCGAGGTGGGCACCATGTTCAGCGCGGCGGCGCGGGCCCGGCGGAGGTCCTTGTGCGGGCCGTCCTGCAGGTTCTGGTCGGCGGTGTAGGCGTGGATCGTCGTCATCAGGCCGCGCTCGATGCCGAAGGCGTCGTTGAGCACCTTGGCCAGCGGGGCCAGGCAGTTGGTGGTGCAGGACGCGTTGCTGATGATCGTCTGCGAGCCGTCGTACAGGTCGTCGTTGACGCCCATGACGATCGTGATGTCGTCGTCGGTCGCGGGCGCGGAGATGATGACCTTCTTGGCGCCACCGGCGTCGACGTGCTTGCGGGCGTCGGCCGCCTTGGTGAAGAAGCCGGTCGACTCGATGACCACGTCGACGCCGAGGTCGCCCCACGGCAGGTTCGCCGGGTCGCGCTCGGAGAGGACCTTCATGGTGGAGCCGGAGATCCTGATGCCCTCGCCGTCGGCGGCGACGTCGTCGGGCAGCTTGCCCAGGATGCTGTCGTACTTGAGCAGGTGGGCGAGGACCTCGGGGCTGGTGAGGTCGTTGACCGCCACGATCTCGATGTCCTGACCGCTGGCGGCCGCGGCCCGCCAGAAGTTCCGGCCGATCCGGCCGAACCCGTTGATGCCTACCCGGACCGTCACTGGGGACCTCCACGTTGCGTCGGGGGCCGCACGCATCGCACGGCCGCGCTCGGGAGAAACCCTATCGGGCGGGCCGACCCCCGGCTTCCGCCCGGCCCCCTCGCGGGGTCCGCCGCGAGGAGAAGGACCACCCTTCCCCGCACGCCTGGTGAAGGACCCCGCCCTGCCAGGGGGTCCTTCTACTGGGCGAGCATGTCGTCGGTGACGACGGATTCGGTGTCCGGGATGCCGAGGTCCTTGGCCCGTTTGTCGGCCATCGCCAGGAGACGCCGTATGCGACCGGCCACCGCGTCCTTGGTCATCGGCGGGTCGGCGCGCTGGCCGAGCTCCTCCAGCGAGGCCTGCCCGAACTCCAGCCGGAGCCGGCCGGCGACGAGCAGGTGCTCCGGAGCGTCGTTGGCGAGGATCTCGAGCGCCCGCTCGACGCGGGCGCTGGCGGCGAAGGCGGCGCGGGCGGAGCGACGCAGGTTGGCGTCGTCGAAGTTCGCCAGCCGGTTGGCCGTCGCCCGGACCTCGCGGCGCATGCGCCGCTCCTCCCACGCGAGGACGGCGTCGTGGGCGCCCATGCGGGTCAGCAGGGCGCTGATCGCGTCGCCGTCCCGGATCACGACCCGGTCGGCGCCGCGCACCTCACGGGCCTTCGCCGGGATGCCCAGCCGGCGGGCCGCGCCGACCAGCGCCATCGCCGCCTCAGGCCCCGGGCAGGTGATCTCCAGCGAGGAGGACCGGCCGGGTTCGGTCAGCGAGCCGTGCGCCAGGAAGGCCCCGCGCCAGGCCGCCTCGGCGTCGCTGATGCCGCCCGACACGACCGACGGAGGCAGTCCGCGGACCGGCCGCCCGCGCTGGTCGACCAGCCCGGTCTGCCGCGCGAGCCCCTCGCCGTGCTTGGCGATCCGCACCAGGTAGCGCACCCCGCGGCGGATGTTGCCGCCGGCGAGCACGCTCACCCCGCTCGTGTAGCCGTAGACCTCGCTGATGTCCCGGCGCAGCCGCCGGGCCACCGACCCGGTGTCCAGCTCGGCTTCGATGACCACCCGGCCGCCCACGATGTGCAGGCCACCCGAGAAGCGCAACAGCGCCGTGACCTCGGCCTTGCGCTCAGAAGTCTTCGTGCACTCCACCCGGGAGAGCTCGTCCTTGACCATCGCGGTCATCGCCATGTGCGGCGTCCCCTTCCCCCTCGTACCGACCGCGCCCGTCCGACCTCTGTGGCCGTCATTCCCGGTACCCGATCGAACTTCCGTGCTCCTTCACCGCACCCCGACCACGGAGGCCAGGGCGGCAGCCAGTCGCACAGGATCGTGCCGTGGCGATCCGTCGAGCGCGGCGACCGGAGCCAGGATCAGCTCCGCACCGCACTCGTGCACCGCAGAAAGCAGACCATGGCGGTCAACCACCGATTCAGCATCGGCGATCACGGTGTGCAACGCCACTCCGCCGAGGTGGGCCTGCAGGACGCGCAGGTGTTCCTCGGGTGAGAACCCGTCGGTCTCTCCGAGCTGCGGCTCCAGATTCAGTACGACGACCACCCTGGCCTGCGAGTCCTCGAGCGCGGCACGGAGCTGCGGGACCAGCAGGTGCGGCAGCACCGAGGTGTACCAGGATCCCGGCCCCAGGGAGACCACGTCGGCCTCGGCGATGGCCGAGAGCACGGCCGGGTTGACCGGCGGGTCAGCCGGGGCGAGACGAATCTCTCTCACCCGGCCGGGCGTCGTGGCGATCGCCACCTGCCCCCGGATGGTGCGCGCACGCGCCGGGTCGTCGGGGTCGGTGCTCTCCACCCGGGCCACCAGATCCAGCGCGACGTCGGCCATGGGCAGCACCCGGCCGCAGGCGCCGAGCAGATCGGTCAGGGTGTCCAGGGCACGCACCGTGTCGCCGTCGTACATCTCGACGAGGCCGGTCAGCACCAGGTTCCCCACAGGGTGGCCGGCCAGCACACCGGTACCGCCGAGGCGGTGGTGGAGCAGCTCGGCGACGAGACGGGTGCGCTCGTCGGTGCCCGCGAGGGCCGTCAGAGCCATGCGGAGGTCGCCCGGCGGCAGGACGGGCATCTCCCGACGGATGCGGCCCGAGGAGCCGCCGTCGTCGGCCACGGTGACCACCGCGGTGAGGTGGGGGGTGAGCCGCCGCCAAGCCGAGAGCGCGGCCGCCAGGCCGTGGCCGCCGCCGAAGGCCACTACCCGCGGGGCCGTGGCCGGCGTTGCGTCAGCCACTACTCGCGGCCCAGGTCGCGGTGGCGGGCGGCGGCGTCGATGCCCTCGGCCCGGAGCCGACGGGCGAACTCCTCGGCGATCGCGACGCTGCGGTGCTTTCCGCCGGTGCAGCCCACGGCAAGGGTCAGGTAGCGCTTGCCCTCGCGCCGGTAGCCGGGGATGAGCAGCCGCAGGACGTCGGTGTAGCGGTCGAGGAACTGGGTGGCGTCCTGCTGACCGAGCACGTAGTCGCGTACGTCGGGGTCCTGACCGGTGCGCGGGCGCAGCTCGGGGATCCAGTGCGGGTTCGGCAGGAAGCGGGCGTCCACGACGAGGTCGGCATCCAGCGGCAGGCCGTACTTGAAGCCGAAGCTGAGCACCGTGGCGGTCAGCGGGGGTGTCTTCCCCTCGCGGGCGAACGCGTTCTCCAGGGTGGCGCGCAACTGGTGCACGTTCAGGTCGCTGGTGTCGACCCAGAGGTCGGCCTCCCCCGCGATGCCGGTGAGCAGCGCCCGTTCGGCCTCGATGCCGTCGATCAGCCTGCCGGAGCCCTGCAGCGGATGCTCCCGGCGGTTGGACTCGTAGCGTCGGATCAGCACGTCGTCGCGGGCGTGCACGTAGACGAGCCGCGGTCGGTGGCCGGCGTCGTCGAGGGTCTTCAGCGCCTCCTCCAGGTCGCTGGAGAAGGCCCGGCTGCGCACGTCGACGACGGCGGCGAACCGCCGCAGGTCGCCGCGGGCGCCCAGTTCGACCATGGGCAGCAGCAGCCCGGGCGGGAGGTTGTCGACGACGAAGAAGCCGAGGTCCTCGAGCACACGCCCGGCACTCAGCTTCCCGGCGCCCGACAGGCCGGTGACGACGACGACCTCGAGCGGCTGCGTCTCCGTCGTTGCGGGATCCAGAGCGGGCGGGGTCTGCGCGGAGAAGTCCGGATCCGTCACGAGGCCACCCGGCCGACCTCGGCGGTGACGCCGGAGTCCACCCGTGGCGCGCCATGCTCGGCCGGCCCCTGCGGCGCCGTCACTGACTCCGCCGGCGGCGATCCGGTGGCGGTCCCGCCGGGCAGATCGCCGCCGTCGGGTTCGGCGATCGCGGCCTGGACCGCCTCCGCCGTGCGGCGACCGATGCCGGGCACGGCCATCAACTCCTCGACCGTCGCGGCGCGCAGCCGCTTGAGCGATCCGAACTGCTTCATCAATGCCTTCCGCCGAGTTCCGCCGAGTCCGGGGACGTCGTCCAACAGGGACACCAGCATGCTGGTCGACCGCTTCTGCCGGTGATAGGTGATGGCGAAGCGGTGCGCCTCGTCGCGGACGCGCTGCAGCAGGTACAGGGCCTCGGAGGTACGCGGCAGGATGACGGGGTCGTTGTCGTCCGGCAGCCAGACCTCCTCCATCCGCTTGGCCAGCCCGCAGACGGCGACGTCGACCACGCCCAGTTCGGCGAGCGACCGGGAGGCCGCTGCCACCTGGGGGGCACCGCCGTCGACCACCAGGAGGTTCGGCGGATACGCGAACCGCCGGGGCCGGCCCTCCTCGGCGGCGACCCCCTGCTCGTCGCGCCGGTCGGCCTCGTCCTTGAGGTGGCGGGCGAAGCGGCGGCGGACGACCTCCGCCAGCGCGGCCGTGTCGTCGGTGCCGTGGGCGACGGAGAACCGGCGGTAGTCGCTCTTCTTGGCCAGGCCGTCCTCGAACACCACCATGCTGGCCACGACGTTGGTGCCCTGGACGTGCGAGATGTCGATG
>JAOPWH010000308.1 GCA_025965795.1 Blastococcus sp.
CCCAGTGGGTCCAGGAGCCGACGATGTCGCGGGCGGACCTGCTGGTGCTGCTGCGCGACGTGCTGGACCGCCTCGTGAAGTGAAAGGACCCCGTCCTCCCCACCCTTCGCAAGCTCAGGGCGGAACCCGGGACGGGGCCTAACCGGCGAGGGAGGTCGGAGCCCGGTCGGCGGCCTCGTCCGGCGGGGGCTGCAGCTTGGCGACGACGTCCGGGGCGCTCTTGCCGGTGGCGTCCATCGACTTCTTCACCGTCGCGCCGTAGACGTCGACGTACTCCTGGCCCGACAGGTCCATGATCTCGTACATGATCTCGTCGGTGATCGACCGCTCGACGAAGCGGTCGCCGGACAGGCCCTCGTAGCGGGAGAAGTCCAGCGACTTGCCGAACCGCACGCGCACCCGCGGGATCCTCTTGCCGAACGGGAGCTTGCGGCTGCCGTAGACCATGGCGACGGGGATGACCGGAGCGCCGGTGTCCAGCGCCATGCGCGCCACGCCGATCTTGCCGCGGTAGAGCCGCCCGTCGGGTGAGCGGGTGCCCTCGGGGTAGATGCCGAGCAGCTTGCCCTCGATCAGGATGCGCTTGCCGGTCTCGATCGCCGCCTCGGCGGCCGAGGCGCTGGACCGGTCGATCGGCACCTGCCCGGCGCCGGTGAAGAAGGCGCGACGCGCGAAGCCCTTCACGCCCGTGCCGGTGAAGTACTCGGCCTTCGCCAGGAACGTCACCCGGCGCCGCAGCGACAGGGGCATGAACACCCAGTCGGCGGCGGAGAGGTGGTTGCTCGCCAGGATCGCCGAACCGGCAGCGGGCACGTTCTCCACACCCTCGGCCTGAGGGCGGAAGAGGACGTGCGCCAGCGGGCCGATCGCGACGAACTTCAAGAACCAGTAGAACAACACGCCTCCCTCGTGAACTGCCAGACTAGGGAGCCCGACGGCCGATGAACAATCGGCTGCACAGTGTGACGTGTTCCACCCGTGTTCCCCGGGCTCCCGCCCGCCGTACTGCTCGCCGGCACCGTCGCCGGCTGTCGAGGAGGATCAACGTGCCCGGACCCGCCCTGCCCGCCGGCGCCGTCATGCCCGGCGCAGAGCCGTTCGCCTTTCCGGGCAGCGGACCCGACGCCCGCACCGGCGTCCTGCTCGTGCACGGGTTCACCGGCACGCCGATGAGCATGCGCCCGTGGGGGGAGCACCTCGCCGAGGCCGGCTTCTCCGTCCGCTGCCCCCTGCTCCCGGGGCACGGCACCCGCTGGCAGGACGCCAACGTCAGCACGCACGACCAGTGGACGACGGCGATCGGCGCGGCCTTCGACGCGCTGCGCGCCGACTGCGACCAGGTCTTCGTGGGCGGGCTGTCGATGGGCGGAACGCTGGCCACCCGGCTGGCCGAGGTGCGACCCGACGACGTCGCCGGGCTGATGCTCGTGAACCCGTCGCTGTTCACCCAGCGGCTGGACGCCAAGCTCCTGCCGATGATCGCCAGGCTGACCGGCAGCTGGGCGCCGATCGGCAGCGACATCAAGAAGCCGGGCATCACCGAGCTCGCCTATCCCAAGCTGCCCACTCGGGCGATGCTGCAGCTCCGGCAGCTGTGGGCGGTCACTCGCGCCGACCTCCCCCGTGTCACCACCCCGGTGATCGTCTTCCACAGCGCCGAGGACCACGTGGTCGAGCCGGTCAACACCCAGGTCCTGCTCGACGGCGTCTCCAGCACCGACACCACCGAGGTGGTGCTGCGGAACAGCTACCACGTCGCGACGCTGGACAACGACGCCCCGGAGATCTTCGCCGGATCGGTCGACTGGATGCGCGCCCGGATGCCGACCGGGGAGGCGCCCGCCGGGGAGAGTCCCTCGGCGGAGGCCCGGTGAACGAGCGGCGGGGACGCGGACGCCGGGACAACGGCCTCGACGCCGTCCTCTGGAGTCCGCTGCGCGACGTCGACCCGCGGGTGGGCGAGCACCTGCTCGACGTCCTTCAGGCCGCCGAGATCGCCGCCTACCTCGAGCCGGCGGCCGACGTCGCGCCCTACACGCGCAACGTGTCGCTGCCCAGCCCGCCCTCCGACCGGCTCTTCGTCGACCGCTCCCGAGTGGCCGAGGCGCGCGCCGTCGTCGCCGCGCAGGTCGGTCCGGACGAGCGCCCGGCTCCGCCGGTCCCGGCCCGTGGATCGGGGCCCGAGCGCGCCGCCGTCCGCGCGGACCTGGACGAGGACGCCGAGTGGGCCAGGATCGTGGCCGCCTTCGAGGCCGAGAACGGCCGGCCGGCCATCACCGACGAGCCGTCCGACGCGCCTCCGCCCGCCCCGCACGAGCCCGCGGTGCTCGACCGGCCCGACGAGCACTACGAGCCCCCTGTCCCCCCGCCGCTGCCGGTTCCCGCCCCGGCCTCGCTGTACGCGGTGCTGCTGGTCGTCGCCGGCATCCTGCTGGTCGGCGCTCCCGGACTGGTGCGCCTGTCGGCCGACGTCGGGCTGCTGATCGGGCTGGTCTTCATCGCCGGCGGGGTGACGATGCTGGTCTCCCGCATGCGCGACCGCGCCGAAGACGGGGACGACGGGGCGGTCGTCTAACGTCCGCTGGGTGAGCCCCGCTTCCCATTCCGCCACCGTCGCCCTGAGCGGTCATCTGATGGACACCGGCATCCTCGCCCGCGTCCTCGACGACGTCCTCGAGTACGGCGGTGACTACCGCATCGAGAGCCTGGACCTGGGCCCCCAGCACGAGGACGCCTCGCACGCGCGCGTGGAGATCAGCGCCGACGAGTCGGAGCTGCTCGACCGGATCCTCATGCGGGTGCAGATCCACGGCGCGAACGCCGTCGATCCCGGCGTCGCGATCACCCGGCCGGCGCCGTCCGACGGGGTCTTCCCGGAGGACTTCTACTCCACGACGAACCTGGAGACCCTGGTCCGGCTCGAGCGGGACTGGATCCGGGTGCGGCAGCCGGAGATGGACTGCGGCCTGGTCGTGACCCAGGAGGACGGCGACTCGGTCATCCGCACCGTCCCGGTCAGCGACGTGCGGGCGGGCGACGCCGTGGTCTGCGGCGCGCACGGCGTCCGGGTGGAGCTCCCGCCGGCGCCGCCGAGGGGCAGTGACGACGACTTCGGGTTCATGAACTCCGCGGTGTCGAGCGAGAAGCCGCAGGCGCTGCTGGTCCGCCAGATCGCCGAACGCATGCGCGAGGTCAAGGCCGCCGGCAAGAAGGTGCTCTGGGTGGGCGGGCCGGCGGTGGTGCACACCGGCGCCGCCCCCGCGATGGTCCGGCTCGTCGAGGCCGGCTTCGTGGACGTGCTGTTCGCCGGAAACGCGCTGGCCACCCACGACATCGAGTCCTCGCTCTTCGGGACGTCGCTCGGCGTCGACCTGGCCAAGGGCTCGGGCGTGCCGCACGGCCACGAGCACCACATCCGCGCGATCAACACGATCCGCGCCGCCGGCTCGATCGCCGCCGCCGTCGACTCCGGCGTCCTCACCGGGGGCGTCATGCACGCGATGGTGCGGGCCGGGAAGCCGTTCGTGCTGGTGGGCTCGGTGCGTGACGACGGCCCGCTGCCCGACGTCTACACCGACGTGATCGAGGGGCAGCGCGCGATGCGGGCCGAACTGCCCGACGTCGGGTTCGCGATCATGGTCGCCACGATGCTGCACTCGATCGCGACCGGGAACATCCTGCCGGCGTCGATCCCGCTGGTGAGCGTGGACATCAACCCCGCGACGGTCACCAAGCTGGCCGACCGGGGAAGCGCCCAGGCGATGGGGATCATCACCGACATCGGCCTCTTCCTCGAGCAGCTCGCCCGCGAGCTGTGCTGATCGCCGGCCGACACCGCGGCCAGGTGGCCTTGACATCGCTGTCCTCCGAACCGCACCGCGGCCACGACCAGTTCACCGGTTGCGGCGAGCGCGTCCAGTGACCCTTCCGGGGCCCACTCGGGGCGACCTTCAGGCTTCGCCGTCTGTCACGGCGCGGCGGACGAGGTCGGCGGTTCCGACGATGGCCGCCTGCGGGCCCAGTTCGGCGACGACCACCCGCGGGCCCGGCCGGTAACCGCGTCCGGGGAGCGCGCGCTCGAGGCGTTCACGCGCGGGGCCGAGCATCATCTCACCGAGCTTGCTCACCCCGCCGCCGATGACCACCACCTCCGGATCGAGGACGGCGGCGAGGTCGGCGATGCCCTGCCCGAGCCATACCCCGACATCAGTGACGAGTTCCAGCGCCAGCGGATCGCCGTCGAACGCCGCCATGGCGACGTGCTCGCCGGTCAGCCGGTCGGCGTCGCAGTCCGCCCGCTCCAGCAGCCGGGCCGCCGCCGCCGGGGACGTGCGCGCCACCTCCCGCGCGGCCTGACCGAGGGCGGTGCCGCTGGCGTACTGCTCCCAGCAGCCGCGGTTGCCGCAGGCGCACAGCCGCCCGTCGGGGACGACGCGCATGTGACCCCATTCCCCCGCCACGCCGTGCGAGCCGCGCTGCAGCCGGCCGTCGAGGACGATTCCGCCGCCGATCCCGGTGCCGAGCGTGATCATGAGCGCGAGGTCGGCACCGCGGGCGGCGCCGTAGCGGTACTCGGCCCAGGCGGCGGCGTCGGCGTCGTTGCCCACCCACAGCGGCCGTTGCAGCCGGCCGGCGAGGTCCTTGCGCAGGGTGGTGTTCCGCCAGGCCAGGTGCGGGCTGAACAGCACGGTGTCCCCGGTCCGGTCGAACCAGCCGGCCGCCCCGATGCCCACGCCGACGAGCTCACCGTCGTACCCGGCGGCCAGCTCCTCGACGACCTCGGCGATCGCGTCCTCGGTGGCGCTCACCGAGCTGCCGGGTGTCGCGCGCCGGGCGGTGGACAGGATCGTGCCGTCGGGGGCGACCACGCCTCCGGCGACCTTGGTGCCGCCGATGTCGATTCCCAGCGCGGGGAGCTGCGCCGCCGCGAGGGTCACGCGATCTCGATCCGCTGCACCGCCGGCGGCTCCTCCGGCTCCTCGCCGTCCGCCCGGGAGCCCTCGGCAGGCGCATCGGCCGAATCGGCGGGTGCGGCTCCGTCCGACGCCGTCTCGGCGGCGAACGCCCGCAGGGCGGCCGCGGTGGCGGTCAGGACGTCGGCCAGTGCCGCGGTCAGCTCGGGGCGCTCGCCGCGCACGACCGCCGCCACCTGGCACACGGGGCACCAGCGGCAGTCCGACGCGTGCGTCCCGGTGACGTCAGCGGGGTCGTCCACGTCGCCAGGAGCGGCGCGCAGGGCGTCGAGCACCCGCCGGGCCTGGTCGATCCATTCGGTACCGGCGTTCATGTGGTCCTTTTCTCGGTGGGAAGGAGATCGTCGGGAAGCGCGCCCGCAGGCAGGTCCTCGGCGGGAAGCAGGTCGGCCGGCCAGAGGGAGCGATCAGGACGGAATCTCACCTCCAGGCGTGCCTGCGCGGTCCCGGCGTCAGTGAGCCGTCCCCCGGTCACCTCGCAGCGGCGCAGGAGGGGGTCGAGGCGGACACAGCGCCGGGTACCGCCGGCGGTGACGACGAGATCGTCCTGCCAGCGCGTGAGGTCGACCGCGGCACGCTCGGCGAACGGCAGGGGCAGCACCAGCCGCCATCCGCCGTCCACCCGTTCCGGGCCGGGCGGTAGCGGACCCCCGGCCGTCGGCAGCTCGACGCCGGTCAGCAGGTCGGCCAGCGACCCGAGGCCGTCCGGAGCGGTCGCTGTCTCCGGGACCGCACGCACCGGCGCCACCGTGGCCAGCTCGGCCAGCACCGCCTCCTGCTCGGATGCCCGGGCCGTCCACCACTCGCCCGTGCCGTCGGCCGGAAGGGTGCGGGGCAGGACCGCGGCGGCGGAGAGCCCGTGCAGGCCGAGCACGGCCGCGAACGCCCGGAGGCGGGGGCCCGAGTCCGGTCGGGGCCGGGCGACGAGGAAGACGGCGGTGTCGGCCGGAACGGCGAGACGGTTCCGGGCGAGCAGCGCCTCGACGACCGGAACGGCCGCCAGCGCGGCGTCCACCGGCCCCCGCTGCGCCGCGCCGAACCGGACAGCCGCGGTGCGGACGGCGCCGAGTGCGCGCAGACCCGGCGGAAGCAGCTGGTCCAGCCACCAGCGCAGCGTCGCGGGCAGGGCCAGCAGGTCGGCGGCCGCCTCGAGCGGGCCCGCGTCGACGACGACGAGGTCGGCGTCGGACTCCGCCAGCTCGGCGAACAGGGCGAGCTGCGCGGTGCCGGGCAGCGGCAGGACCGAACTGACGGGAGGCAGGGGCAGCTCGGGCAGGAGCCCCTCCAGGGCGCCGGCAACGCCCTGCCACACCCTCTCGATCGCTGCCTGCGGATCGACGACGGGGACCTCGAGCCCTGGAACCTCCGCGAGCCCCGGCACGGCGGGCGGCTGCCGGGACAGAAGCACCGTTCGGCGGCCGGTCCGGGCGGCGCGGACCGCCGCGGCGGCGGCGAGGGTCGAGGTGCCGGCTCCCCCGGGGCCGGTGAACAGCAGTGTGCGCACGGGGCCGCTCAGCCCTCGACGCGCTTCTTGAGCTCCTTGAGCGCGGTGTCGAGGATGACCTTCTCCGCCTTGCGCTTGATCATCCCCAGCATCGGGATGGAGAGGTCGATGGTGATCGAGTACGTGACCTCGGTGCGGCCGTCGGTCTCGACCAGGGTGTAGGAGCCGTCCTGCCGCTTCTGCATCTGGCCCTGGACGAGCGTCCACGTGACGCTGTGGTCGCCGTCCCAGGTGTAGTCCAGGACGTAGTCGTCCTTCACCGCGCCGGCGTCGAGCACGAAGTGCACCCGGTGGGCACGCCCGTCGTTCCCGGGCTCCACCACCTCCACCGTCTTCGCGGCGGAGACCCACTCCGGATACGCGGGGAAATCGGCGATGACCGCCATGACCTCGGCCGCGGGTGCATCGACGGTGATCGACTGGGTGGACTGGTCGGCCATGGCTGCAGGCTAGCTGTTTCATCGGCCCCGGCGAGCTGACCGGGCAACTCTCTGCTACTCATGGGTAGGGACGGGCCGGTAGATTCACCGTGACGACCTGGCCCGGGCCGGAGGCAACGAAGCCCCCGGACGTGCCGGGAAGAGAGGACCACGCGTGCGCGAGTACAGCGTCCCTGCGACCACCGAGGTCGGCCCGGACGAGGCCCTGACCGACATGCTGGCCGAGAACGTCGCCGAGCACGGCGACGAGGTGGGCCTGAGGGTCCGCCGGAACGGCCAATGGCAGGACGTCACCTGGAAGGAGTTCGGGGACCAGGTCAGGGGCGTGGCCAAGGGCCTGATCGCCGCCGGTGTCGCACCCGGGGACCGCGTGGCGCTGCAGGCCAAGACCCGCTACGAGTGGACCGTCTGCGACTTCGCCATCTGGACGGCGGGGGCGGTCGTCGTCCCGATCTACGAGACCTCCAGCTCCGACCAGGTCGCCTGGATCCTGTCGGACTCCGAGGCGACCGCAGCCATCGTCGAGCGTGACGAGCACGCCACCGCCGTCGAGTCGGTGCGCGAGCAGGCGCCGTCCCTCGGCCCGGTCTACGTCCTCGACGACGACGCCGTCGGCACCCTGACCCAGGCGGGCAAGGACGTTCCCGACAGCCGGCTGGACGATCGCCGCGCCACCCTCGGGGCCGACAGCCTGGCGACGCTGATCTACACCAGCGGCACCACCGGCCGGCCCAAGGGCTGCGAACTCACCCACGGCAACTTCCTGTTCGAGGTCGGCAACGGGATGAGCCTCCTCGGGCGGTTCATGAACGTGCAGGGCTCGCTCCTGCTGTTCATCCCGTTGGCCCACGTGCTGGCCCGGGTCATCCAGGTCGGCGCGGTCAAGACCCGCACGGTCATCGGGCACACACCGGACGTCTCGAACCTGCTCGGCGACCTCGCCGAGTTCAAGCCGACGTTCGTTCTCGACGTCCCCCGGGTGTTCGAGAAGGTGTTCAACGGCGCCAAGGGCAAGGCCGAGGCCGCCGGCAAGGGCAAGATCTTCGACAAGGCCGCGCAGGTGGCCATGGACTGGTCGAGGGCCCAGGACGACGGCGGGCCGGGCCTCGCGCTCAAGGCCCAGCACGCCTTGTTCGACAAGCTGGTCTACGGCAAGCTCCGCTCGGCTCTCGGCGGCCGCTGCATGGGAGCGATCTCCGGCGGTGCACCGCTGGGCGAGCGGCTCGGTCACTTCTTCCGCGGGATCGGCGTGCCCGTCTTCGAGGGTTACGGCCTGACCGAGACGACGGCGGCCGCCGCCGTCAACCACGACGACGCCTTCCGGATAGGCACCGTCGGGCGCCCACTCCCGGGCGTCGCTGCCTGCATCGCCGACGACGGCGAGATCCTGCTGCGCGGTGGAGTGGTGATGCGCGGCTACTGGAAGAACGACGAGGCCACCCGCGAGAACATCGACACCGATGGCTGGTTCCACACCGGCGACCTCGGTGAGATCGACAGCGACGGCTTCCTGAAGATCACCGGCCGCAAGAAGGAGATCCTGGTGACCGCCGGGGGCAAGAACGTCGC
The DNA here is from genome assembly GCA_025965795.1 of Blastococcus sp. Lineage (GTDB taxonomy): Bacteria > Actinomycetota > Actinomycetes > Mycobacteriales > Geodermatophilaceae > Blastococcus_B. The sequence continues at coordinate 8,487 of JAOPWH010000308.1, forward strand.
CCCCGCCGTGCTCGAGGACCGACTGCGCTCCCACCGCCTGATCAGCCAGTGCATCGTCGTGGGCGATCAGCGGCCCTTCATCGGCGCGCTGATCACCCTCGACGAGGAGGCGCTGCCCGGGTGGCTGGAGGCCAAGGGCAAGGCCGGCGATCTCACGCCCGCGCAGCTGCAGGACGACGAGGAGCTGCTCGCCGAGATCGACACCGCGGTCACCGACGCCAACAAGGCCGTCTCGCAGGCGGAGGCGATCAAGAAGTTCCGGGTGCTCGGCACCGACTTCACCGAGGACAACGGAATGCTCACGCCGAGCCTGAAGCTCAAGCGCTCCGTGGTCATGAAGGAGTTCGGCAACGAGGTGGAAGCCCTCTACAGCCGCTGAGGAGCGACCCGTCAGGGGTCGAGCAGTGCGTCGAAGGTGGCGGCGATCGTCGTCCAGGACCAGCGCTGCTCGACCCAGGCCCGGCCCGCCGCTCCCATCGCCCGGGCCCGGGCGGGGTCGGCGAGCAGATCGGCGATCGTCATCGCCACGGCCTCGGCCGACCGTGGCTCCACGACGTGCCCCGTGACGCCCTCCTGCACGGTCTCGGGCGCGCCGCCGGACGTACCGGCCACCACCGGCCGGCCGCACGCCGCTGCCTCGAGGAAGACCATGCCGAGCCCTTCGACGTCGAGCCCCGCGCGGCGGGTGCGGCACGGCATCGCGAAGACGTCGCCGGCGGCGTAGTACCCCGGCAGGTCGGCGGGCGGCACCGGACCGGTGAGGACGACGGAGTGCTCCAGCCCGCGGGCGGCGACGGCCCGGCGCAGCGCGGACTCGGCCGGGCCTCCGCCGACGAGCAGCAGCCGTGCGTCCGGATGCCGGGCGAGCACCTGCGGCCAGCCCGCGACGAGCACGTCCTGCCCCTTCCGCGGCACCAGCCGGGAGACACAGGCGACGACGGGGGCCTCCCCCAGCCCGAGCCTCCGACGGACGTCGGCGCCGTCGGCGGCCGGGGTGAAGAGGTCGACGTCCACCCCGGGTGAGAGCTGCGCCAGCCGGGTGCGCCCGGCCAGTGCGGGCGCCAGCCGGCCGCGGGTGTACTCGCTGATGTAGGTCAGGACGTCGAGACCGCCCGCGATGCGCTGCAGCATCTGCCGGGAGCCGGGCAGCGCCACCCAGCCCGTCTCGTGCCCGTGCGTGGCGCCCACCAGGTGGCGGACACCGGCCGCCCGCAGCGCCGGGGCCACGAGCCCCAGCGGCGCCGCCGCACCGAAGAACGCGCTGTCGCAACCGTGCCGGCGGGCGAGCTCGGCGGCCTGCCGCGCCGTTCCGGGTGTGGGCAGCATCATCGCCGTGGGCCTGCGGACCACCGGATACGGCAACCCGGCGTCGTACGCGGCCGCTCCGGGTGCGTCGGAGGCGAGCACCACCAGCGAGCCGGGTGGACGGCGGGCCAGCAGTGCGGCGACGAAGGTCTGGATCCCGCCCTGCCGCGGCGGGAAGTCGTTGGTGACGACGAGGGTGCGGCTCATCCGCGGTCGTTCCGCACCCAGTCCTCGGCGAACGCGATCCGCTGGGCCGCGGTCGGGTGCGACCCGAAGAACCACTGCCAGGCCGCGGGCGGGTCGGGGTCGGACAGGTTGGTCGTGGCCAGGCGGCGCTGCATCGACACGAACGCCTCCGGGTCGCGGGTGAGGTCGAGGGCGTGCAGGTCGGCCCGGGCCTCGATCTGGCGGGACACGAGGTTCTGCACGGGCGTGCTCAGCAGCCCGCCCACGGCCAGCAGGAGGAGCACGAGCGGAATCACCCGCGGGTCGGCCGGCGAGTCCGCCCCTGCCCTCCGCAGCAGCGGAGTCATGGAGAGCAGCCAGCCGAACAGGGCCACCGCGGCGCCCGCGCCCAGGGCGCCGGTCAGCGTGCCGGTGAGGACGTCACCGTTGACCACGTGCCCCAGTTCGTGGGCGGCGATCGACTCGATCTCGTCGTCGGGCAGCTGCTCGAGGACGGTGTCGTAGAGGACGATCCGCCGCGTTCCGCCGAAGCCGGAGACGTACGCGTTCAGTGCCGTCGTGCGGCGGGAGGCGTCGGAGACCAGCACGTCCTCCACCGGGACGCCGCTCCGGTCGGCGAGCGCCAGGAGGCTGCTGCGCAGCTCGCCGGCGGGCAGCGACTCGAACCGGTTGAAGGCCGGCTCGATCACCAGCGGGTACAGGAACGACGAGACGACGACGAACCCCGCGGCGGTCAGGGCGGCCCAGGCCCACCAGGTGCGCGGGGCCCGCCGGACCAGCCAGAGGACCGCCAACAGCACCAGCGCGCTGATGCCCGCGCTGATGGCCGTAGCGACGGCGACGTCGCGCAGCCACAGCCACCAGCCGCGGGTGGAGAGGCCGTAGCGATGGCGGACGACCTCGGCGTACGCACCGAGAGGCAGCGTGACCAGCCGGCCGAGGACGCTGAGGGCGAGGACGCCGAGCAGGATCTGCGCGATCCGGCCGCCACCGAACGGGCGCGCCACCGAGGTCACCACCCGCGCGCCCAGTCGGGTCAGGCCGAGCACCGCGGAGACGACGAGCCCGAGCACCAGCGAGATCAGCGAGACCGGGCGGAGCGCGGCGGCGAAGGCCTCGGCCCGACCGACCTCGGCAACGGAGAGACCGGCGGTGGGATCGAGGGGCGTGAATCCACCGGGCGGCTCGGGCAGCAGGTGCCAGGGCGTCCGGACGGCGATCGCGAGGGCGAGTGCGATACCGAGGACCACCGCGACGACCAGGGCGGCGCGAGCACCCGCCCCGCCCGCCCGGCTCATCGCACCGATACTACCGAGCGTGGCGAAAGGGCCGGTGACCTCCGGAGAGGTCACCGGCCCTCGGCCGTGCGTCGGACGTCAGCCGGCGATCCGCCGGGCGCTGTTGAAGTTGTCCATCATGTAGTCGAGGGCGACCACCTTGACCGGCGAGCCGGACGTCGAGGCGTGCACCATCTGACCGTTGCCGATGTACATCCCCACGTGGCTGACCGGGCTGTAGAAGAACAGCAGGTCGCCGGGCTGCAGCGAGGACGCCGAGACCGCGGATCCCATCTGCGACTGCAGGCTGCTGGAGTGCGGCAGGCTCTCCCCGGCAGCCGAGTAGGCGTACTGCATGAGCCCGGAGCAGTCGAAGGCGTCCGGTCCGCCGGCGCCCCAGACGTAGGGGTCACCCACCTGGGCCAGCGCCGTGTTGACGGCCACCTGGGCGGCGGCGCTGCTCGCCGTGACGCTGGTGGGGACCGGCACGGACGCCCCTGCGTGCGCCTGCACGACCGCCTGCTGCTGGGGGGCGGTCAGCGCGTCGTACTGGCGCTGGTAGTCCGCGATCTGGCTCTCGAGGTCGGCCTGCTGGGCGGAGATCTTCTCGAAGGCCCGACGCGCTTCCTCAGCTGCCTTGTCGGCGGCGGCCCGTGCCCGCTCGGCCTCGTCGCCGGCCTTGGCCACCTCGGTGACGACATCGGCGGTGTGGCCGGCGATCGCGTCGAGGGTGCCCAGCGAGGAGACGAAGTCCTCGGCGGATTCGCTGCTCATCAGCATGTCGATCTCGGACAGTCCGTCGGTGGTGTAGGCCGAACGGGCCAGGTCGCGGATCTGACCGTCCAGGGCGTCGAGCCGCTTCGCGGCGTCGGCGGCGTCCTTCTCGGCGGCCTTGACGGCGTTGCGCTGCTGGTCCAGGCGGACCTTGGCGGTGTTGAGCTGCTCGGTGACGACCTCGAGCTGGTGGCTGGCCTCGGCGACCATCCGCGTGGCCTGCTCGGGGCTGGTGACCTGACCGGGAGCGGCGCCGGCCGTGCCCGGCAGAGCCGAGAGGGTCAGGACCGCGGTGGCTCCGGCCAAGAGACCGGTGCGGAACCGGACGGCGCGCCGGGGGCGCTGCGACCGGGCCGCGGAATCGGTGAGGGACGAATGTCGGGCATGGGGCAGGACAGCGTGAGGGGTCGCCACGTGCGGCGGCTCTCCGTTTCTTCCTCTGCGACCGCCTACCGAGTTAGCTGACGGGTTCGGGCTGGGAAGTCTGGCCCTATCCCCTGCGCACCGGCGTGCCGGTTCGCAGGAGAACTCACCCCAGAGATGCGGTGGGTCCCCGGTTCGCCTCTGGCACCCGAGGGTGCCGTCTGGCGATTAGGCGGTGTCGGCCGAGGCCACCCGTGACGGGCGACGACCACCCGGCCGAACGGCGACCACCGTACGACCGTGATGTTGCTGTGACAAACCGGGGGTCCTGGGACTGGTGTGACGAAGGTCGAAGAAGGACCTTCCATCGTTCGGCGTGGCGACTGCCCATCACCTCATAGGTGAGGTATCGCACACCCCGGGCCGGGGTGCTCAACCCGTTCGACGGTCCCGAGGTGCACCACCGTCGTTCGCGTGGCCGGCGCCCTCCCGGTGGCGGAGCGGCGGCACGAGGCCGACATCGGCGAGGGCGCGGACCGCACGACGCTCGACGTCGTCGAACTCGACCACGACTCCGGGCGGCGGGACGACGACGTCCTCCGCCGTGGGCAGGGGCGTGGCGCGGGCGGTCATCGGGACCACCACGGGATCGACGCCCTGCCAGCCCGGCGGAGCGCCGAGCAGGACGGTGACGACGCAGTCGGTGCAGCCGGTTCCCCGGGCGGTGCAGGTGTCGCAGTCGATGAGCATGGGATCTCTCCTCCGTGGGTCGACGCCGACCGTAGGAGGGGGCACCGACATTTCCGTCGGGCCCGGGCGCGGACGGCGCCTCAGGTGCCGGCGTACTCCCAGTGCCATGGCTCCTCGCGACCGCGACCCGGGTCGGCCCAGGTGGGGTGCAGGAAACCGAACCGGCCGGCGTTGGCGACCATCCACGCGTACTGCGGCGTGCCGAAGGTCTGGATGCCGCCACACAGGTCCAGCGCCAGACCCCAGCCGTGGTTGCTCGTCCCCGGGACCGCGGCCAGGGCGGGCTTCTCGCCGTAGAGCCGCACCTGGCTGGCATAGGTGCGGTAGGAGTCGGTGACGCACAGCGCGGAGCCGAACGAGGCGGAGTAGGCCCCCGCCATCGCCCGGAAGGCCGCTGCCGCGTCACACCGCAACTGGTGGTTGCCCGTTCCCAAGGCGCACATGGCGCTCGGCGGGATCAGCCCGTTCGGATAGCCGCCCCACGCCCGCGCCCCGTCGAAGCTCGGCGGGTAGACGGTGTTGCCGCACTCGACCTTCAGCGCGCCACCTGTGGGTCCCGGCGCCGCCACGGCCGCCCGCCGGCCGAGGCTGGGCCGCCCCACGCTCAGCACCTCGTCGGCGGGCAGGGTCCGCACGACGACTGCACCGGCCCGCGCGTCGGCGGCCAGCATGGTCTTGGGGTCCAGCGCGATGCCGACGTGGCCGAGCCCCGACTCCCCGTTGCCGAGGAAGACCAGATCGCCGGGAAGCACGTCGGCGAGGTCGACGGGACTCGTCGTGGAGAACAGGCCGGACTGGTCACCGGGGAGGGCGATCCCCGCCCGGCCGTACACCGACTTCACCAGCGAGCCGCAGTCCCAGGAGTCGGGACCGGCCGTGCCCGGTGCGTACGGGCGGCCGAGGGTGTCCATCGCGGCCGTGACGGCGGCCAGGGTCTCCGCCGGGAGCACGAGCAGCGACGTGGGCCGGCGCGGCAACTGGGCCGCGCCGCGCTGGGCGCCACCGGCGCTGTCGCCGACC
>JAOPWH010000296.1 GCA_025965795.1 Blastococcus sp.
CCCACCCACCCCGCTACGGCACCGACGACGACCTCCCACCACCGACAGAAACACCACCGACGCCGTCACCACCGACGACGTCACCACCGACGACGCCCCGGACACAACCTTCACCGACGCCTCCCCAGCCGCCACTGACGGCGAAGGAGCGCGCGCTCGGCCGCCCACTGCCGCCCGGAGCCACCGACGACGACCCGGCACCGTTCTGAACCGGATGCGCCGGCCGCCGCTACGACGAGAGGGCGGCCGGCGTCTCCGGCAGGCTCGTGGGCACCGGCGTCGCACGGGCGGTCTGGGCCAGGACGATGCCGGTCAGCACGATCGCCCCGCCCGCCAGCTGCCACGCGCTGAGCACCTGCTCGACCCACAGCCACGCCACGATCGAGGCGAAGACCGGCTCCACCGTGGCCACCAGCCCAGCCGCCGTGGGGGCGAGGTGTCTCAGCGCGGCGATCGAGAGCCAGAAAGGAACGATTGCGCCGAGGACGACGATCCAGAAGACCAGCACCCACAAGGGCAGCTGCAGCGAACCGATGGAGACCGGCACCCGATTCCCCAGCACGCCGGCGTCGAAGGCCCACCACGGCGCGACGACCGCCCAGAACAACGCGGCCGCCACGAAGCTCCAGCAGGTCAGCGTGACCGGATCGCGGCTGACGGTCGCCCGCTCGCCCATCAGGTAGTAGGTCGCCAGACAGAGCGCTGCGAGGAGGGCGGCGCCGACGCCGAACGAGTCCAGCGAGCCGCCCCCCTGCCACACCTCCGCCACCAGCACGAGGCCGGACAGCGACAGCAGCAGCGCCAGCCACAGTCGATTGCGCACGTGCTCACCGCGGACCAGCCAGACATAGAGCGCGATGAACACCGGGGCGGTCATCTCGAACACCAGCGCGATGCCGACCGGCATCACGTGGATGGCGACGTAGTAGAGGTACTGCGTCAGCGCCACCCCGACGACGCCGAACACACCGATCACCGGCAGGTCGCGCCACGAAATCCGCAGCCGGCCGGGTGCCGCGATCGCCAGCACGACGAGCAGCCCCACCGCCGCCCCGGTGCAGCGCAGCGCGGTGAGGCGGGTCGGCGGAAGTCCGCTGTCCAGCGCAAGGGTGGAGACGGTTCCGTTGACGGCGAACAGCGCCGCCGCCGCCAGCGTGAGCGCGTAGCCGAGAGGGGGGCGGGCGACGCGGGACACGGGCCGCAATGTAGTCCGCTACTGCTGTCGTGCCGCCTACGGAGGGGTATCGCGCAGGCCCGCCGGTCTACCGTTCGGGAGTGGCCACCCCCGACGAGATGGTGAGCGCCGTCGCCGTCTCGATGGCCGAACGCACCGGCCGTTCCCTCGACGGATGGGGGGCCCTGGTCGCCACTTCGGGCATCGACCCGCTCGACCAGAACGCGGTCCGCCGCTGGCTGCGCAAGGTCCACGACGTCCGCCTGAACACGCAGTGGGCGATCGCCGACGCCCCGGCGCAGTCCGCTGGCTGGGTCCGGCCGTCGGTCGAGCAGTACATCGGTTCCCAGTTCACCGGGGCGAGGGGCGCGCTCCGGCCGGTCTTCGAGGCGGTGCGGGCAGCGGCGCTGGCGCTCGGGGACGACGTCACCATCGAGGGCCGCGGCACCTACGTGCCCTTCGTCCGCCGGCGCCAGTTCGCCGCCGCAGCCACCACCTCCGCGCGACTGGACCTGGGCCTGCGCCTCCTCGAACCCCCGGTCGGGGACCGGTTCGAGCCCGCGCGCGCCCCCGGCTCGGCGACCCATCGCGTGCCGCTCCGCATGGCTGCCGACGTCGACGACGAGGTGCGCGGTCTGCTCGGCGCCGCCTAGGAGCAGAACGGCTGACCGGCGAAGGCCTGACCGGCACGCTGACCGAGCACACCCGATCCCGAGGAGCCGCCGTGGACGACCGGACCCCGTGGTCCCAGCGGCGCCGTCGCACCCTGATCGCGCTTGCCCTGGCCGGTCTGGCCGGCGGGCTGGGCGCCGTGGCCTTCCCGGACGAGTACGGCATCACCTCGGCGTTCCTGGCCGGGCTCTGCGGGTTCCTGCTGGTCACGGCCATCGTGGTCTTCGTCGCGGTGCCCGGGCCCGGCACGTTCGGCACCCTGCTGCGCACCGTCCCCCTGGCCGGAGCGGTGCTCGTCGTCGCCCTTCTGCTGATGCTCTCGAGCCAGGCCGAGCTGCGCTGGCTGTGGGTCGTCGCGGCCGCCGTGGCGGCCGCCTGGACGGTCTTCGCGGTACTGGAGGCCCGGCGATCGGGTGGATGAGCGCGCCGGAGAGACTGCAGGGGTGGACCTTCCCCCGGCCCTGTACCTGCCGCGCGACGACGGCTTCGAGGCCACCGCGCTGACCATCGGCCCCTGGGACCCGGGCGTGCAGCACGCCGGACCACCGGCGGCCCTGCTCGCCCGCGAGGCGGAGCTGACCGGCGGGATCGCCGGTGGCCAGACCGTCCGCCTGACCTACGACATCTTCGGCCCCGTGCCCGTCGGCCCGATCCGCGTCTCCGCCTCCGTCGTCCGCCCCGGCCGGCGGATCGAGCTGGTCGAGGCCGTTCTCTCCGGCGCCGGGGACCGCCCGCTCATGCGGCTCTCCGCCTGGCGCATGCGGACGCGGGAGGACGGCCACGCCGATCCCGTGCCGCACCCCGCGCCGCGCCGTCCCGAGGACAGCCGGCCCGAGAGCGCCACGTTCTTCACCGAGGACGTGGCCTACCACCGGGCTCTGGAGTGGCGCTTCGCGGCAGGCAGCTTCAACTCCCCCGGCCCCGCGGCCGCCTGGACCCGGCCCACCTGCGAGCTCGTCCACGGCGAGCCGATGACCGCCCTCCAGCACCTCCTGGTCATGACCGACGCCGCCAGCGGCATCTCTGCGGCGCTCGACTGGGCCAGCGCGACCTTCGCCAACGTCGACCTGTCCGTCGCCCTGACCCGCCCACCCCGCGGCAAATGGCTGGGAATGGACGCCACCACGGTGCTCGGCGGAACCGGGGCAGCCCAGTGCTTCGCCGTCCTGTTCGACTCCGAGGGGCCCGTCGGCCGCTCGGCACAGTCGCTGTTCGTGGAGCCCCGATGAGGGCCGGTGGAACTCCCGGAAGGACCGCACTGGAGGGTGGGACCCGATGAACCTGATTCCCACCGAGGCGGCCGCCGCGACGCCCGTCGACCAGCTGCTCACCTGGCTCTCCGGCCGCGGGCTGGAGGTGGTGCTGATCATCCTGGGCTCGGTGCTGCTCGCCCGCCTGGTCTCCTGGATCGGCGGCCGCCTCACCGACCAGATCGACCGGAAGTACACCGGCGGCGACGCCCTCGTCCGCTCCGAGGCAGCCAAGCACCGTCACTCGCTCACCCAGGTGCTCACCTGGGTCGCGATCGTCCTCATCTACTCGATCGCGGTCTTCTTCGTGCTCGACCGGCTCGGCGTCCCCGTGACCGGGCTGGTCGCCCCGGCGACGGTGCTCGGGGTGGGGCTCGGCTTCGGCGCACAGCGCATCGTCGGCGACGTCCTGGCCGGGTTCTTCATCATCACCGAGCGGCAGTACGGCTTCGGGGACGTCGTCTCGATCACCGTGACCGGGGCGGGCGAGCCCGCCATGGGGACGGTGGAGGACGTCAACCTGCGGATCACCCGGATGCGCTCGTCCAACGGCGAGGTGATCACCGTGCCCAACGGCGCGATCGCCAAGGTGGTGAACCTGTCCCGCGACTGGGCCCGCGCGGTCGTCGACGTCCCCTTGCCGACCAGCGTCGACGTCAACCGGGTCAACGAGATCCTGCGCGAGGTCGGCCGCGAGGCCTTCCGCGACCCCGCCCTGCGGCCGCTGCTGCTCGATCCGCCCAGTGTCATGGGAGTGGAGAGCCTCGGCCTCGAAGAGGTCAACGTCCGGGTGGTCGCCCGCACGCTGCCCGGCAAGCAGTTCGAGGTGGGTCGCTACCTGCGCGCCCGCATCGTCCTGGCGTTCAGCCGGCAGGGCTTGAACGTGCAGCCTCCGGCGGCCGACGACGCCGGACCCGCGCGCGAGGGGGACCGATGAGCGAGCCTCGCGACGGCGACATCGGCGAGCAGCCCGTCGCCGCCCCGACGGTCAGCACCGCGCCCTCACCGTCCCTGGCCCACCGCTGGTGGTCGGCGATCCCATCGCACGTGGGTCCCGCGCGTCTGTCCACCGTCGTCCTCGGCCTGCTGTTCCTGGCGATCGGCGCGCTGTACCTGCAGGTGCGCCCCGACCCGGTCACCCCCGCGACCGCCGGCGGCGGTGGCGTGGTGCAGACCACCGCACCCGCGCGAACGTCCGAGGCGCCCAGGACGGCGGTGCCGACGCCGACCGAGCCGCTCCCGACGACGGCCACGGCGACCACGACGAGCGAGCCGCCACCGACGACCGAGCCGACCGCCACCACCACCACGGAACCGATGCCGGGGACGACGTCCGACAGTGGATTCCCGACGAGCACGACGCCCAGCAGTCCGGAAACCGCACCGACCACCGCGAGCCCGCCCGGCTGACCCGGACGGGACGCCGACCGGGGGAATCGACAACCCCTGGGTGCCACCGTCACCACGCACAGGGCAAGATCGCAGCCCTCAGAGACGAAAGAAGGCTGCCTTGTCCGCACGTTTCCTGACCCGTCGCGCCACGGTTGCCGCCGCGGCGTGCTTCACGCTCGTGCTCGCCGGCTGTGGCGGGGGTTCCGACGCCTCCTCCAGCAGCGGCACCGGCGGAGGCTCCGGAGACGCACTGCCCAGCGTCTCCGCCGACGAGGCCCTGGCGGGAAAGGTGCCCGACGACATCGCGTCCGACGGCTCGCTCACGGTGGGCAGCGACACCACCTACCCGCCGGCCGAGTTCATCGACGAGGACGGCGCGACGATCGTCGGCTTCGACGTCGACCTGTTCACCCTGGTCGCCCAGAAGCTCGGCCTCGAGGCGAAGTTCGAGACCTCCTCGTTCGACTCGCTCATCGCCGGGGTCGGTTCGGGCAAGTACGAGGTCGGCGTCTCCTCGTTCACGATCAACGCCGAGCGCCTCCAGCAGGCGAACATGATCAGCTACTTCAACGCCGGCACCCAGTGGGCCACGAAGAAGGGCAATCCGGCCGGCGTCGACCTCGAGAACGCCTGCGGCAAGAAGATCGCCGTCCAGAAGGCCACCGTGCAGGTCGACGACATCACGGCCAGGTCGGCGAAGTGCGAGGCGGCCGGCGACGAGCCCATCACCATCGACCAGTACGACGGCCAGGACGAGGCGACCGCCGCGGTCGTGTCCGGCAAGGACGACGCCGGGCTGGCCGACCTCCCGGTCCTCGTCTACGCGGTCCAGCAGAGCAGGGGCCAGCTCGAGCTGCTCGGCGACCCCTACGGCGCGGCGCCCTACGGCTACGTCGTCGCCAAGGACCAGACCGACTTCGCCCAGGCGATCGCCGACGCGGTGAAGTCGCTGATCGACGACGGCTCGTACGAGAAGGTGCTGAAGAAGTGGGGCGTCGAGGGCGGCGTCATCGATGACCCGACCGTGAACCCGCCCGTCGGCTGACCCCCGACATCGGTCATGGCGTCCGACACGTCCACCCGCCCGGCACCGCCTGAGCCGATCCAGGCGGTGCCGGTACGGCACCCCGGCCGCTGGGTCGCGGCCGCCGTCATCGCGGTGCTGGCCGCGATGTTCGTGCACATGCTCGTCACGAATCCCGTGTTCCAGTGGGGATTCATGTTCGACAACATGTTCTCGTCCGGGGTGCTCCGCGGGGCCCGGACGACGCTGGTCATGACCGTGCTGGCGATGCTCCTGGGGATCCTGTTCGGCATCGTCGTGGCGGTCATGCGGCTCTCCCCGAACCCGATCGTGGCGGGCGCCTCGTGGGCCTACGTCTGGTTCTTCCGCGCCATTCCGCGCATCGTCCTGCTGTTCTTCTGCGCGAACCTGGGCGCGCTGTACGCCACCTACGAGCTCGGTTTCCCCTTCGACCGGCAGCTGATGGACCTGTTCGGGTTCAGCAGCGATCTGCGGTTCCTCGGCCTGGACGGCAACGAGATCTTCTCGGGGTTCTTCGCCGGCCTGCTGGGCCTGGTGCTGTCCGAGGCCGCCTACATGGCCGAGATCGTGCGCGCCGGCATCCAGTCGGTCGACCCCGGCCAGACCGAAGCCGCCAGCGCGCTGGGCATGAGCCGCGGAAAGACCCTGCGCCGCATCGTGCTGCCCCAGGCGATGCGGGTCATCGGTCCTCCGACCGGCAACGAGACCATCGCGATGCTCAAGGACACCTCGCTGCTCCTCGCGGTGCCGGTGACCACGGAACTGAACTTCCAGCTGCGGGCGATCGGCAGCCGGACCTTCCAGATCATCCCGATGGCCGTGGCGTCGATCCTCTGGTACCTCGCGCTGACGAGCCTGCTCATGGTCGCCCAACACTTCATCGAGAAGCGCTTCAGCCGTGGGTTCGGTGGGCGGGAGACCCGCCAGCAGCGGGCCGAACGGGAGGCGCGCAGCGTGGGGAGCACCCATTGAGCACCGTGACGAACGGGAACGCCGTGGACGCCGCACCGGTCCGGCCGATGGTCAAGGCCGAGGCGGTCCGGAAGTCCTTCGGTTCGACGGAGGTGCTCAAGGGGATCGACCTCGAGGTCGCACCCCGCGAGGTCATGTGCGTGGTCGGCCCGTCGGGGTCGGGGAAGTCGACGTTCCTGCGCTGCGTGAACCATCTGGAGAAGATCGACTCGGGCCGGCTCTCCGTGGACGGCCGGCTCGTCGGTTACCGGGAGAAGGGCGGCAAGCTGCACGAGCTCAAGGAGAGCGAGGTGGCGGCCCAGCGGCGCGACATCGGCATGGTGTTCCAGCGGTTCAACCTGTTCCCGCACATGACCGCGCTGGAGAACGTGACCGAGGCCCCCGTCCAGGTGAAGGGTCTGAAGAAGGACGCCTGCCGCGACCTCGGTGCCGCACTGCTCGAGCGCGTCGGACTCGGCAACCGCATCCACTCCTATCCGAACCAGCTCTCCGGTGGCCAGCAGCAGCGGGTGGCCATCGCCCGTGCGCTCGCCATGGAGCCGAAGCTGATGCTCTTCGACGAGCCCACCTCGGCACTGGACCCCGAACTGGTCGGCGAGGTCCTCGACGTCATGCGCGGGCTGGCCGAGAGCGGCATGACCATGCTCGTGGTCACCCACGAGATGGGCTTCGCCCGCGAGGTCGGTGACACCCTGGTGTTCATGGACGACGGCGCGGTCGTCGAGGCCGGCAGCCCGAAGCAGGTGCTGACCGACCCCCAGCACGAGCGCACGCGGGCCTTCCTCTCCAAGGTGCTCTAGAAGCTGGTCACCACCGCGATGCCGGGTGTGCGGCCGACCTCGGCCAGCGCCGGGCCGGCGTCGTCGAGCGCGAGCTCCCTCGTGACCAGCCGCTGCGGATGGAGCCGCCCGGCGGCGATCAGGCCGAGCAGCTCCGGATAGGCGTGCGCCGCCATGCCGTGGCTGCCCAGCACCTGCAGCTCCAGCGCGATGATCCGGTCCATCGGGACCTCCGGCCGGCCGAGCGCCGCGGGGAGCAGCCCGACCTGCACGTGCCGCCCGCGCGGGCGCAGGCCGCGGATCGAGTTCGCGCAGGTGACGGCGGCCCCCAGGGCGTCCAGCGAGACGTGCGCGCCTCCTCCGGTCAGATCGGCCACCGTCACCGGAACGTCGCCGGCCCCGTCCACCACGTGCTCGGCGCCGAGGTCACGGGCCAGCTCGAGAGCGGCGGGGTTCACGTCGACCGCGACCACCCGGGCACCGGCGGCAGCCGCGATCTGCACCGCCGACAGGCCCACGCCCCCACAGCCGTGCACCGCCACCCACTCCCCCGCACGCACCCGGCCGACGTGCACGACGGCGCGGAACGCGGTGGCGTACCGGCAGCCCAACGCCGCGGCAGTGGACAGCTCGAGGGCCTCCGGGACGGCGACGAGGTTCACGTCCGCGGCGTCGAGGGCGACGAACTCGGCCAGCGACCCCCAGTGCGTGAAGCCGGGCTGCGTCTGCCGGGCGCACACCTGGTGCTCGCCGGCGGCGCACTGCGCGCAGCGGCCGCACGCGTTGACGAACGGGACGGTCACCCGGTCGCCGACCGACCAGCCCCTCACCTCCGGGCCGATCACGGCCACGGTCCCCGCGAGTTCGTGGCCAGGCACGTGCGGCAGGACGACGTCCGGATCGTGCCCCTGCCAGCCGTGCCAGTCACTGCGGCAGATCCCGCTCGCACCGACCCGCACGACCACGCCGCCCGGCGACGGATCCGGGACCGGCACCTCCCGCACCTCGAGCGGACCACCGAACGAGTCGAACCCCAGAGCGCGCACCCGTCCAGCCTGCCCTGTCGCCGCGCGCGCGGGGCGCGGGGCGGGTGTTTCACGTGGGACATCGGCCGCGCCGGATAGCGTCGGCGGCATGAGCTACGACGTGGCCGCCGTCCGGGCCTGCTTCCCGGCACTGCGGTCGGGCACCGCGCACTTCGACGGTCCCGGCGGGACGCAGGTGCCGGACGTCGTCGGACGGGCGGTAGCGGACACCCTCACCTCCTCGATCGCCAACCGCGGGCAGACCACCGCCGCCGAGCGGCGGGCCGAGGAGGTCGTCGTCGGCACCCGCTCGGCACTGGCCGACCTGCTGGGGGCCGACCCGCGCGGGCTCGTCTTCGGCCGGAGCGCCACGCAGCTCACCTTCGACCTGGCACGGACCCTGGCCGGCGGCTGGGGTCCGGGTGACGAGGTGGTGGTGACGCGGCTGGACCACGACGCCAACATCCGGCCGTGGGTGATCGCCGCCGAGGCGGTCGGCGCGACGGTGCGGTGGGCCGGGTTCGATCCGGCCACCGGCGAGCTCACCGTGGACGACGTCGCCCGGGTACTCACCGACCGCACGCGCCTGGTCGCCGTCACCGGCGCCTCCAACCTGATCGGCACCCGCCCGCCGGTCGCCGGGATCGCCGCGCTCGCGCACGGCACCGGCGCGCTGCTCGCGGTGGACGGCGTGCACCTGACCGCACATGCACCGGTGGACGTGCGGGCGCTCGGCGCCGACTTCTACACCTGCTCGCCCTACAAGTTCCTCGGCCCGCACTGCGGCGTCCTGGCCGCCGACCCGGCCCTGCTCGAGACGCTGGCGCCGGCAAAGCTGCTGCCGTCGAGCGACGCGGTGCCCGAGCGGTTCGAGCTCGGCACCCTGCCCTACGAGCTCATGGCCGGCACGACGGCGGCGATCGACTTCCTGGTCGGGCTCGACCCCGAGGCAACCGGCACCCGGCGCGACCGGCTGCTGGCCTCCCTCGCGGCCGTCGAGGCGCACGAGGACGCCCTGCGCGAGCGACTGGAGGAGGGCCTCGCGGCGCTGCCCGGCCTCCGCGTCCGGTCGCTGGCCCCGCACCGCACGCCCACCCTGCTGGTCACGTTCGACGGCCGCGAGGCGGCGGAGGCCTACCGCTTCCTCGCCGAGCGCGGCGTGAACGCGCCCGCCGGGCACTTCTATGCGATCGAGGCGAGCAGATGGCTCGGACTGGCGGACACCGGCGGCCTGCGTGTGGGTCTGGCCCCCTACACCGACTCCGACGACGTCGACCGCCTGCTCACCGGCCTGCGGGAGTTCCTCGCCATCCGTTGAGCAGGCGGCCGAACCGCGCGAACAGCTCGTTCCCAGCGGCGGCGGCGGCCGGCGACAGATGACCGAGCCCCAGGTAGCCGTGCACGAGGCCGGGCCCGGCGACGTGCTCGACCGCGACGCCCGCCGTGGCCAGCCGGTCGACCAGTGCCAGCCCCTCGTCCCGCAGGGGATCGTGCTCGGCCGTAGCCACCAGCGTCGGTGGCAGGCCCGCCAGCTCGGCGTGCAGGGGACTGAGCGCCGGATCGCTGCGCCGCCGGGGATCTGGCACCCACTGCTGCACGAACCAGTCGAGGTCGCGGGCGTCGAGACCCCACCCGGCCCCCTTTCCGTGCACGCTCGCCGACGACAGCGTCAGGTCGGCGTTGGGACAGGCCAGCAGCAGCGCCGGCGGTTGCGCGCCGCTGCGCACGAGGGCCACGGCGGCGAGGACGGCGATCGCGGCTCCGGCGCTGTCTCCCGCGAGGGCGGCGACGCTCCCGAAGCGGTCCGTCGCCCAGCGGTGGACGTCGCACAGGTCCTCGACCGCGGCCGGGCCCGGATGCTCGGGGGCCCTGCGGTAGTCCACCGAGAGCACCGAGGCGTCAGCGGCGAGGGCGAGCCGGCGGCAGGTGGAGTCGTGCGAGTCGAGGTCGCCCAGCACGAACCCGCCACCATGGGCGTAGACGACCAGCGGCTGAGGCTCCGGACCGGGGCGGTAGAGCCGGACGGGGATCCGGTCGAGCGCCAGGAGGTCGCCGACCTCGTGCACCCGGGGCCCCGGCGCTCGGGCGGCGACCCGGGTCCGCTGCCCCTCCCGGAGCGCCGCCACCCCCACGCTCTCGGCCGGCCTCGAGTTCGCCGCGCGGATCTGGTGGACCCACTCCACCAGCCCGTCGTCGGCCACCCGGTCGTCGGCCGCCACGGAACGGCTCAGGGCATGTCGTCGCCGGGCAGGTGCCCGGCTGACGGCAGGGGACGGCGGACGATCGGGCGCACCTTCCGCGCGGAGTCCAGTCGCTCGTAGTACGCGGCGGCGTTCCCGCGGATGTGCAGCAGGTCGTCGTCGGTCGCCTGACGCACCACCTTCGCCGGCACCCCGGCCACCACCGATCCTGCGGGAATCTGCTTGCCCTGGGTGACGACGGCGCCGGCCGCGATGATCGAGCCCGAACCGATGTGCGCTCCGTTCATCACCACCGCACCCATGCCGACCAGGACGTCGTCGTCGATGCGCGCCCCGTGCAGGATCACGCGGTGCCCGACGGTGACCCCCGCGCCGATGACCAGGGGGAATCCCGGGTCGGAGTGCAGGGTGCTGCCGTCCTGGACGTTCGACCGCTCGCCGATCTCGATCGTCTCGTGGTCGGCCCGGGCCACGGCGGAGTACCAGATGCTGGAGCGCGCTCCCATGGTCACCGCACCCACCACGACGGCGGTCGGCGCGACGAAGGCGTCGTCGTCGATCAGGGGCGCTCCGAACGGCAGTTCCGCGATGTAGTTGTCGGCCACGGCGTCACTCCAGCACAGGTTGCGGCTCGGGGTCGCTGCGGGGCCTCATGCCGTGATCTCGGCGAGCGCCGCGGGCACCTGCGCCGGCAGCTCGCGGGCCAGGAAACCGAGCGGGCCGATCGACGACGCCAGACGTTCCCCCGCCCGGCCGTGCAGATGCGCCGCCCAGACCGCGGCCTGCGCCGGTTCGGCCCCACGGGCGAGGAGTCCGGCGGTGATCCCGGCCCGGACGTCGCCGGAGCCCGAGACCCCGAGCCCCGCAGTGCCGCTCTCGTCCTGCCACAGCCGGTCGTCAGGACTCGCGATCCACGACGTCGCTCCGCCCAGGCCGACGACCGCCCGGGTCCGGCGGGCGAGCTCGACGGCGCAACCGGCGGGGTCCGCCTCGATGTCGTCCTCCTCGACGTGGAGGGCGAAGGCGATCTCCGTCGGGTTGGGCGTGAGCACCACGCGGCCCTTCAGGTGGTGCACGCAGGCGGCGTCGGCGGTCACGCAGGCAAGACCGAGCGCGTCGAGCGCGAGCGGCCCGCCCAGGTGCGGCAGCAGCCGCTCCCCGAACCGTTGCGTCACCTCCTTGTCGCCCATGCCCGGGCCGATGAGGACGGCGTCCGCGCGTTCCGCGAGGTCGCGCACGGCGTCGGCGGCATCGGCGCTGATCGCGCCGTCGTCCGTCTCGGGCAGCGCCCGGACCAGCGCCTCCGGCAACGCCTGCGCGGCGAACGGGGCGAGCGACGCCACCGTCGCGACCTGCAGTTTCCCGGCGCCGGCCCGCATGGCGCCCTCGGCGGCGAGCAGCACGGCCCCGAGGGTCTCGGTGCTGCCGCCGATCACCAGGATCGAGCCACGGGCGTTCTTCCCGCCCGACGGCTCGGGCAGCCGCCACTCGCGGAGCACCTGCGGAGTGACGAGCGTGGGCTCAGGGGTGCTGCGCGACATCGGGCTCCTCCGTGACGGCCTCGTCGATCAGGTGCTCGACCTCGTTGAAGGCGGTGAGCTCCAGATCGCCGACGGCGTTGCGCTCGTAGCGGGTCAGCGAGGCGTTGGCGACCTGCTCCTCCTTGTCGACGGCGAGCAGCTCCTGCTCCGTCAGCTCCTCCAGCACGTACCGGAAGACCATGATCACGGCCTGGTGCGCGACGACCAGCAGTCGCTCGCAGTCGTGGCGGAGGCCCTCCGTGGCCAGCAGGCTCCGGATCCGCAGCGCGACGTCGGCCCAGCTCTCCCCGCCGGGCGGCCGGTAGTAGAACTTGCCCAGCAGGTCGCGGCGGCCCGCCTCGTCGGGGAACTGCTCGCGGATCCCGGCGCCCGTCATCCCGTCGAAGGCGCCGAAGTCGCGTTCACGAAGCCGCTCGTCCGTGCGCACCCGGACCCCGAGCTTCTCCGTGGCGAGCTGCGCCGTGGTGAGTGCGCGATTGAACGGCGAGCTGAGCACGGCGGTCGGGCGCTCGGCCTCGGGCAGCTCGGCGAGCCACGAGCCGAGGGCCGCGGCCTGGGCACGGCCGGTGTCCGACAACGGGACGTCGGGATCGCGGACGTCGAGCTCCAGCCGCCCCGACCCGGACTCCTGGGCGCGGGCGTCGGCGACGTTGCCCATGCTCTCGCCGTGCCGCGCCAGCCAGACCACCGCCGGGCCCGGTTCTCGCTCGCCCACCTGGCACTCCCGACGCCGGGGCCGCTCGGCGCGGCCGTCGGGACGCCGGTAGCCGCCCCACCCCCGCGCGAAACCGAGGATCCCTGATCGAGGGCCGGCCCGGCAGGATGTGCGCGTGACCGTCCCGACCGATCTGCCGGTGCTCGGCTTCGACGACCAGGCGGCGCTCGAGGAGTGGTTGGAGGCCGAGCACGCCACGGCGCCCGGCGTGTACGTGAAGCTCGCCAAGAAGGGTGCCGGTGTGCCGTCGGTGACCTACGCGGAGCTGGTCGAGTCGTGCCTGTGCTTCGGCTGGATCGACGGGCGGTCGAACCGGCTCGACGAGCGGTTCTACCTGCAGCGGATCACGCCGCGCCGCAGCAGGAGCGTCTGGTCGCAGAAGAACGTGCAGGCCGTCGAGTCATTGACCGCCGCCGGGAGGATGCGGCCGGCCGGTCTGGCCGCGGTCGAGGCGGCCCGGGCCGACGGACGATGGGAGCGTGCCTACGCGGGGTCGGCCACGATCACGGTTCCCGACGACCTCGCGGACGCGCTGTCCGCCGTGCCCGCGGCGCAGCAGGCGTTCGAGGCGCTGGACGGGACCAACCGGTACGCCGTCCTCTGGCGGGTGCACACGTCTGCCTCACCGGCTACGCGCGCGAGGCGGATCGGTGCGCTGGTGCAGATGCTCGCCGAGGGCCGCCGCCTGCACTGACGACGGGGGCCCTTCAGCCGACGATTCGGCGTCCGCCCCGGAAGCCGTGCATGTCCACGCTGGTCACGGCGACCGGCCGACCGGACGTGCGTGCGTGCACCATCATGCCGTTGCCGATGTACAGCCCGATGTGGCTGACCGGCGAGAAGAAGTAGACGAGGTCGCCGGGTTGCAGCTCCGCCCGGGAGACCGCCTTGCCGAGTCGCGCCTGGGACGCGCTCGAGTGCGGCAGGGCGAAACCCGCGGCGGCGTAGGCGTAGCTGGTCAGGCCCGAGCAGTCGAACGTGTTGGGCCCGGCCGTGCCCCAGACGTAGGTGTCGCCGACCTGCGCGAGCGCGGTCTTGACGGCGGTGGCGGCGGCGCCGCCGGGTGCCAGGGGAAGCTGGTCCAGCGAGGGGGTAGCGAGCGACGGACCGGCGACGGCGTTCGTCACGGTGGCCTGCTCGGCGGCGGTCAGCCGCGCGAAGGTCGCCTCGTAGCCGGCCATCCGCTTCTGCACCTCTGCCCGCTGCGCCTTGAGCTCGGCCAGCCCGGCCTTCGCCTTGGCAGCGGCCTGGTCGGCCTGCGCCTGGGCCCTCTTCGCGGCGTCCTGCGCGGCCGCCACCCCCGAGATGACCGCGTTGGTGTGAGTCGCGATCATGTCGAGCGTGGCCACCCGCTGGACGAGTTCGGTCGCGGACTTGCTCGTGAGGAACGCCGCGATCCGCGACTGCGTCTTGCTGGTGTAGCCGCTCTGGGCGATGGCCCGGAGCTGAGGTTCGTAGGCGCTGAGCGCCTTCTGCGCGATGGCCGCGGCGCGGGCCGCCTGATGGGCCGCCGTCTGCTGCCGGGCGACGATCTGCTCGGCCTCGTTGACCTGCTCGGCGATGGCGGAGAGCTCGTTGGCGGCCTTCTCCACAGCGGCGGTCGCCTCGGCGGGGGTGCGGGGCACCGCGGTGGCGACCGTCGGTGCGAGGACGCCGGTGGCCGCGGCGACCAGTGCCGCGCTCAGGGCGAGGACGGCGCGCGAGCGGCGCCGGGTGGTCGTGCGCGTGTGCTGCACCGTCGGCCTCCGTCGGTCTGCGCCGGGGCCGCTGGTGGCCCCTCGTCATGCGCGTCAGAACGGACGGTAGGGACGCGGTGTCGACTTGTAATGGACGGCGCGCTGATCGACAAGGGTGCGGAGGTCACAGGCGCCCCAGTGGTCCCAGGAGGCCTCATCCGCCGCATCCGGGCGGAGCAGAACGGTCCTACCTCCGTGATACGGCCCGAACATGCAGCCAGGGCGCACCTGCAGAACAGGTGCGCCCTGGGCGGACGGCGTGCCCGCCGACGGCGGGCGGACAGCCCTCCCGGAGGAGGGCCCTCGTTCAACCGGCGAGCGGCTCCTGAGCCTGCAGGCTCTCCACGGTCTGGAGATCGCGCAGGATGGCCGCGAGTTCGTCGGCGGTCCACGGCTCGCAGCAGTCACAGCTGTCGTCGCTGTAGCTGGCGAGGCCGAGACGGCCGCCGGCCTGGTCCTCGGCGATGGCGAGGTGCCCGGCGGACGGGTGTCGGTGGCAGGCGCAGCCCTGGGCACACAGACCCAGACCCCAGCCGGAGATGACGACGGTGCGGCCGTCGTCCCGGATCTTGCCCACCTGGAAGACGGACGGCTTGCGACTCCGGCTCACGGAGTCCTCCCCTCGACGGTCCCGCCTAGGCCGGGAGTCAGGTACCTGTGGTGGTGCGACTTGCACCCGATATCGGCAGAGTTCGTCAGGTTCTGTACACCCGAGCGAAAAAGTTGCCCACATCGAGGTTGACAACGTCGCTACTTCGATACACAGCGTAATTACCTGAGCGCACAGCGTCGCCGTCAGTTACCGCCAGAGCTCGCCCACAGGCCTTGGCGGGTCTGTGTGAGCGGCGGTTCGGATGGGACCCCAGGGACGAGGGTGGTCAGCTCGCCGGGCTGACGCTGCTCATGTTGAAGTCCGGCACCCGCAGGGCCGGCATGGCAGTTCGGGTGAACCAGTCGTTCCACTCGCGCGGCAGGGTGCGCTCGGTGCGCCCCGCCTGGTTGACCCGACCCAGGAGGTCCACCGGCGACTCGTTGAAGCGGAAGTTGTTCACCGCGCCGGTCACCTCACCGCCCTCGATCAGGAAGACACCGTCCCGGGTGAGCCCGGTCAGCAGCAGCGTCTGCGGATCGACCTCGCGGATGTACCAGAGCGTGGTGAGCAGCAGGCCCCGGTCGGTGCCGGCCACCATCGCGTCGAGATCGG
Organism: Blastococcus sp.; assembly: GCA_025965795.1. GTDB lineage: Bacteria > Actinomycetota > Actinomycetes > Mycobacteriales > Geodermatophilaceae > Blastococcus_B. The sequence goes on from JAOPWH010000296.1 coordinate 15,707, forward strand.
CGGTCGCGGTGGGGTCCTCGAGGATGAGGTTGTCGACGGCGGCCGTCGCCGGGGCCGTCGTCCGAAGGGCCCAGGCCCGCGGCCGGATCAGGTTGGTGAGCACGCCCTCGCTGATCCAGTCCACCGCCGGCGTCGCCATGCCGTTGTCGAAGACCGACGTCGTCCCGGAAGACGCGGAGACCGCCAGGAAGGGCGCCGTCTCCAGGCCCGGTGCGGAGGGATCACTGCGCAGGGTCAGGGGCAGCTCCGCGAGCCGCTCCCCCACCCGATTGCCACCACCCGGGCGGGCGAAGACGTTGCGCCCCTCGTCGGCGTCGCGAGCCTCCATCGTCCAGTAGAGGTAGATCATCAGGTCACTCACCGCCGAGGGCGGGAGGACCGTCTCGTACCGGCCGGCCGACAGCTCGACCCGCCGCTGCGACCACGCCATCTTCCGTGACACGTCGGCCGCGAGCTCGGGCACCGAGATGTCGCGGAAGTCGCGGGTGCCGCTGCCGGCCCACACGGAGCGGCCGAAGTCAGGGCTCTTGCCGTTCAGCTCGACCCGGCCCGTGGGCTGGTCGCTGCGCAGCCGCAACCCGGTGGAGCTGCCGAGGTACGTCGTCGCCAGGGAGTGCTCGGCGAAGCCGAAGAGCAGCTCGCCGCGGTCGCGGGCGTCGCCGAAGGCTTCGCCGAGGGCGGGCGCGAACTCCTTGAACACCTCGATGGAGGTCTCGCCCGGGTCGGCGTCCCAGTCCCCTCCGCCCGGCGGCGTGTCACTGACCAGCGGCATCGCGTCCTCTGCCGGACCGGCGTCGCGGGCGGCTTGTTCGCTGGCGGCGACGAGCTCGGCGACGTCCGGGGCTCCGGTGCGGGTGACCGTGCCCGCTGCCATGCCGGCTCCGCCGTCGACGAAGGAGACGACGACGACCTGCCGCGAGCGCATCGCACCGTTGGTGGTGAGGCTGTTGGACGCCCAGCGCAGGTTCGCCTCCGAGCTCTCCACCACGTAGGTGACCTGCCCGTCGGCCGTCGACGCTCCCAGTGCCTGCTCGACGACCTCCTGCGGGGAGTGGTGGGTCATCGACCGGCCTCCTGGACGGTGTTGAGGATGCTGACGTTCTCGAACAACGCCGTCGGGCAGCCGTGGCTCACCGGGGCCACCTGCCCGGGCTGGGCCTTGCCGCAGTTGAAGGCGCCGCCGAGGACGTAGGTGTCCGGCCCGCCCACCACCGACATCGAGCCCCAGAAGTCCGTCGTCGTCGCCTGGTAGGCGACGTCGCGCAGCTGCCCGGCCAGCCGGCCGCCCTCGATGCGGTAGAACCGCTGCCCGGTGAACTGGAAGTTGTAGCGCTGCATGTCGATCGACCAGCTCTTGTCCCCGACGACGTAGATCCCGCGCTCGACCCCGGCGATGATCTCCTCGGTGGAGGGGCCGCCGGGGGCGGGCTGCAGCGAGACGTTCGCCATCCGCTGCACCGGCACGTGGCGCGAGGAGTCGGCGAAGGCGCAGCCGTTGGACCGGGGCATCCCGCGCAGGCGGGCCATGTTCCGGTCGACCTGGTAGCCGACGAGGACGCCGTCCTTCACGATGTCCCACTGCTGCCCGGCGACGCCCTCGTCGTCCCAGCCGACCGAGGAGAGGCCATGCTGCGCCGTCCGGTCGCCGGTGACGTTCATCAACGGCGAGCCGTACTGCAGGCTGCCGAGCTTGTCGACGGTGGCGAATGACGTGCCGGCGTAGGCGGCCTCGTAGCCCAGCGCGCGATCGAGCTCGGTGGCGTGCCCGATCGACTCGTGGAGGGTGAGGAACAGGTTCGACGGGTCGATGACCAGGTCGTAGCGGCCCGCCTCGACCGAGGGCGCCTTCGTCTTCTCCCGCAGCAGCTCGGGGATCTCGGCCAGCTCGGCGCGCCAGTCCCAGCCGGTGCCCGTCAGGTACTCCCAGCCCCGGCCCACCGGCGGGGCCAGCGTGCGCATGCTCTCGAACTGACCGGTGGCCCGGTCGACGGTGAGCGCGGTGAACTCCGGATGGATCCGGACCCGCTGCTGCCGGGTGCGGGTGCCCGCGGTGTCGGCGTAGTGCTTCTGCTCCTTGACCACCAGGCAGCTCGCCTGCACGTGCTCGACGCCGTCGGCGGCCATCAGCCGCTCGGAGAGCTCGGTGAGCAGCCCCGACTTCTCGGCGTCGGCGACCTCGAACGGGTCCACGTCGTAGTCGGACACCCACTCGCCCTCGTGCACCGGCTCGGGCGCGAGCTCGACCCGGTCGGTGTTCATTGCGGCCGAGACCTTCGCGACGGCCACGGCCTCCTCGGCCAGCCGTACGGCCTCCGCCGCCGTGAGGACGACGCCCGCGGCGAAGCCCCAGGTGCCCTCGTGCACCACGCGGACGGCGAGGCCGAGGTCCTCGACGTCGGCGAAGGCCTCGGGGCGGGCGTCACGCAGGCTGATCGACTGGAGGTGGATCCGCTCGACGCGGATGTCGGCGTGCTCGCAGCCCAGGTCGACCGCCCGGGTGAGCGCGGACTCGGTCAGCGCGGACAGCGGCAGCGCGAGGAAGGACTCGTCGACGGTGCGGGGTGCTGGCACGGGCCCTTGTCTACCAGCAGGCACCGAGCGTCCATCTCGACTGCGGGGGTCGCCCGCCGTCCCTTCGGGTAGGGGCCGCTCATGAGTGGGCCTTCGGACGACGTGACGATGACCTTCGGCGGGAACGCCACGATGCTGCTGCGGATCGGCGCGTTCACGATCCTCACCGACCCGAACTTCCTGCATCGGGGTCAGAAGGCGTACCTGGGCTACGGGCTGCGCGCCAAGCGGCTGACCGAGCCCGCGCTGCAGCCGACGCAGCTACCGGCGCTCGACGGGATCCTGCTGTCGCACATGCACGGCGACCACTGGGACCGGATCGCCACGAAGTCGCTGCCCAAGGAGATCCCGGTCGTCACCACGCCCGAGGCGGCGAAGTGCCTGGCCGATCGCGGGTTCACCGGCACCGCTGACCTTCGACCGTGGCAGAGCCACGAGTTCACCCGCGGCTCCGACACCCTGCGGATCACCTCGGTGCCCGGCGTCCACGGACCCGGCCCGCTGGCGAGGGTCCTTCCGCAGGTGATGGGGAGTGTGGTGGAGCTCGTGCGGGGCGGGGCGACCGGCGCCGAGGTGTCTTCCGAGGTGTCATGGCGGGGGTTCATCAGCGGCGACACCCTCTACCGGCCGCTCCTGGGCGAGCTGCTCGAGCGCTGCGGTCCGCTCGACGTCCTCATCCCCCACCTCGGCGGCACGAAGGCGCTCGGCGTCACGGTGACCATGGACGGCCGCCAGGGCGCCGACCTCGTGGAGCTGCTGAAGCCGCCGGTGACCGTGCCGGTGCACTACGACGACTACGACCGCTTCAAGTCCCCGCTGGGTGACTTCGTCCGCGAGGTCGGCCGCCGGCAGCTCCCCGGCGAGCTCCGCCCGGTCCAGCGCGGCGAGACGATCTCGCTGCGGGCCTAGGCCTTCGCCAGTCGGGCGGCCCGTCTTGCGACGTCGGCCCGCAGCGCGTCGACGTCGACGCGGGTGGACGAACCGTTCCGTACCACTTCGTGCCCGCCCACCCAGACGTCGCGGACGTACCGGCCGCCGCCGGACCACACCAGGTGTGCCAGCAGGTCGGAGGGATCGCCCACCGGCTCGAAGGCGAGATCGCGGGTGTCCACGTGCACCAGGTCGGCGCGCCGGCCGGCCACCAGCTGCCCGAGGTCCGGCCGCCCGACCGCCTCGGCGGCACCCCCCGTGGCCAGCCAGAACGCCTCGGCTGCGGTCAGCGCCGTCGCGGAGGCACCGACGAGCCGGGCCAGCTGAGCGGCGAGACGGAGGTCGGCGAAGAGGTCGAGGCCGTCGTTGGACGCCGGGCCGTCGGTGCCCAGCCCGACGCGCAGACCGCGGTCGAGCATGGCGCGCAGCGGCGCGATCCCGCTGGCCAGCTTGGCGTTGCTCGCGGGGCAGTGCGCGACCGCGACGTCGAACTCCCGCCACAGCTCGAGGTCGCCGTCGTCGAGGTGAACGCAGTGCGCGGCCAGCACCCGGCCCCCCAGGACGTCGTGCGCCGCCAGCAGGGCCGGGACCGAGAGCCCGTGCCGGGCGAGCAGGTCGGCGCCCTCGGTCGCTGTCTCCGCGACGTGCAGGTGCAGCAGGAGCCCGTGTTCGCGGCCCGCACTCGCCGCCTCGCGCAGCACCGGCAGCGGCACCGTGTAGGCCCCGTGCGGACCGATGCCGTACTCGACGGTGCCGTCGGCCGGTGCGGCGGAAGCCAGGTCGACGGCGGCCCCCAGCTGGTCCTCGAACGGCGGGAGGCCGGGCAGTGGGATCAGCGGCGTGGCGATGATCGCGCGGGCGCCGGTGGTGCCGATCGCGGCCGCGATCCGCTCGGGATGGAAGTACATCTCCACGCTCGTGGTGATGCCGTTGCCCAGCATCTCCGCCGACGCCGCGGCCATCGCGGCCTCGACGTCCTCGGGGGTGAGCCGCGCTTCCCGCGGCCACATGACCTCGCGCAGCCACCGGTCCAGGGGCAGCCCCTCGCCCTGACCGCGGAACAGCACCATCGGGGCGTGCGAGTGGGTGTTCACCAGGCCCGGAGTCAGGATGCCCGGCAGCTCGACGACGTCGCCCTGCCCGGCCTCGGGCGCCTCGTCCGCCGGGCCGACCCAGGAGATCAGCCCGTCCTCGACGTCCAGGACGGCGTCGGGGACGACGGTGCCCGCGCGGTCGCCGACCACGACCGCCCGGGGGCGGAAGCGCTGTCGCATGGTGCCTGAACCTACTGCTGTCTCCCGCCCGGTCCCGCGCAGCGTGCGGGGAGCGCGGATACCGTGACAGGCATGTCGCTCCTCGCCGCCGCCGCGTCCGCCGACCAGGGTGGGATCACCGCCTGGTTGCTCCACCTGGTGGACACGCTCGGGCCGCTCGGCGTAGGCGTCGCCATCCTGCTCGAGACGGTCATCCCGCCGATTCCCAGCGAGGCCGTCCTCGGGGCGGCCGGCGTGCTGATCGACAATCCGCTGTCGTTCGTGGTGGTCGTCGCCTGCGCCACCGTGGGCTCGGTCCTCGGCGCGATCTTCTTCTACTACATCGGCCGGGCACTCGGGCCCCGCCGGTCGCACGCATTCCTCGACCGGCTGCCGCTGGTGGAGACGGAGGACGTGGACAAGACCTTCGCCTGGTTCGAGCGGCACGGGCGCTCGGCGGTGTTCCTCGGCCGCATGGTGCCGATCGTGCGCAGCTTCATCTCGGTGCCGGCCGGCGTCGTGCGGATGCCGCTGGGCCAGTTCCTCCTCTTCACCACCGCGGGCAGCCTGATCTGGAACACCGTGCTGGTCACCCTCGGCTGGCTCGCCCGCGACTTCATCGTCAAGAACCTGCACTACCTCGACTACGTGGTCGTCGCCGTCGCCGTCCTGGCCGTGGCGTGGATGGTCTACCGGCGGGTGACGCAGAGCTCCCGCGGCCGGACGAAGAAGTACGGGCCCGGCGAGGCCGGAACCCTGGACCCGCACGACGACGAGGCCGAACGGCCGACGGCGTGACCCGTGCCCGGCCGGAGGTCGTGGCGTTCGACGTCAACGAGACGCTGCTCGACCTCGCGCCGGTGCGTGCCGGGCTGGTCGAGGCCGGCCAGCCGGGGGACCTGCTGCGGACGGTGTTCGCGCGGACCCTCCTGACCGGCTTCGCCGCGGCGGCCGTGGGCGGGTGGTGCACGTTCCGGGATGCCTTCGACGCCGCGCTGGCCCAGGAGAGCGACCTCGACTCCGCCGCCCGGTCGACCGTCGCCGGTGCGTTCGCCGAGCTGAGCCCGCACCCCGACGTCGAGCACGCGCTGCGCACGCTCGCCGAAGCGGGGATCCGGGTGGTCACGCTGACCCATGGCTCCCCCGGTGTCGCCGAGGCCGCGCTGGCCCGCGGCGGGGTGACCCCGCTGGTGGAGCGCTCGCTGTCCACCGAGACGATCCGCGCGTGGAAGCCCTCACGCGAGGCCTATCTGTGGGCGGCGGGCACGTGCGCCGTCGCGCCCGAGCGGATGGCGCTCGTGGCGGCGCACGGCTGGGACGTCCTCGGCGCCCAGCGGGCCGGGCTGACCGGCGCCTGGTTCCCGCGCGGCGAGCGCAGCTATCCGGCGGTCTACGACGCCCCGCAGGTGTCCGCGGGCACTCTGCAGGAAGCGGTCGAGGCGCTGGTCGCGCTGCCCGCATGACGCGGGAGATCGGCACGCCCCACGGGACCGCGCGGGCGCACGTCACGGGTCCGGGCGATCCGGTCGGCACGCTCGTCCTGGGGCACGGCGCCGGGGGCGGGGTGGAGTCGGTGGACCTGCTCGCCGTGACCGGCGAGGCGGCCGGCGCGGGCTGGCGGGTGGTGCGGGTCGAGCAGCCCTGGCGGGTGGCCGGACGACGGATCGCCACCGCGCCGACGACCCTCGACGCGGGCTGGAGCGCGGTGCTCGATGCGCTGCGCTCCGACGGCGTCCTGGCCGGGCCGCTCGTGTTCGGAGGCCGCAGTGCCGGTGCGCGGGTGGCCTGCCGGACGGCGGCCCGGCACGGCGCCGCAGGTGTGCTGGCGCTGGCCTTCCCGCTGCACCCGCCGGGCAGGCCGGAGAAGAGCCGCGCCGGGGAGCTGACCGCAGTGGTCGTGCCGCTGGTCGTGGTGCAGGGCGAGGCCGACGCCATGGGGGCTCCCGCCGACATCGCCGCCGCACTTTCCGGGCGGCCCGGCGCCTCGGTGTACGCGGTGCCGGGCGACCACTCGTTGAAGCGCAACGTCGACGTCGTCGCGGCGGCCGCGCTCTCCTGGCTCGGCCAACTGATCTCCGACTGACCAGCGGTCCTCCCGAGAGGATCAGTTCTCGCGCACCCGAGCGCTCGCCCTGACGGCGGCTTCGGGACAGGCCTCAGTGCCCTGGCTCGCGATCCTCGCCGAGACCGCCGTTGGGCGCGCCCGACCCTGTTCTCCGCCATCACGTCGGGGATAGCCACCGCAGGCGGGCCGCGGTCCAATGGGTTGCGTGGCGCTCACGCTGCAGTCCATGGCAGCCGTCACCGACATCGGGGAGGACGGGATGGCCACTGATGTACTCCTGATGCGGCACGTCGCCGGCTGGAAGTCGTCCCATTCGGGAGTCGGCGACGAGTCACGTTCAGCGGAATATCCCGAGCTGCTGTCAAAGGGCGTGCAGGCCGCATGTGCGGTTGCGGAGCGGCTGAGGGAGACGCTTGACGAACAGTCGCCCCCGGCGAAGATCCGGATAGGTCCGGTCTGGCACGGGACAAGGCCCGAGCCGACTGCTACTGCCAAGATCCTGAGCACGTACGCGCATCTGGATGCGCCTCAGCCGATGGATTTTCTGGACCCGTCGAACTTCCGTCCCGGGGGTGGCCCTGAGGCCGCGAGGGCGCTGAATGAGACGGTGGAGCGCATCAGGAGTCAGCCGCCTACGGGCTCGGCAGGCGCTCTGCTGATCATCGGCCATGAACCGCAGGTGGGCTGGCTGGCACACTGCATGACCAAGAGCCCAGTGCCGATCGACCGGGGCGAACTCGTATGCCTCGTGCCGTCACGTCGCCACAAGGACCAATGGCGGGTGGCCTGGACGATCCACCCGGACGACAGTTCGGCCGTCACCGATCTCCGCGAGAAGATCAAGTCCAAGATGGACGCAGCCAAGGTCATGGGTGCGTTCATCACTGCGCTCGTCACCTTCGTCCTGACTGCGTTCCTTCAGGGGAGCCGAGACATCGGAACTGCGACGTGGGTCCTGCGTGCGCTGACCGTCCTTCTGCTCCTCGCTGCAGCCGGCCTGTTCTTTGTGTCGCTGTTCCACTACGACTCACTCCTCATGCCGCCCCGATTCTGGGGTTCGAGCATGCCGAAGGATTCAGACAAGCAGCCGGAGACGTCGAACCGACGGTCGCGGGACTGGCTGGTACGCCGGCCACCCAGTTCCAGCGCCTGGATCCTCTACCAGAACATGGTCCGCATCTGGAACCGCACGTTCGTCCCGGCTGTCTGGCTGGTAGGCGGAGGTCTGATCACGTTCTGCCAGGCCGTGCTCAAACCCGACAGACTCGTGGAGTGGTGGGTGCTACCCGCCGGTGCGGTGGGCGCCCTGCTCGTGCTCGTTTGGACGAGGGAGAGCCGCCCCCAGCTCGGCGCACAGGACTAGCCACGACTCGTCGCGGGTGGTCGCCTCATGCACGGGGCACCGGGCAGACCCGCCGAAGGCCACGAGCCGGTATGGCTCGAAGCGACGGACCAGCGAACCGTCAGCTCCCGTGGCGCCGGCGCAGCACGATCACGGCGACCAGGACGATCACGGCGGCGAGTCCGGCGGCCGGGGCGGCGTAGCGGGCCATCGCCGCACCACCGGCGACCTCGAGCAGGTCGATCGGCTCGGGTTCGGCCGAGGCGACGATCCGCGGTCGGGACGGCGCGCTCGGCCCGGACGGCACGCTGCGCACCGGGGCACCGGAGGCGGGCTTGGACCGCGGTCCGGTGGGTCCGCTGGGCGGGCCGCTCGGCGCCTTCGCGCCGGACGCGATGTCCCGGGTCGCCGGGCCGGCGTCCTCCGCGGACTGCGGTGCAACGGCCCTGATCGGGACGGTCTTCGCCGGGCTCGCCTTGGCGGGCACGGCCTTCTCGGAACCGGCCTTCTCAGAACCGGCCTTCTCGGAACCGGCCTTCTCCGGACTCGCCTTCTCCGGTGCGGCCTTCGCGACCTTCGCGGGGGCGCTCTTCTCCGGCACTACTTCGGCGGCCTTGTCCGCGGCGGCGGCCGCGGTCTTCTTGGCCGCCGCGGCGGTCTTCTTCACCGCCTGCGCACCCGCGCCGTCCCCCTCGACCTGCTCGGCGGACGCAGCGATCTCCTCCACGGCACCGGCAGCAGTAGCGACCGCCTTGGCCGCCTTGCCCGAGGCGGTCTTCGCCCGTTCGGCGTCACCCTGCGCGTCGCCCTCGCCCAACTGCGCGGCCAGCTTGTCGGCGAACTGCCCGAGCAGCTTGTTGCCGACGTCGGTCATGACGCCGCGGCCGAACTGAGCCGGCCGGCCGGTGATGTTGAGGTCGGTCAGCACGTCGACCCGGGTGATCGACCCCTCGGCCTTCAGGTTCGCGGTCACGGTCGCCGCCGCGGTGCCGTTGCCCCGCTGGTCCTTGCCCCGAGCGTCGATGACCGCCCGGTGGGCCGTCTCGTCCTTCTCGATGAAGGACGCCTTGCCCTGGTAGGTCAGGTTGATCGGCCCGAGCTTGACCTTCACCCTGCCGGTGAAGTTGTCGCCGTCGACGGAGTCCAGCGCGGCTCCGGGCATGCAGGGGGCGATCCGCTCGATGTCGAGGAGCACCCGCCACGCCTCGTCGACGGGCACGGGCACGGTGAACGAGTTCTCCAGTTGCACGGCTGACCTCCTCCGAGTCGCGGCGGCCCCGTCCTGGCCGCCTTCCGGGTCCCACCGCGAGCGTGCGAGGCGTGGGGAGAAGGCGGTCCTCTCAGGGGTCCTTCTGGACGCTACAGCCCGGCGGCCACCGTCACCGCGCGGCGTGTCAGGACGGTGACCAGGTGCTGCCGGTAGTCGGCCTGGGCGTTGAGGTCGCTGCTGGGGCTGGTGCCCTCGGCTGCGTGCCCGGCCGCCTCGGCCACCGCCTCGGCCGTCGCCTCCGCACCGGCCAGCGCCGCCTCGACCGCCGACGCCCGCAGTGGGGTCGGGCCCATGTTGGTCAGGCCGATCTTCGCCTCGGCGATCCGGCCACCCTCGAGGCGGACCACCGCGGCCACCGCCACGATCGACCATGCCTGGGCCACCCGGTTGAACTTCTCGTAGTGCGTGCCCCAGCCCTCGTGCTTGGGCACGCGGATCTCGACGAGCAGCTCCCCCTCGTCCAGCGCGGTCGTGAGGTAGTCGACGAAGAAGTCCGCCGCGGGCACCGTCCGCCGTCCGTGCAGACCGGCGATCACGAACTCGGCGTCCAGGGCGAGCGCGACCGCCGGCAGGTCGCCGGCCGGGTCGGCGTGCGCCAGCGCGCCGCCGAAGGTGCCGCGGTGCCGCACCTGCCGGTCGGCCACCGTCTCGGTCGCCTCGGCGATCAGCGGCGCGTACCGGGCGATCAGGGGGTCGCTGATCACGTCGGAGTGCGTCGTCATCGCACCGACGACGATCGCGTCCCCCTCCTCCCGCACGCCGCGGAGCTCTGCCACCCGGGTGAGGTCGACGACCGTCTCCGGGGCGGCCAGCCGCAGCCGCATGACGGGGATCAGCGACTGTCCGCCGGCGAGGATCTTCACGTCCTCCCCGCCCGAGGCGACGGCCTGCAGCGCCTCGTCGATGGTGGTCGGCCGGGCGTAGGCGAAGGCTGCGGGAATCATCGGTCCCCTCCCAGGGAGGAAGCGTCGGTGGAGACGCCGGCGGTGGTCTCGGTCTGCGCCCCGCCGTAGGCGTTCGTGCCGGCGGTGGCACGGTCGCCGCCGTCACCGCCGTGATGGATGGCCCGCCAGACCCGTTCCGGGGTGAGCGGCATCAGGATGTCGCGCACCCCCAGGTGCCGGACGGCGTCCAGCGCGGCGTTCACCACGGCCGGCGTGCTGGCGATGCAGCCCGCCTCCCCGACCCCCTTGGCGCCGATGGGGTTGCCCGGGGCCGCGTGCACCGTGTTGCCGGTGTCGAAGTGCGGCAGGTCGGCCGCCGAGGGCACCAGGTAGTCGACGAAGGTGCCGGTGGTGAGGTTGCCGTCGGCGTCGTAGACCGCCTCCTCGTACAACGCCTGCGCGATCCCCTGGGCGAGGCCGCCGTGCACCTGGCCCTCGACGATCAGCGGGTTGACCACGACGCCGACGTCGTCCACCGAGGCGTACTTCCGGATCTTGACCATGCCCGTCTCGGTGTCGACCTCCATCGCGCAGAGGTGGGTGCCGTGCGGGAAGGAGAAGTTGACCGGGTCGAAGGTCGCCTCCCCGTCGATCGAGGGCTCCATGCCGTCGGGGAAGTTGTGCGCGGCGAAGGTGGCCAGCGCGATCTCCTGGATCGACAGCCCGGTGCCCGGCGTCCCGCGGACGGAGAAGCTGCCGCCCGCGAACTCCAGGTCCTCCTCGTTGGCCTCCAGCAGGTGCGCGGCGACCTTGCGGGCCTTCGCCACCACCTTGTCCGCTGCCTTGATCACCGCGGCGCCGCCGACCACCAGGGAACGCGAGCCGTAGGTGTCCATGCCGCGGGTGGAGATCGCGGTGTCGCCGTGCAGCACCTCGATGTCCTCGAACGGCACACCGAGCTGGTCGGCGACCAGCTGGCTCCACGCGGTCTCGTGGCCCTGCCCGTGCGGAGTCGAGCCCGTGACCACCTCGACCTTGCCCGTCGGCAGCATGCGGATGGAGGCGTTCTCCCAGCCACCGGCGCCGTAGGCGAGCGAGCCGAGCACCCGCGAGGGGGCCAGGCCGCACATCTCGGTGAACGTCGAGATCCCGATGCCCAACTGGACCGGGTCGTTGGATTCCCGCCGCTGCCGCTGCTCCTCGCGCAGCGCGTCGTAGCCGAGCAGCTCGAGGGCCTGCTGGGTGGCCTGCTCGTAGTCGCCGCTGTCGTACTCGAGCCCCGCGGCCGTGGTGAAGGGGAACTCCTCGGCCTTGATCCAGTTCTTCCGGCGCAGCTCCATCGGGTCCATGTCGAGCTCGACGGCGAGCTCGTCCATGATCCGCTCGATCGCGAAGGTCGCTTCCGGCCGGCCGGCTCCGCGGTAGGCGTCGGTGGGCGTCTTGTTGGTGAAGATCCCGTGGCAGTCGAACCGGTAGGCCGGGAACTTGTAGATGCCCACGTACATGAACGCCCCGAGTACCGGCACGCCCGGGCTGACCAGGCGCAGGTAGGCGCCCATGTCGGAGAGGATGCGACAGCGCAAGCCCTTGACGTTGCCCTCGCGGTCGGAGGCGATGTCGATGTACTGGATCTGGTCGCGGCCGTGGTGCGCCGACATCAGCGACTCGCTGCGCGTCTCGGTCCACTTCACGGGCTTTCCGAGGCGGCGGGCGATCAAGAGGCTGAGGACCTCTTCCGGCGTCACCTGGAGCTTGCCGCCGAAGCCGCCGCCGACGTCGGGGGCGATGACCCGCAGCTTGTGCTCCGGTACGCCGGTGACCATGGCCAGCATGACCCGCAGGATGTGCGGGTTCTGCGTCGAGGACCAGAGCGTGTAGTTGTAGC
>JAOPWH010000036.1 GCA_025965795.1 Blastococcus sp.
GTGAACCCGCCCAGTGCCGCTGCCCGGCTCCCGGTCTCGACGGTCTCGGCGTCCTCCCGTCCCGGCTCGCGCAGGTGGGTGTGCAGGTCGACCAGCCCGGGGAGCGCGATCAGCCCGGCCCCGTCGACCGTCTCGGCCCCCGGGACCGTCAGGTTCTCGCCGATGGAGGCGATCCGGCCGTCCTTGATCAGGATGTCGGCGGCGTCGCCACCGTAGGGCTTCGCGCCGGTGATCAGGTAGGTCGTCATGCGGGAGCGCCTCCGAGCAGCAGGTACAGGACGGCCATGCGGACGCTCACGCCGTTGCCGACCTGCTCGACGATCGTGGAGCGGACGGAATCGGCCACCTCGGCGGCGATCTCCATCCCGCGGTTCATCGGGCCGGGGTGCCTGACGATCGCGTCGTCGCCCAGCAGCGCCATCCGGTGCGCGTCGAGCCCGTACCGGCGGCTGTACTCGCGGGCGCTCGGGAAGAACGAGGCGTTCATCCGCTCCGCCTGCACCCGCAGCATCATGACGACGTCGGCCTTGGGGAGCACTGCGTCGAGGTCATAGCTGACCTCGACCGGCCAGCTGCCGATGCCCACCGGCAGCAGCGTCGGGGGCGCCACGACCGTGACCTCGGCGCCCAGGGTGTGCAGCAGCCCGACGTTGGAGCGGGCGACCCGGCTGTGCAGCACGTCGCCGACGATCGCCACCCGGACCCCCTCGAGCCGGCCGAGCCGCTGCCGGATCGTGTACGCGTCCAGGAGCGCCTGGGTGGGGTGCTCGTGGGTGCCGTCGCCGGCGTTGACCACGCTGCCCCGCACCCAGTGCGCCAGCCGGTGCGGCGCCCCGGACGCCCAGTGGCGGACGACGATGGCGTCGCTGCCCATCGCCTCGAGCGTGAGCGCGGTGTCCTTGAGGCTCTCGCCCTTCGACACGCTGCTCCCCTTGGCCGAGAAGTTGATGACGTCGGCGCTGAGGCGCTTGGCGGCCAGCTCGAAGGAGATCCGGGTGCGGGTCGAGTCCTCGTAGAACAGGTTCACGACCGTTCGGCCACGGAGGGTGGGCAGCTTCTTCACCTCGCGCCCGACCAGTGCGGCGTCGATCTGGGCCGCGGTGTCGAGCACCAGGGTCGCGTCGGCCCGGTCGAGATCCGCGGCCTCCAGAAGGTGCCGCTTCACTGGTTCTCCCCGTCGATCAGCAGGACCTCGTCGGTGCCGTCGGTCTCCTGCAGGTGGACCTTCACCTGCTGGGCGCGCGAGGTCGGCACGTTCTTGCCCACGAAGTCGGCACGGATGGGCAGCTCGCGGTGGCCCCGGTCGATGAGGACGGCAAGTTGCACGCTGCGCGGCCGGCCCAGGTCCCGGAGCGCGTCCAGAGCGGCCCGTACCGAGCGGCCGGAGTACAGGACGTCGTCCACGAGGACGACGAGCCGGTCGTCGATCCCGGCGTCCGGCAGCAGGGTGGGTTCCAGCGCCCGCACCCCGCGCAGCCGCAGATCGTCTCGGTAGAGCGTGATGTCGACGGCGCCGACGTCGACGGCGATGGCGGAGAAAGCCTCGATCCGGGCGGCCAGCCGGCGGGCCAGCGGCGCCCCCCGGGTCGGGATGCCCACCAGCACGAGGTCGCGGAGGCCGGCGCTGTCATCGGCGGCTGCGTTCACCGCTCCGTCGCCGGCCACCCCACCGCCCCGGGCGCATCGTTCGATCAGCTGGTGCGCCATCCGGTCGACCACGCGGGCGACGTCGGCGGCGGAGAGGAGCGTGCCGGCCGACGGTTCGCCGGACTTCGGCGCCGTGCTCCGGGCAGGCTCGGGCGAGCTGGCCATGAGGCCTCCTTCCCCGCCTCACTGGACGGGTCGTAAAAGGAGTGATGTGGACCGGCGACGACGGTACTGCACCGCTCCGGGCCCACGTCGGCCGCCCGGGCCAGGCCCGACTCGCTACGCTCCGTAGTCGACCCACTACTGAGTCTCAGGGGATGTCCGCCCTGTTGCGCGGACGGCCCGACAAGTACTGTGAGTGACGAACAGGACCTTTCCGACGCAACGGACAGTGAGCAGGACAGCGATGAGCACCGACTACTCACGGGCCCTCGGCGCCCGCCTCCGCGCCATCCGCAACCAGCAGGGCCTCTCCCTCCAGGGGGTGGAGGACAAGTCACACGGCCGCTGGAAGGCGGTCGTCGTCGGCTCCTACGAGCGCGGCGACCGCGCGGTGACCGTGCAGCGGCTCTCCGAGCTGGCCGTCTTCTACGGCGTCCCGGTGTCGGAGCTGCTGCCCGACCCGCGGCCGAGCTCCGCCGTCACGACGAACACCAAGATCGTCCTGAACCTGGAGTCGCTGGGCTCCCTGCCCGCCGACGAGGCCGGCCCGCTGGCTCGCTACGCGTCGACCATCCAGGCGCAGCGGCACGACTACAACGGCAAGGTCCTCTCGATCCGCGCCGAGGACCTCAAATCGCTGGCCATCATCTACGACATGAGCCCCGACGAGCTCACCTCCCGGCTGATCGAGTGGGGCGTCCTCTCCCCCGGCATGGAGTCCATCGCCAGCTCCGGCGGCGATGAGCTCGACGACGAGCTCGATCCGAACTGGGAACGCCGCCGCGCCCCACGCTGAGCACGGATCCGGTCCGGAGGCGGACCGGGCCGCGAAGGGCCTCGCCGAACCGGCGGGGCCCTTCGTCGTCTCCACGTCGGTCAGCGATGGACCCCCGCGGGCTGTTCCGGTGCCGTTCCTCGCGGTGGGCGCACATCACTGGTGCCGCCACTCCTCGAAGGGCACACCGCCGACGAGCAGTTCGACCTCCTCGCCGCCGGCCCGGTGGATGTCGCCGAGTTCCTGGTGGACCTCGTGGACGAGGGTCCGTTCGTCGCGGCTGAGCTGACGCTCGTCGCGCCTGCTCTCGTCGGTCTCCGGTTCCTCGTCGACGTGCCGCATGGCGAGGTCCTCCCATCGGGCAGCCCATGCCGTGAGCCGTTCGCCCAGCTCGGGCGACAGCCCCAGCGTCTCCGCGTCGAGGACGTCGACGCCCGACACGCCCGGCGAGCGGTTCACCAGGGGGAACCCGTAGGAGTAGTCGACCTCCCAGTTCACGACGGTCGGCGGCCCGACGTAGCGCTCGGGCGGCGGCCGGGAACTGCGCTCAGCCCGCCCCTTCCGGCGCTTTCCCATCGACCCACTGTGCCAGCGACCTGCGATGTCGTCGTCTGCCAGCGGTGCGGATGTCGGCGATGCCCCAGCCGGTACGCCGGACGACTTCGGCCATCACGGCGACTCGGACGGGGTGTCGGTTGCGATCCGAGACGGTTCCGACACGCACGGGAGAAGCGTTCTCCGGCGCGTCGGCTGTGCCAGGGTGCTCCCAGATTCCCGTAGCCGTCCCCAGGAGAGCCCATGCCGGCCGTGCAGATATCTGCGGTGTCGAAGACCTATCGACGCCGTGGACGGCCGCCGCAGCGGGCGCTCGACGGGCTGCACCTGCTGGTGGAGTCCGGCGGGGTGCACGGCTTCCTGGGTCCGAACGGCTCCGGCAAGACCACGACCATCCGGGTGCTGCTCGGTCTGGTCCGTCCCGACGCCGGCGGCGATATCCGCCTGCTCGACCAACCGGTGCCCGCCGGGCTGCCCTCGGTCATCGGCGGCGTGGGCGCCCTCGTCGAGACGCCGCTGTTCTTCCCCGGCTTCTCGGGGCGGCTCAACCTCCGACTGCTCGCCGAGTCGGCCGGCGTCTCACGGGCCAGGGTCGAGGAGTGCCTCGAACTGGTCGACCTCAGTGAGCGCGCGGACGACCGGTTCAAGGGTTACTCCCTCGGCATGAAGCAGCGCCTGGGCATCGCCGCGGCACTGCTCAAGGCGCCCAAGCTGCTCATTCTCGACGAGCCGAGCAACGGGCTCGACCCTGCCGGCATCCGCGACGTCCGCGAGCTGATCCGGCGCCTCGGCAGCGACGGGCACACGACCGTGCTGCTGTCGTCGCACCTGCTGGCCGAGATCCAGCAGGTCTGCGACCACGTGTCCATCCTGGCCCGCGGCCGATGCGTCGCCTCCGGGCCGGTGGCGGAGGTGCTGGCCGGCAGCGGCACCGGAGACGTCCGTGTCCGTGTTCCCGACCGGCCGGCCGCGGCCGGCGTGCTGATCGCCGCCGGGTTCCAGTGCTCCCCCGCGGACGACGTCATCGTCGTGCACGGGGTGACGGCGCCCGGTGAGATCACCCGCGTCCTGGCCGAGCACGGCCACTACCTCGAGGAGCTCGTCCACGTGACACCGGACCTGGAGACCGCGTTCCTCGCCATCACCGGAGACCGGGCATGAGCACCATGATCGAGCAGCCGCCCACCGCACCGACCACCGTTCGGCCTGCCGGGTCGTTCGGCCGACTGGTCGGCTCCGAGATGCACCGATTCCGGAGTCGGCGGTTGATCCAGATCCTGCTCGCGCTCGGCGTCCTCGGCTGGCTGGCCGCCACGGTCATCGGGCTGCTCAATTTCGGTAACCCGACCGACAGCGACTACGCCCAGGCTCGTCAGGAGATCGACCGGACCGTCGCGGAGCAGGCCGGCTTCCGGCAGGAGTGCCTCGACCAGGCTCCGATCCCTGAAGGCACCTCTCCCGACGAGTTCTGCGGGCCCGAGATGACGGCCTCGGACTTCCGCGTCGAGGACTTCGTCAACAAGGCACCCTTCGACTTCGAGTCTGCCGGGCAAGGGGGCGCACTGGGCTTCGGTGCGGCCGCGGCCGTGCTGGCGTTCCTCATCGGAGCGACCTGGATCGGTGCCGAGTGGTCCTCCCGCTCGCTGGTCGCCCTCCTGTTCTGGGAGACACGGCGCTTCCGGGTCTTCGGCGCCAAGATCGCCGTCCTCGTCGGAGCCGCCGCGCTGTTCGGCGTCCTGATGCAGGCCGGCTGGCTGGCGATGGCCACGCTCCTGCGCGCCGTCGTCGGCACGGACACCGCACTCCCGGACGGTTTCTGGGGTGAGCTGTTCGGCACCCAGGGGCGCGCCGTGCTGCTCACCGTGTTCGCCGCCCTCGCCGGCTTCGGCCTCGCCAACCTGGTGCGCAACACCGGCGCCGCACTGGGCGTGGGCTTCGTCTACTTCGCGATCATCGAGGCGGCTGTCGGGGCGTTCCGGCCGGCGTGGGCTCCGTGGCTGCTGACCAGCAACGCCGCGGCGCTGGTCGCCCCTGGTGGATTACGGATCCCGATCTACGACGGCACGTTCGACGCCAACGGCAATCCGCCCGAGGTCCTGCTGACGAACCTGCACGCCGGCCTGTACCTCACAGCGGTCCTGGCCGTGATCGTCGGGATCGGCGTCGTCCTGTTCGCCCGCCGCGACGTGCACTGAGCAATGACATTGTCGGCCTACCGGCCGACACCGCGTCCAGGAGCCGTTCCCGACCGGGCTGAGCCGCTGCCCACGTCCCGGTCGGGAGGCCTCCGGCCCCCGGCGACCGGTCCGCACACCGTGCGCGGCCTTACGGGCCGCTCAGGTAGTGGTCGGGACCTCGGCGGCCAGGATCGCGCCGAGGACGCCGTTGACGTAGGCCGGCGAGTCGTCGGTGGACAGCGTCTTCGCGAGCTCCACCGCCTCGTCGATCACCACGGCATCAGGTACGTCGTCGGCCCAGAGCAGTTCGAACACCGCCATGCGCAGGATCGCCCGGTCGACGTCCGGCAGCCGGTCGATCGACCAGTTGGAGGCGTGCGCATCGATCAGCGCGTCGATCCGGGCAGCGTGCTCGGCCACGCCCTCGACGAGGCGGACCGTGTGCTCGGGCACCGGCGGGTTGCCCGTCTCGATCCGGTCGCGCAACAGCGTCAGCGGACTGCCGCTGCGGATGTCGGCCTCGTACAGGACGTCGACGGCTCGCTTGCGGGCCTTGGACCGTGCGGCCATCAGTGGGAGCTCAGTTGACGCGGCCGAGGTAGCGGCCGTCGCGGGTGTCGACCTTGAGCTTCTCGCCGGTGGTGATGAACAACGGCACCTGGATCTGGGCGCCGGTCTCCAGCGTGGCCGGCTTGGTGCCACCGGTCGAGCGGTCACCCTGCAGGCCGGGGTCGGTGTGCTCGACGACGAGCTCCATGGTCACCGGCAGCTCGACGAACAGCGGGACGCCGTCGTGCACCGCGACGATCGCCTCGGTGTTCTCCAGGAGGTAGTCCGCGCCCCCGCCCACGGTCTGCGCCGACACGTGGATCTGGTCGTAGGTGTCGCCGTCCATGAAGACGAAGTCGGTGCCGTCCTTGTACAGATACGTCATCGACCGCTTGTCGACGTTCGCCGTCTCGATCTTGAGACCGGCGTTGAACGTCTTGTCCACGACCTTGCCCGACAGCACGTTCTTCAGCGTCGTCCGGACGAAGGCACCGCCCTTGCCGGGCTTGACGTGCTGGAAGTCGGTGACGGTCCAGAGCTGGCCGTCCAGGTTGAGGACGATGCCGTTCTTCAGGTCGTTGGTGG
>JAOPWH010000070.1 GCA_025965795.1 Blastococcus sp.
GTCCGTCGGGGGCCGGCGCGGTCACCGCAGGACCCGGCTGCACGTCATCGGCGGATCCTCGGGTCGATGCGGCTGTAGAGCAGGTCCACGAGCAGATTGATCACCAGGAAGACCAGCGCGAACAGCAGGATCGCCCCCTGCAGCACCGGATAGTCGCGCGACCGCACGGCCTGCAGCGCCAGCTGTCCCAGCCCCGGCCAGGAGAAGACGATCTCCACGACCACGACGCCGGACAGCAGGTAGGCCAGCTGCACGCCGGTGACGGTGACCAGCGGGAGAAGGGCGTTGCGCAGCACGTGCCAGCCGAACACCTGGCGCGCCGGCAGTCCCTTCGCCTGCGCCGTCCGCACGTGGTCGGAGCCCATCGCCTCCAGCACGCTGGAGCGCACGAACCGGGTGAGCACCGAACCGGAGACGACGCCCGTGGCGATCGCGGGCAGGATCAGCCGCTTCGCCCACTCCACCGGGTTCTCGGTCAGCGGCACGTAGCCGCCGGTCGGCAGCCAGCCCAGCGTGCCGGCGAAGACCAGGATGAGCACGATGGCCAGCCAGAAGTCCGGCACGGAGATACCGATCTGGCTGATCACCGTGGCGAACCGGTCGACGACCGACCGCGGCCGCAGCGCGGAGACCGTGCCCAGCGGAATCGCGATCAGCAGCGCCAGGACGACCGCGGCGATGGCCAGGGTGAGCGTCGCGGGCAGCCGCTCGGCGATCAGTGAGGTGACCGTGTCCCCGCTGCGGAAGCTCACCCCGAGGTCACCGGTCAGCGCCCGGCCGGCCCAGGTGAAGTACTGCTGCACCAGCGGCAGGTCCAGGCCGTTGCGGTGCCGCAGCGCCTCGTAGGACTCCTGCGAGTACCGCGTCCCCAGGGCCAGCCGGACCGGGTCACCCCTGACCAGGTGGATCAGGGAGAACACGATCAGGCTGACCCCGATCAGCACGACGACGGACTGGCCGGCCCGCCGGAGCAGGTACCGGGTCAGGGCAGCTCCACATCCTCGAAGTTGATCGCCCGGTCGGCGCGGATCTGGTAGCCCTTCAGGCCCGGCGTCCAGGCCTGCACGACGTCGGGGTTGTAGAGGTAGAGGTACGAGACGTCGTCGACGATCATCTTCGCGGCCTGGTCGTAGAGGTCCTTGCGCTTGTCCTGGTCGACCTCGGTGGACGCCTCGGTGAGCAGCTGGTCGACCTTCGGGTTGCTGTACCCCTGGTAGTTGCTCGACCCGCCGGTCATGTGCTGCTGCTGGTAGAAGTCGGCCGGGTCGATGTTGCCGAGCCAGCTGAGCATGAAGGCGTCGAACTCGCCCTTGTCCTCGCGGTCGAGCCAGGTGGCGAAGTCCAAGGTCTCCACCTCGACCTTGATGCCGATCGGCTCGAGCTCGCTGGCGATGACCTGGGCGGCGGTGACCGACTCGGGGAACTCGTCGGTGACCATCAGGCCCATGGTGATCGGCGTGGAGACGCCGGCCTCCTTCAGCAGCGCCTTCGCCTTGTCGACGTCGGGCTCGTAGGGCGCGTAGTCGGAGTAGAAGAAGCTGCCCTCGGGGATGGCCGTCTCGTTGGGCCGGGCCGCGCCGAACTTGGCTGCCTCGGTCACCGCCTGCCGGTCGACGGCCGTGGCGATCGCCTGCCGCACCTTGACGTTGTCGAACGGCTTCCTGGCGAAGTTCATGGACATGTACCAGTAGTCGACGCTGGCGGTGCTCTGCAGGTCGACCTCCTTGTCGTCGGCGAGCGACTCGATGTCCTGCGGCGGCACGTTGTCGGTCCAGTTGACCTCACCGGCCTTGAGCGCGGTCAGTGCCGCCGCCGGCTCGGTGATGTAGCGGAACTCGACGCCGTCGATCTTCGGCTTGCCGCCCCAGTAGTCGTCGAAGGCGGTGAGCTCGGTGCGGCTGGCGTCCGAGCTCTCCAGCTTGAACGGCCCCGTGCCGTTGGCCTCGGTGTTGAGGTCGAGGTCCTTGGCGGCGTTCTCGGGGAGGATGGCCATGCCCTTGAACGCACCGATCAGGGCCAGCAGGTTCGGCGTCGGCTTGGTCAGGGTGATCACGACGGTCTTCGCGTCGGGCGCCTCGACGGACTTCACGTTGGCGAACCGGTAGGAGTTGGACAGCTTCTCGTCGATGATCCGGTTGTAGGAGTAGACGACGTCGGCGGAGTCGAAGTCGCTGCCGTCGTGGAACTTCACGCCGTCGCGGAGGGTGAACGTCCAGGTCAGGTTGTCCTCACTGGTCGTCCACTCGGTCGCGAGGCTCGGCTCCATCGTGAGGTCCTCGGCGTTCGGGACCACGAGGGTGTCGTAGACGTTCTCCAGCACCTGGAAGCTCGGATAGGCGCTGGTCGTGTGCGGGTCGAACTTGTCCGGCTGCGCGCTGACCGCCGCGACCAGGACGTTCTTCCCTCCTCCGCCACCCCCGCCGGTGTCGACCTTGTCGCCTCCGCTGCACGCGGTCAGGGCGAGGGCGCCGGCGACGACGACGGCCAGGGATCGCGAGATGCGCACGAAGGTCCTCCGGGGGCTCGGGAGCGACGGTGCCATGGACGGCTGCTGCCGCTCGACCCTCTCCCGGCGCGCGGCGGTCGGCCACCCGAACTCGCGTCCTGGCCCGATCGTTGCCTTTCCGAAATCTGGCCGTCACGGACCCGGGCCTCCGCTACCAGGAGCCCCCGTGGGCGGCTCAGCGGTCGACGGTCACGTCGTTGAACGGCAGGTAGGGCTCGGCCCACGGGAAGACGACGAACAGCAGGAGCGCGCACAGCGCCAGCACCAGGACCAGGGAGATTCCGGCCCTGGTCGCGGTGCCGCCGGGCAGATGGCGCCAGATCCACGCGTACATGCGGTCCTCAGCCTCCCGTCAGCTCGGGTGGGCCCGCGGGCAGCTGTGCCTTCGACGCACCCGCGCCGTCGAGCACGGCGTGCACGATCAGCCGCTGCTTGGCGGAGAACCGGGGATGGCAGGTGGTCAGGGTCAGGTAGGAGCCGCTGGGCGGTGCGTCCGCGGCCGCGTCCGGCGTCGGGTGGATCACCTGCACGTCGCCGGGGCCGACGATCTCCTGGCCCGGGATGCCGCTCGGATCGGTCGCGAAGTCGCCGCTCCGGGGGTCGCCGAGCACGCGGTAGACGAACCAGCTGCCGGCCGTCTCGACGACGATCGGGTCGCCGGGCCGGAGGCGGTCGAGGTCGCGGAACGGCGAGCCGTAGGTCGTCCGGTGGCCGGCGATCGCCAGGTTGCCGGGCTGTCCCGGCAGCGCCGTTCCGACGTAGTGGCCCGGCCCGTCCTTGAGCTCCGCGTGGCCGGTGCCCTCCATGACGACCCGCTGGTAGTCGGGGCCCAGGCGCGGGATGTGCAGGACCGCGATCGCGTCGCCCGGCACCTCGGAGCCCGGGGCCGGCGGGTCCGCGTCCCACTGGTGGTGCACCTGCAGGTTGAGGTCGTCCTGGCGCCGGCCGTTGAGCAGGTCGGTGACGAACAGCTCGTAGACGACGAACAGCAGCACGATCAGGCCGCCGGTGATCAGCAGCTCGCCGACGCCGCGGACGACGGCGCGCCACCGGTCCCCGCGTGCGGGCTCGACCGTGGCGACGTCGTCCCGGGTCTCCGGCGCAGCATGCATTCGTTCCACCCCCGTCCGCCCGGTCCCGATGCTAGGCGAGCCCGCCGGCGCCGGGGCGCCGACGGGCTCTGCCCGAACGTTGGGTCGTGCCGGTCAGTTGGCCGGACGACGGCGGGCGACGAGGAGCAGCCCGGCACCCACGAGGACCGCGAGCAGACCGCCGACGGCCGGCACCACGACGTCGGCGCCGGTGTAGGCCAGCGTCGCGCCCCCGTCCGTCACCGTGATCGGCAGCGTCAGGTAGCGCAGCTCTCCGTTGGGATCGACGCCCGCGGCCACCAGGTGGTGCTGCCCTGCGGCCAGGCCGGCCGGCACCGTCACCTCGACGGAGAACGAGCCCGTGGCGTCGGTGACGACGGTGGTCAGGATCTGCGGCTGCGAGTAGACGAGCACCGTGACCGTGGAGAAGGGCGCGTAGCCCGAGCCGGACACCGTGATCGTCTTGCCGGCGGCGACGGAGGCCTTCGTGCCGGGGGGCAGCGTCAGGTCGCCGTCGGACTCCGGCAGGACGCTGGAGGCGGGAACGACGCCGGAAGTGGCCTCGGCCGGCTCACCGTGCCGGTCGGTGCTGTCCACCGCCACGACGACCACGCGGTGAGTGACGCCGGGCTGGGCCGGAGCGGTGCAGGTGAACACCGTCGGGCTGGTCTGGCAGAACTCCGTGCCGCCGCCGCTCTGGCCGTTCGGGCTGGTCCACACGAGAGCGACCCCGTACCCGGCGATCGGATAGGTGCCCGCGGTGGAGGCGCCCCAGCTGACGGTGAGGCTGCCGTCGCCGGTGACCACCGTGAGGTTCGAGGGCGCGGTCGCCTTCTTGTGCGGCGTGCCGGTGACCGGATCGCTCTCGTCGCTGAGCTCCCCGCCCGCACCGACGGCGCGGATCGAGACGGTGTACTCGGTGCCGTTGGTCAGCCCGTCGACCGTGGCGGCGAGGATCCCGTCCTCGTCATCGTCGTTCACCCCGTCCAGCAGCGACCAGGTGTCCCCGGCGTCCTCGGTGTACTCGAAGTGGTCGGTGGGCACGTCGCCGTCGTCCATGGTGGAGAACTGCAGCTCCAGCGCCTGGTCCAGCTCGTCGGCGTAGCCCAGGTTCGGGGTGGCGGGGGCACAGGCGATGCCCTCACCGGAGATCGCGCCGTCGCCGAGCGCCTCGGCGGTCAGCGTGGGGTCGAAGTCCAGGTACGGGGTCGCGCCGGACGCGTCGTTCTCCGTGCCACCGCCGCCGGCTCCGCCGTCCACGCCGTACCCCGCGCCACCGAAGGCGCGCAGGATCACTGTGCTGCCTCGCGAGACGGTGCTCGCCGCACCCCCACCGCCGGTACCGGCGCCGCTGTCGGCGTCCAGTCCCCCTGCGGCGCCCTGGTCGGCGGGGATGCCGTTGCCGTTCGTGCCGCCGGCGGCGCCGCTGGTGGAGGCGACGCCGTCCGCCCCGGCGGTGCCGGGCCGCAGCGTGAAGACGTCGCCGGCCGCGGCGGGCATGACCACGACCAGCTGGCCGCCGGGCCCGCCGGGGGTCACGTCGCTGTCGGCCCCGCCGGACCCGCCGATCACGGTCCATGCGACGCCGCAGATGCCGGCCGGCACCGCAGCGGTCACGCCACTACCGGACACGCTGTAGGTCGGGACGGCGGCATGGGCGGTGCCGGCAACCGTGAGAACTGCAGTGGACATCCCGACGGTCGCGGCGGCCAGCAGGCCGGCGGGACGACGGAACGAAGACGCGAAACGCACGCCGGACTCCCCGAGTGGTGGCCTGGATCGCCAGGCGCGTGAGTCCGGAACCGGACGCCCGCGCACTTCACCATTCATGAACGAGACCGAAGTGTTCCGCCGGGCCGAGGCGTGACAGCTGTGATCCAAGCGTTATTTGTGGTCACCGGAAGGATCAGCCGTCACTTGTCGCCCATGTCGACAGAGCGACCAGGACTCGCGGCTGGCAGGTGCCGACAATTCATCGGGGGGTCACCCCGGCCCTCGGCACCTCCCGGGAAGGGGCAGGATCGGCCGGGCGCGAGGCCGTCGGCGCGTTGACACTCCGGAACGCGTGGACTTATGGTCCTACCATTGCGCGGCCAGGTCGGGCTTCCGCCCGTCGGCGTGCACCCATTTCTCCGTACGCCCGACCAGGAAGGCCGCAACATGGCCAAGGACGCCCTCGTCAACAAGGACCTGGCGGCGAAGTTCGCCACCGAGAAGGACTCCCCGTACACCCGCTGGGTGGCCGCCGAAGGCCTCGAGATCATCGCCGCCCACTACGTGCCCGACCTGCGCACGGTGGAGCTCAAGCCGTGGGAGCGCCGTGGTGGCCGGGGTGTGTTCATCAACCACGAGGCGACCCGCACCTCCAACGACTGCTACGTCTGCGAGATCCCGGCCGGCGGCAAGCTCGCTCCGCAGCGGCAGCTGTTCGAGGAGATGATCCTGGTGCTCGACGGCCAGGGGTCGACCAAGGTCTGGAACGACGCCGGCGCCGAGGTCACCTTCGAGTGGCAGGCCGGCTCGCTGTTCGCGATCCCGCTGAACGCCAACCACCAGCACTTCAACGGCTCGGGCCAGAAGGCGGCGCGCTTCGTCTCCTCGACCAACATGCCGCCGGTCATCAACCTCTACGACGACGTCGACTTCGTCTTCAACACCGCGCACGACTTCCCGAACCGCTTCAACGGCGAGCCGGACTACTTCGCGGCCAAGAGCGAGACCAAGGGTCTCCTGCTCGACACGAACTTCGTCGCCGACGCGATCAACCTGCCGCTGATCGAGGCCAAGGAGCGCGGCGCCGGTGGTGGGCACATCCGGTTCTCGATGGCCAAGGGCTCGATGAACAGCCACATCTCGCAGTTCCCCACGGCCACGTACAAGAAGGGCCACCGGCACGGTCCCGGCGCCCACGTGATCATCCTGTCCGGTGAGGGCTACAGCCTCATGTGGCCGGAGGGCGAGGAGCCGCGGCGCTACGAGTGGGGCCCCGGCTCGATGATCGTGCCGCCGAACATGTGGTACCACCAGCACTTCAACACCGGTGGCGAGCCCGGCCGCTACCTGGCGTTCAAGCACGAGGTCGTCTCGATCCGCAACGCCCAGGGCGTGCCCAAGGCGTGGATCAGCCAGCGCGTCGGCGGCGACCAGATCGACTACGCCGACGAGTCGTCCTACGTGCGCGACACCTTCCGCGAGGCCCTGGCCAAGAACGGGATGGAGCCGCAGATGGATGCCGCCTACGAGCAGGAGCTGGAGACCCTTCCGCCCAAGCACGAGGAGTCCGTCTCCGTCTGACGGCACCGATCGATGTCCGACGTGCGGTCCGCCACCCCCGGCGGGCCGCACGTCGTCGTCCGGGGCAGGTGCAGCGGAAGGCGACGAGGAGAAGGCGGACCATGACCCACCAGCACAACCACGGGCACGGGCACGACCACGGTGCCGACCACGGGCACCACCACGGGGCGGTCCAGGGGCTCGAGGACTGGGACCCGGACGAGCCGCGCGCCGTGCACTCCGCCTACACCCCGGACCACGACCACGAGCACGACGACGACGCCGTGATGCCGCTCGAGGACAACCCGATCTGGCAGCAGGACAACGTGACCCTGCACAGCGTCGGCATGGACATCGGCTCCTCGGGGACCCAGGTGGTCTTCTCGCGGCTGCACCTCCGCCGGATCGGCGAGGAGCTGACCAGCCGCTACATCGTGGTCCGCCGAGAGACGGTGTACCGCTCGCCCGTCGTGCTCACCCCCTACGCGAGCGCCGAGCAGATCGACGCCGAGGAGCTCGGCTCGATCATCGACCGCGCCTACGGAACGGCCGGCGTCGAGCCCGCCGAGATCGACACCGGCGTCGTCATCCTCACCGGCGAGGCCCTGCGCCGCCGCAACGCCGAGGCGATCGCCGGCGTGCTCGCCGAACGTGGCGGCGAGCTGGTCACCGCCACCGCCGGGCACAACATGGAGGCGATGCTGGCGGCCTACGGGTCCGGAGCGGCGCGGGTCTCCTACGACGGCGGGCAGCGGATCCTCAACGTCGACATCGGCGGCGGCACCACGAAGCTCGCCGTCCTCGACCGGGGCCGGGTGGAGGCGACCGCCGCGGTGCACGTGGGTGGCCGGCTGCAGGTGGTCGACGCGGACGGCCGCATCGTCCGGCTCGACCCGGCGGGTCAGGAGCACGCCGCGCGAGCGGGGTTCAGCTGGCAGCTCGGCGACGTCGTCGGCGAGGAGGAGATCCAGCGGGTCGCCGAGAAGATGGCCGACACCCTCGTCGCCGCACTCCTGGCCGATCCACTGCCCGACGACGTCGAGGCGCTGTACCTGACCGATCCCCTCGGCCCGCTCGGCCGCATCGACGGCGTGATGTTCTCCGGCGGCGTCGCCGAGTACGTCTACGACCGCGAGTTCCGGCTCTTCGGCGACCTCGGCGGACCGCTGGGCCGTGCCCTGCGGCGCCGGGTCGACGCCGGGGCCCTGCCCTTCCCCCTGCTGCCGGCCGGGGAGTGCATCCGGGCCACGGCCCTGGGCGCGTCGGAGTACAGCGTCCAGCTCAGCGGCAACACGGGGTGGATCTCCGACCCCGACGCCCTGCTGCCGCGCCGCAACCTCCAGGTGGTGCGGCCGGCGTATCCGCTCGGGGACGACGTCGACTCCGACGCGGTCGCGGCGGCGATCCGCCGTCACCTGGTGGCGCTGGACGTGGCCGCCGCCGACGGCGACGTGGCTCTGGCGATGACCTGGGAGGGGTTGCCCGCCTACGAGCGGTTGCTCCCCTTCGCCCGGGGCATCCGCGACGGCCTCGCCGATCGCATCGCCGCGGGCCGGGCGGTGTACCTGATGCTCGACGGCGACGTCGCGAGGACCCTCGGCCTCCTGCTGCGCGAGGAGCTCGGTGTGACCGGCGACCTGCTGGTCGTCGACGGGCTCGCTTTGCGGGACTTCGACTACATCGACATCGGCAAGGTGCGGCATCCCTCGCGGACCGTGCCGGTGACCATCAAGTCACTGATCTTCTCCGAGGACCCGCGGCACGAGACGGTCGCGGGCGCCTGACCCGGGCCGGCAAGGTGCTCGTCCGGACGTCGTGCTCTGCTCCGCCTGTGTATGCAGAGCTCGACCGTCGTCGAGTCGGGTCCACAGCCATGCAGACCCCGGTGACGCTTGCCACAGCGGCCCCGATGTGGTTGTTTTGGTCTGACCATTAGCCCGGACGAAACAGGGAGCCCATGGCGACCAAGACGACGACCGCCGTCACGCACTACCACGTCCAGAAGAAGCGCCGGGCGGACTTCCTGGAGGAGTGGCGGAAGTACCGCAACACCGTCGTCCGCGTGGACGACGTCGAGATGCACGACACGGCCCGCGGCATGCGCCGTGGGGTCTACGTCGGGGCCGACGCCGACCGCCCCACCCGCAGCATGGACGCGCTGGTCCACGAGATCGATCCGGGCGTGACCTCGACCGTCCACCGCCACTCGTGGGACGCGATGCTCTTCTGCGTCGGCGGCTGGGGCTGGACCGAGATCGACGGCGAGCGCATCGAGTGGGGTCCGGGAGACTCCCTGCACCTGCCCGCGTGGGCCTGGCACCGGCACGGCAACGAGGGCACCGAGACCGGGCGCTT
The DNA here is from genome assembly GCA_025965795.1 of Blastococcus sp. Taxonomy (GTDB): domain Bacteria; phylum Actinomycetota; class Actinomycetes; order Mycobacteriales; family Geodermatophilaceae; genus Blastococcus_B. Next base: position 9,226 of record JAOPWH010000070.1, read on the forward strand.
CCTCAGCTTCTCCAGCGAGCCGATGCTCGAGACGATGGGCATGGCCTTCCAGGAGGACGGCGGCGACACCCCGTTCGACCAGCTCGCCCCGCGACCACCGTTCTCCCCCGCGATCGACGGCGACGACCCCTACGCCCGTCGCGTGCGCCGGCTGGCCAAGGACCAGGAGGCACGCCGCTCCGGCCGCCTGCACACCAGCTGGGACGACCTCGAGCTGCTGCAGACCCCGCGCGGGACCCGCACCACGTTCCTGCTCGACCGGGCCATCGGCTACCAGGCGTCCGGCATCACGATGGCGATGTTCGAGATCGGTCCCGGTCGCGGGCAGTCGATGCACCGGCACCCCGGTGAGGCCTGGCTCTACGTCGTCGAGGGCACGGGGCACACGTTCCTGGGCACCGAGCCGGACAAGGGCGAGGACCACCCGTGGAAGAAGGGCGACATCATCGTCGTCGACCACTTCCTGTGGCACCAGCACTTCAACGACGACCCGGAGAAGACGGCGAAGGTCGTCCGCATCCACATGTTCGACAGCCTGCTCGAGACCATGCGGGTGCTGATGGATCCGATGGTGCTCTTCGAGGAGCCGCCGGAGGAGATCCGCGACCAGCAGGCGGGGGACTACTCGACGATCGAGTGGCCCGAGCTCCAGCGCCCCACCTGGCCCTGACGGGCGTGCCCGCCAACGCCATGCCGCAGGGCGTGCTCTCCGTGCACGCCCTGCCGTCGGACCACCACGACGGCCCCTGGGACCACATCATCGTGCCGCCCGGCACGAAGGAACGGCTGCTGTCGACCGCGCTGCTGACCATGCGGCACGGCCGGCGGCTGGCGACCCTTCCCGGCCTTCCGCACGGGCTGGTGATCCTCGCCGGTCCGCCCGGTACGGGGAAGACGACGCTGGCCCGCGGGCTCGCCCAGGCGGCGGCCCGCGCGCTGGCCCCGCACGGGGCGACGACGTACGTGGAGATCGACCCGCACGCTTTTCCCAGCGAGATGCTCGGCGAGAGCCAGCGGGCGATCACCCGGCTCATGATGGACACGGTGCCCGAGCTCGCCGCGCGCCGGCCGCACACCGTCGTCCTGGTCGACGAGGTGGAGAGCCTCGCCGTCCGGCGGTCGGCGGCGTCGTTCGAGACCAATCCGGTCGACGTGCACCGCGCCACCGACGCACTGCTGGCCGGCATCGACTCCGTCGCCCAGGACTACCCCGGCGTGCTGTTCGTGACGACGACGAACTTCCCGGAGGCCATCGACGAGGCGTTCCTCTCCCGGGCCGACCTCGTCCTGCACGTCCCGCTGCCCGACGAGCAGACGATCGCCACCATCCTCCGGAACTCGTTGCGGGAGCTGGCCGGCATCTGGCCGGAGCTGCGCCCCCTGTCCGAGGACGACGAACTGCTCGCCGACCTGGCCAAGCGCTGCGCCGGCTGGGACGGCCGGCGGCTGCGCAAGACGGTCCTCCAGGCTCTCTCGCAGCGGATCGACGTCGCGCTCGACCCGGCCCAGCTCACGGCCGACGACCTGCTCGCCGCCGTGAACGGCGCCGCATGACGGTCGAGCAACCCCTCGACAGCGGACCGACGCGGTCCTACGGCAGCGACGCCGTGGTCGACCTCCTCCGGGAGATGGGCGTGCGCTACGTACCGCTCAACCCGGGGTCGAGCTTCCGGGGACTGCACGACTCACTGGTCAACCACGGCGGCAACCGCGATCCGCAGCTCCTGCTCTGCCTGCACGAGGAGATCGCGGTCTCCCTCGCCCACGGGTACGCGAAGGCGACGGGCGATCTCGCCGTCGCCGCGGTGCACGACCTGGTCGGCCTGATGCACGCCTCCATGGCCGTCTACGACGCCTTCTGCGACCGCACCCCGGTGCTCGTGCTCGGCGGCAGCGGCCCGATGGACCCCGCCCAGCGCCGACCGGTCGACTGGATCCACTCGGCGACCACCCAGGCGCAGCTGGTCCGCGACTACGTCGTCTGGGACGCCGAGCCCGCCACTCCGGAAGCATCGGTCGCCGACGTCGTCCGCGCACGCCAGCGGGCACTGTCGGCGCCGCGGGGCCCGGCCTACGTGTCGCTCGACGCCGGCGTGCAGGAAGCGGAGCTCTCCGCCCCCCTCCGCCTGCCCGACCTCAGCCTGCACGCACCCGCACCGCCGATCGCGCCCGCGCCCGCGTCGCTCGTCCAGGCCGCCGAGCTCCTCGCATCAGCGGAACGCCCGGTGGTGGTGGCCGGCCGGATCGGGCTCGACCCCAGGGCGACGGCGCCGCTGGTCGCCCTCGTCGAGCTGCTGGGCGCGGCCTACCGCGACGACCGCAACACCGTGGCGTTCCCGAGCACCCACCCGCAGAACGCCACCGGCGACCCCGACGTCCTGCGCGAGGCCGACGTCGTGCTCGCCGTGGACGTCGTGGACCTACCGGCGCTGCTGGTGCGCAAGGGCCGCGGCGCGCGGGGGGAGCAGGAAGACCCGGCGCGGAACGGCCCGCTGATCATCGACCTGTCCTCCGGCGACCTCGGGCTGCGCTCCTGGAGCAACGCGTTCGCCGCACCGATCGAGCGGTCGGTGCAGCTGCTCGCCGATCCGCTGCTCGGGCTGACCCAGCTCACCGCAGCCCTGCGGACCCGGGTCGACGCCTCCGCGGCCGCCACCCGGCGCACGGCGGTCTGCCGCCGGGTCGCCGCGCTGCGGGCACGCCAGTGGGCCGCGGTCGAGGAGCGCTGGGACGACACCCCCATCTCCCCGTCGCGGCTGGTCGCCGAGACCTGGCTGGCGGTCCGCGACGTCGACCACCTGCTCTGCGTGCGCAACACCCGCACCTGGCCCGAGGGCGTCTGGAAGTTCCCCGGCGCGGGCAGCTACCTCGGCCACTCCGGCGGCGGCGGCGTCGGCTACGGCCCGGGCGCCTTCGTCGGCGGCGCACTCGCCGCCCGCGACCGCGGCCAGCTGGGGGTGGGCATCCTCGGCGACGGCGACCTGCTCATGGCAGCGGGCGCGCTGTGGACCGCGGTGCACTACGAGATCCCGATGCTCGTCGTGATCAACGACAACAGCAGCTTCTACAACGACGAGCCGCATCAGGCGGAGGTCGCCCGGCACCGCGGCCGGCCGCCGGAGAACAGCTGGATCGGCATGCGGATCACCGACCCACCGGTGGACCTGGCGGGACTGGCCCGCTCCTACGGGTGCTGGGCGGGCGACCCGGTGTCCGACCCGGCCGACCTGGGCGGCGCGCTGGCCGAAGCGGTCGAGCAGGCGAGGGCCGGCGCGGTCGCCGTCGTCCACGTGCGGACGGCGCCGCGATGAGCGACGCGCGGCTCATGCACGTCGGCGGCGCGTGGGTGCCCGCGGCGTCGGGAGCCGTTCTCGACTCGGTGGACCCGACCACCGAGGAGGTGCTCGCCACGATCCCCGACGCCGGTGCCGACGACGTCGCGGCCGCCGTCGCCGC
>JAOPWH010000081.1 GCA_025965795.1 Blastococcus sp.
TCATGCTCGCCGGCGGCTCGCCGTGGTCGGCCCGCCGCGTGGGTCACGAGACACTGTCCGAGGTCGTCCGCAAGGTGCTGCTGACGTACTGGAACACGGCCAGCTTCTTCACCCTGTACGCCGAGGCCAACGGCTGGGACCCGGCCGCGGACCCTGCCCCCGCGCGGGTCGAGCGCCCACTGCTGGACCGCTGGGCCCTGGCGAAGCTGGCCGCCGTCACCGATGGCGTGACGACGGCGCTGGAGGACTTCGACACCCAGACCGCCGGCCGGCTGCTCGCCGAGTTCGTCGACGACCTGTCGAACTGGTACGTCCGCCGGTCCCGCCGCCGCTTCTGGGACGGCGACCCGGCGGCGCTGGGCACCCTGCACGAGGTGCTCGACGGCCTGACCCGCCTGATGGCGCCGTTCACCCCGTTCGTCACCGAGGAGGTCTGGGGGCGCGCCGTCGCCCCCGGGCTGGACGACGCGGCCGACTCGGTGCACCTGGCGTCGTGGCCCACCCTCGACGAGGGCGCCCAGGACGACGCCCTCGTCGCGCAGATGGACCTGGTCCGGCGGCTGGTCGAGCTCGGCCGCTCGGCGCGCACCTCCGCCAAGGTGCGCACCCGGCAGCCGCTGGCCCGCGCCGTCGTCGCCGCGCCCGGCTGGTCCGATCTGCCCCGCGACCTGGTGGCGGAGGTGGCCGACGAACTCAACGTGCTGGAGCTGGTGGAGCTGTCCGGCGCTGTCGGCGGAGAACTGGTCGACGTGAGCGTGAAGGTCGACTTCCGCGCGGTCGGTCGGCGGCTGGGCAAGGGGGTCCAGGCGGTCGCCCAGGCGGTCGCCGCCGCGGACGCCGCCGAGCTGACCGCCGCCTACCGGGCCGGCACGGCGGCGGTCGAGGTCGGCGGCGACTCCGTCCCGCTCGAGGAGGGCGACCTGGTCATCACCGAGACGCCGCGGGAAGGCTGGACGGTCGCCAGCGGCGGTGGCCTCACCGTGGCGCTCGATCTGGCACTGACGCCGGAGCTCGAGCGGGCGGGCCTGGTCCGCGAGGTGGTCCGGCTGATCCAGGAGGCGCGGAAGAACAGCGGCCTCGAGGTCAGCGACCGGATCGAGCTCTGGTGGACCGGCGAGGGCGCGCTGGCCGAGGCGCTCGAGGAGCACGCAGACCAGTGGGCCGGCGAGGTCCTGGCGACGTCGGTCCACCCCCGGAGTGCCGGGGACGGCCTGGGCATCGAGGGCCCGGGCGGCTCGCGCTTCTGGCTAGGCCGCGCCGCCTGAGTGCTTCCGGGTGCGCTCCCGGTCGGCGAGGTGCCGGTCGGGGGCGCACACCGCGCAGGGGGTGAATCCGTCGGCCCGTGCCTCGTCGAGGGGCAGCGGGATCTCCGTGCGCCCGCGCAGGTGCGGGCAGCCGCTCAGGTGGTACCGGGGGTGCTCGTCGATGACCAGCACCTCGTCCTTGAGGTCGACCACCAGGAGCAGATCGGTGACCTCGACGTCCTCGATGGGTGGGTCACCCTGCTCCAGGGGCGCGATCGACGGCGCACTCCCGGTGGGCGGGCCGCTGGGTGCGGAACGATGCTGCTCCGGCTCGCGGGGGGCCGGCTCCTGCACTACGTCGTCCCCCGCCGGAGTGGCGTGCGCACCCGTGTGCTGCGCGGCCACTGCGCCGACCCCGGAAGCGGTGGCGCCGGCCGGCCGGCCACCGTCCGACACGGCCGGAAACGTCGCCGTCCGGTGGCTGCCCGCCGTGGAGCGACCCCCGGCCGGAGCCGCCGCGGCGACCGCGGACGCCGGCACGCCGTCCCGCGGGGCGTCGGACTCCAGCTGCGCGATCCGGCGGCGGGCCATGTACAGCAGCACCGCGGCGAGCACGCACACCGCTACGCACAGCCAGTAGAACGCGGTGGTGCCGGTGAGCACACCGGCGAGGAAGAGGCCCAGCCCCAGGAGGACCAGCAGTCCGGCAGCCACGATCACGGGCCGACTCTAGTGGGTACGCGACAGGGCCCCCGGATGATCTCCGGGGGCCCTGTCTGCGGGTCGATCAGGCGCTGGCGTGCTGCCGGCTGTTGTTCGACGGCTCGGCCGAGCCACGGCTGTCGAGGTCGCGCAGGTGCGACTCGAGGTAGGACCGCAGCCGGGTGCGGTACTCCCGCTCGAAGGTGCGCAGCTCCTCGATCTTGCGCTCGAGGCTGCTGCGCTTCTCCTCGAGGTTGCCCATCGCCTCGACGTGGCGCCGCTCGGCGTCCTGGTCGAGAGCGGCTGCCTTGGCGCGGGCCTCGCGCTCCATCGTCTCCGAGCGGGTGCGGGCATCGCCCAGCATCGAGTCGGCGCGCTGCTTGGCCTCGGTGACGAGCTGCTCGCTCTTCGAGCGGGCCTCGGTCATCAGCCGCTCGCTGTTGGTCTTGGCGCCGGTGAGCATCTGCTCGGCCTGCGACTTGGCCTCGTTGACGTAGCGGTCGGCCGTCTCGGTGGCGAGCGCCAGCATGCGCGAGGCCCGGGCGCTGTCGTCACCCTGCGGCTGGGCGGCGGGCGGCGGGGCTGCGGCCATCTGCGCCGGGGCCGGCGAGGGCGCGGGGGCGTCCGGGCGCTCCTCGACGCGGGCGCTCCCACGGGAGCCGGTGGCGCGGAGCTCGTTGTTCTCCTCGATGAGGCGGGCGAGCTCGGCCTCCACGACGTCGAGGAAGGCGTCGACCTCGTCCTCGTCGTAGCCCCTCTTGCCGATGGGCGGCTTCTTGAAGACGACGTTGTGCACGTCGGCAGGGGTGAGTGGCATCTCAGGTCACCTCGGGTCGGACGGCGGGCACAGGGAGGTACTGGGAGGAGCGGCGGACCACAGCCGTTCTGCGTCTCTGCCCCAGGAGGGAAGGGCGGTCACGCACTGAGGGCGAGTCGGGTCGCGAAGCTCCGCAGGAGCAACACGGCGATCAGCAGCACCATAAACCCGAGGTCCAGTCGGATGGACCCCAGGTTCAGTGGCGGGATGACCTTGCGGACCGCTTTGAGCGGTGGATCGGTGGTGCTGTAGACCACCTCGAGCCCGGCGGCCACCAGGCCGGACGGGCGCCAGCTGCGCGCGAGCACCATCACCCAGTCGACGACGAACCGCGCGAACAGCAGCACGAGGAAGACGAGCAGCACCCCGGAGACGATCGACCAGAAGGTAGCCACTGTCCTCGTTCGTTCGGGGCACCACGTGTGCCGGGGATGCCCGCGTGCCGCCTCTCGACGGCGTGACCTCAGGACTGGTTGAAGAAGCCGCCTTCGCGGATCCGGGCCTTGTCCTCGGCCGTCACGTCGACGTTCTGCGGGCTGATCAGGAAGACCTTCGCCGTGACGCGCTCGATACTACCGCGCAGGCCGAACGAGAGGCCCGCAGCGAAGTCCACCAGGCGCTTCGCGTCGGCGTCGTCCATCTCGGTCAGGTTCATGATCACCGGCATGCCGTCCCGGAAGCGCTCACCGATCGTCCGCGCCTCGTTGTAGGTGCGCGGGTGCAGCGTGGTGATCCGGTAGGGCGCGGGGGCGGGCGCCGGCTCCGGCGCGACGACGGGCTGCTCACGCACGACCAGCTTCGCCGCCGTGGCGCCCACCGGTCCGCTGCCGACGGCACCGCCGCTCATGGCGGTGACCCGCGAGCCGCCGCCGGCGGACGCGCCGGCCGGGGCGAGC
>JAOPWH010000084.1 GCA_025965795.1 Blastococcus sp.
GCGGGGTTCAGCAGCGTGCGGGACAGCTCGTGCTGCACCCGCTCGGGGGTGATCCGGCCCAGCTCCGCGGACATCTCGGTCATCGCGGTGACGACCTCCTCGTCCGGGGTCAGCCCCAACTGGGCGATGAACCGGACTCCCCGCAGCATCCGCAGCGGGTCGTCGGCGAAGGAGTCCACCGCCGCGCCGGGGGTGCGCAGCCGCCCGGCCAGCAGGTCGCCCAGTCCACCGAACGGGTCGGTCACCGTGCGGTCGGGACCCAGCGAGACGGCCATCGCATTGACGGTGAAGTCCCGGCGGGCCAGGTCGTCGACCAGCGACGTCCCCCAGGCGACCTCGGGGTTGCGGGACTCCCGGTCGTACCGGTCGGCCCGGAAGGTGGTGATCTCCAGCCGCTCACCGCGGACCTCGGCGCCGACGGTGCCGAAGGCGATGCCGGTGTTCCACGTGGAACTGGCCCAGCCGCGCAGCACCTCCAGCGTCTGCTCCGGCCGCGCGTCCGTGGTCACGTCCAGGTCGCCGACCGCGCGGGGGGACGACGACCCGGCGGCCAGCAGCGCGTCCCGCACCGAGCCGCCGACCAGGTGCGCGGAGAAGCCCGCGGCGGTGAACCGGGCACCCAGTTCGGAGAGCACGGGGGAGAGGTCCACGAGCGCGCGGACCGTCTCTTGCACCGCCGGTGGGACGGGCTCGACCGGAGGACGACGCGGAGGCTGTACGGACACGACGATCGAGGGTAGTGCCGTGCCGCGCGCTACCCTCTCGGCATGGCAGGGACGGGCGGGAGACGGCGTCCCGGCCGGCGGCTGCGGCGCGTCGACGAGACCTCCGCGGGCGGCCTCGTCGTCGCCGACGACGAGGTCACCGGCCTGTGCGCCGCGCTCATCGGGCGCACCGACCGCCGTGGCCGTCTGCTCTGGTCCCTGCCGAAGGGGCACATCGAGGAGGGCGAGACCCCGGAGGACACCGCCGTCCGCGAGGTCGCCGAGGAGACCGGCATCATCGGCGAGGTCGTCGCGCCACTGGGGATCATCGACTTCTGGTTCGTCGCCGACGGCCGGCGGGTGCACAAGACCGTCCACCACTTCCTCCTCCGCGCGGTCGGTGGCGTGCTGTCCGATGCCGACGTCGAGGTGACCGAGGTGGCCTGGGTGCCCCTCACCGAACTGGGCGGCCGGCTGGCCTACGCCGACGAGCGGGCGCTGGTCGAGCGCGCGCCGGCACTGCTGGCCGACACCGCGTGATCCGGCCGGCGCTCCTGCGCGCCGCCGTCGTCCCGCTCGTCGCCGCGCCCCTCCTGGCCTGCTGCCTGGCGCTCGCGCCGGCCGCACAGGCGGGCAACCCTCCGCTGCACGGCGCCCCGGTCCTCACCGCCGCCCCGGGGGGCGACGAGACCGGCGGGGACGACGTCAACGGTGGCGATCAGCCCGTGCGCATCGAGGTGGGCCGGTTCGAGCCGCGGACCATCACCCCGGATGCCACGGTCACCGTCGCCGGGACGCTGACCAACACCGGCACCGAGACGATCGAGGACCTTCGCATCCGGCTGCAGCGCGGCGAGGTGCGCACCACGCGGGAGGAGCTCGCCGCCGCCGCGCGGGACGCCGACCCCGCGACCACCGTGACCCCGGCGTTCCGGCCGGTGCCCGGCACACTCGCGCCCGGGGACTCGGTGGGCTTCACCTACAGCCTGCCGGCGGCGGAGCTGAAGCTGGACCGCGACGGCGCCTATCCGGTACTGCTCAACCTCAACGGCACGGGTGCCGACGACGAACGCCGGCGGGTGGGCGAGGTGTCCACCTACGTCGTCCAGCAGCCGGCCGCCGCGCCGGCCCGGACCACGGTGGCCTGGCTGTGGCCCCTCACCGAGCGCAGCCACCGCAACGCGGCCGGCGCCTTCGTCGACGACGACCTGGCGGCACTGGTGAGCCCGGACGGCCGGCTCGACCGTGCACTGACGGTCATCGAGCGACTGCCGTCGACGCCGCCGCCCGGCAAGACCGAGCCCGTACCGGCGGTACCCGTCACCCTGGCGCTGGACCCCGCGTTGGTCGAGGAGCTCGCGGTCATGGCCCGCGGGCCGTACGCGGTGGACGGCGCGGACGGCGCGGGCCGCGGCACGGAGGCGGCCCAGGCGTTCCTGGACCGGCTGCGCACGATCGCCGCCGTCCATCGCGTCGTCGCGCTCCCCTACGGCGACGTGGACGCCGACGCGCTGGTCTCCGCGGGGCTGACCGAGACCCTGGTCCGGACGCTGCCGGGCACACCGGCCGGCACGGCCCAGGACCCGTCGGCCTCCGGAACGGACGACGCCGCAGCGACGACTGCGCCCGCCGGCACCACGGGAACGGCCACCCCGAAGCCCGCGGCGCCGCGCAGCGGCGACAGCGCGGGCGTCGAGATTCTCACCGACGCCCTCGACGTCGACCCCCAGACGGACCTTGCCTGGGCGGCCGGCGGCTCCTTCCGGGCCGACACGCTCACGACCCTCCAGGAGTCGGGCGTCACCCAACTGGTGCTCGGCACCGAGGCGCTCACCGAGGGCGACCGGGCCGTCGGCCTTCCCGCCGGGCGCGCCGCCGCCCACACCGAGGTCACGACCGGCACCGGACCCCTCGACGTGCTGGTCGCCGACCCCACCCTGAGCGCCATCGCAACAGCGGCCGAGCACACCTCTGGCGGCCCCCGCCTCGCCGAGCAGCGCTACCTCGCCGAGCTCGCCGTCCTCGGCCTGCAGGCGCCGCGCGGCACGGAGCAGACCGTGCTGGTCGCGCCCGCGCGAGCCGTTGACGCCGGGCCGGAGGGCGCAGGCGCGATGATGGCCGACAGCGCCGGGCTGCCGTGGCTCCGCCCCGCATCGCTCGACGGGCTGGCCGCCGGCCCGTCGGCCGGCGCCGGGAAACTGGCCGACCCCGTGGACGCCATCCAACTGGCCGGGACGGGGCTCACGGCGCTGACCCAGGGCCTGGCCGCGCGCGACGACCTGGCCGGCGCCGTCGTGGGGGACGCCGATGCCGCCCTGCGGGCCACCGACGCCGGCGCGGCACGGGCGAGTTCGGTCGCCTGGCGGGCCGATCCCGACGGTTTCCAGGCGGTGGCGGAGGACTTCCGGGCGCGCGTCGACCGGCTACGCGGCCGGGTGACGCTGCTTGCGCCGGCGGACGGCACCTACACGCTCGCCTCGAGCGACTCCCCGCTCGTCCTCACGGTGCACAACGACCTCCCCTTCGCGGTGCAGGTGCGGCTGAACGTGCAGACCCGCAGCAACCGCGGGCTGTCGATCGCGGACATCGGCGTCCAGACGTTGGCCCCCGAGGAGCGGACGACACTCCAGGTGCCCACCGAGGTGCGGCAGTCGGGTGGTTTCGCCGTCATCGCCGCGCTGACCACCCCCAGCGGCGGCGCCCTCGGCGACGCGGTGCAGATGCACGTCAAGAGCACCGCCTACGGCCCCATCTCGCTGATCATCACGATCGGCTCCGCGGCGCTCCTCGGCCTGCTCTTCCTGCGCCGCCTGGTCCGGTTCCTGCTGCGCCGTCGGCGGGCCGGGGCCGAGGGTGGGGACACGACGCCCGACGGCCTGGCAGTGCCCGGACCGGAGGGCGCCGTCGTGCCCCAGCCGCCGACGCGGAGCCCCGTGTGAGCGCCGGACCGGACGAGGAGCGACCGGCGACCGGCGACCGGCGCCCGTCCCGTGCGCCG
>JAOPWH010000095.1 GCA_025965795.1 Blastococcus sp.
CTCCTTGACCAGCTCGGCCCCGATCTTCTCGTACGGGTCCTCGAGCTCGATCTCCTTGGCGATGCTCACACCATCGTTGGTGATGGTGGGCGCGCCCCACTTCTTCTCGAGTACGACATTGCGGCCCTTGGGGCCGAGCGTCACCTTGACGGCGTCGGCGAGGGTGTTCATGCCCCGCTCGAGACCGCGGCGAGCCTCTTCGTCGAACGCGATCATCTTGGCCATGTGGTGATGTCCTCCATGCGTGGATCGCTGGCTCGGTCAGGTCCGGCGCCCGCGACGGACGACACCGGCTGCGTGGACGCTCCTGCGGCCCACGACCAGTGCCTCACCGTTCCGACCTGGTTGGCACTCAGGTGCTCCGAGTGCCAACACGAGTCTGGCACTCGACCCAGGCGAGTGCAAGAACGGGGTTCCCACCGGACGCAGCGAGGCCCGGCCCCAGGGGGGACCGGGCCTCGCCGTACGGGGATGTCAGGCCGCGGTGACGTGGTCGGCCTGCGGCCCCTTCTCGCCCTGGACGACCTCGAAGCTGACCCGCTGGCCCTCCTCGAGGCTCTTGTAGCCCTCCATCTGGATGGCCGAGTAGTGGACGAAGACGTCCTGGCCGCCGTCGACGGCGATGAAGCCGAAGCCCTTCTCGGCGTTGAACCACTTCACGGTGCCCTGTGCCACGTTGTGCTCCCACATTTTCGTGCGTGCGGACGGAGCCTCTTGATCGAGGAGCCGGGTCTCGCTCTTCCGCCCGCCGAACACGCGCGTGGAACTCGAACCGCGCGGGACGGTACAGCAGCACAGGGGTGTAGGCGCTACATCCACGCAGGACAACGCCCGGATCGGGGCCGTTTCGTCGCCCGATCCGGTGCCGTCGTCGACCCTACGTCCCGGAGCGGAACGAGGCCGCCCGGCCTCAGCCGATCAGACCGGCCGCCCGGACCGACTTCAGCGACGGCTCGACCCGGTGCGTGGGGCCGACCACGGGCTCCAACGGGTCGAGGGTCTTCAGCCCCTCACCGGTGTTGAGGACGACGGTCTCCTTCGCCGGGTCGAGCCGGCCGTCCTCGACCAGCTGGCGCAGCACCGCGATGGTGACTCCGCCCGCGGTCTCGGCGAAGACCCCGGTGGTCCGCGCCAGGTCTCGGATGCCCTGCACGATCGCGTCATCCCCGACCCGGCCGACGGCACCTCCGGTGCGGCGGATGGCGTCGAGTGCGTAGGGGCCGTCGGCGGGGTTGCCGATGTTCAGGGACTTGGCGATACCGAAGGGCCGGACCGGCTTGACGACGTCCCAGCCGTTGTCGAAGGCGGTCGCGATCGGGTCGCAGCCGGCCGACTGGGCGCCGAAGATCGTCCACTCGGTCGCCTCGACGATGCCCGCGGCGGTCAGCTCGCGGAACGCCTTGTCGACCTTGGTCAGCAACGAGCCCGACGCCATCGGGATGACGACCTGCGCCGGGATCCGCCAGCCCAGCTGCTCGGCGAGCTCGTAGCCCATCGTCTTGGAGCCCTCGGCGTAGTACGGCCGCACGTTCTGGTTGACGAAGGCGGTGTCCTCGAATTCGTCGGTCTCGGCGAGTTCGCTGGTCAGCCGGTTGACGTCGTCGTAGGAACCGTCGACGGCGACCAGCGTCTGGCCGTACACCGCGGACTGCACGACCTTGCCCGGCTCCAGATCCGACGGGATGAAGACGACGGACGGGATACCGGCGCGCGCCGCGTGCGCGGCGACGGAGTTGGCCAGGTTGCCGGTCGAGGCACAGGCGATCCTCTGGTACCCGAGGCCCTTCGCCGCCGTCGCGGCCAGGCTGACCACGCGGTCCTTGAACGAGTGCGTGGGATTCGCCGAGTCGTCCTTGACCCACAGACCGCCGGTGAGGCCCAGTTCCTCGGCCAGGCGGTCGGCCCGCACCAACGGTGTGAGGCCCGGGTCGAGGCTCACCCGGCTCGCCGGGTCGTGCCCGACCGGCAGCAGCGCGACGTACCGCCAGATGTTCTGCGGTCCCGCCTCGATCTGCTCGCGGGTCACGGCCTTCATGAGCTCGGGGTCGTAGTCGACCTCCAGCGGGCCGAAGCACTCGGCACAGGCGTGTTCGGCGATCAGGCCGAAGGTGGCGCCACAGTTACGACACACGAGGCCGCGGGCGGGGTTCGGCGGAATCGGACCACCGCCACTGGAATCGGCCTGGCCGGCTGGGCTGGTCTCGGTGGTGCTGGGAGCGGTCAGAGTCATACGACGACTACCTCCTCATCTTCCCCGCGTCGGGCCGTCGAGCCGCGCGGGACGGAATTGGCACCTCCCGCTGCGCATGCGCAGGCGGAGGTTGCCGGGGCTTCAGCGGGCCGTGTCCCTCTGCCCCTCTGGATGAGTGGAACGCCGTCGACTGTACCCAGTCCGCGAGCGGCCCCCGCGCCTGGCCAGGATGTGCCGGTGACCTCACCGGCTCCCGCGCGCATCGTCTACACCGACCTCGACGGCACGATGGTCGGTCCGCGCGGCTCGTTCTGGCACACCGCGGCCCGGCAGCTGACCGACGACCCAGCCGCCGCCCTCCTCGACCTGCACCGGGCGGGAGTCCCGTTGGTGCTGGTCAGCGGGCGGACGCACGAGCAGGTGGTGGAGGCGGCGCGCATCTTCGCCGCGGACGGCGCCATCGCCGAACTGGGCGCGACGGTCAGCTGGGACGCCGGACGCGGGAACCACCGGCTGCGCGGCGAGCTCCCGGCGGAGTTCGGCGATCGGACGCCGATGGCGGTCATCACCGAACTCGGCCTCGTCGACCGCGTGTTCGCCGAACACCCCGGGCAGCTCGAGTGGCACGCACCCTGGCACACCACCCACCAAGCCGACGCCCTGCTCCGCGGCCGGGTCGATCCGCTCGCCGTCGACGCGTGGCTGAACCAGCAGGGGCTGGGCTGGCTGACGCTGAAGGACAACGGCGCGCTGCCCGTGACGTCGCGGACGACCCTGGACGACGACCCGCGACCGCCGCGGGTCTACCACCTCATGCCACGCGGGATCTCCAAGGGCGCGGCGATCGCCTGGGACCTGGACCGGCGCGGGCTCTCCCCGGCCGACGCGGTGGCGATCGGCGACAGCGTGAGCGACCTGGAGATGGCCCCGGCGGTCGGCCGGCTCTGGATCACCGCGAACGGGGCGGCGGTGGACGGGATGGCCGAGCTGCTGGCCGCCGTCCCCAATGCCGCCGTCACCGACGGTGCGATGGGCGAGGGCTGGGCCCAGGCCGTCCGCGCCGCACTGTGAAGCGTTGTCACGCCGAGTGGGCCCCGGAGGGGTCCCGGAGGCATGACTTCTGGGCTCCGCTCAGCCGGGGCGCACCTGGCCGCGGCATCGCCCGGTAGGGCGACGGTCAGGACGTGACGTCGCGGCGGGCGAAGTGGCGGAAGGCGAGGGCGGTGAAGATCGTCGCGTAGACCAGCGACTGCACGACGCCGCGGAAGAGGTCCGCGGAGTCCACCGGCGTCTGGAGCAGGTCGGTCCAGGCGAACTCCCCGGCGGTCGGGAACCAGTCGCGGATGGCGCCGAGCTGCTCGACCTGGTCCAGGATCGCGAAGACGAACATGGTGAACACCGCACCACCGACCGCGGCCAGCGGCGCGTCGGTGATCGTGGAGAACCAGAACGCCAGCGTGCCGACGACGAGCAGGTGGACGGCGAGGTAGCCGAGCATCCCGGCCAGCCGCAGCATCCCTTCGCCCTGCCCGAGCGTGACGCCGATCGGGGTCTGGATGTCGGAGAACCCGAACGCGATCCCGCCCGCCACGACGGCGACGGCCGCCAGGGTCACCAGCGCGCCGACCGACGTCACCAGGGCGGCGAGCCACTTCTGACGGAGCAGTCGCATCCGCGGCACCGGGGTGGCCAGGGTGTAGCGCAGCGAACCCCACTGCGCCTCACTGGCGACCGTGTCGCCGAAGCACAGCGCATACACGACGACGAGGAAGAAGCCCGTGGTCGCGAACAGCACGAACAGGGTGAAGTTCAGCCCGCTGGAGGTGGCGACGTCGACCAGGTTGATCCGGCTGTTCTGCTGTGCCTCGTCGCTGGCCCCCAGCTGCAGCGCGCCGATCAGGATCAGCGGGAGCGCCGCCATCAGCACGAAGATCCCGATGGTGCGGCGGCGCTTGAACTGCCGGCGGAGCTCTACCGACAGCCGCAGCGTGCGCTCCGGCCGGTATCCGGCCACCGCGCCGGTCGGCTGGACGTGCTCGGCCGACATGGCCGTCGCGGCGCCTTCGTCGGTCCTGCTCACTGTGACTCCCCCACCAAGGCCAGGAACGCGTCCTCCAGCCGGCGCCGGGGCGTGAACTGGTCCACGTCCAGGCCCGCGGCGATCAGCGCCTGCAGCGCGGCCGCCCGACTGGTGGCGCCGAGGTCGGCGACCAGGCCCTCGTCGGTGCGCTCGGTGCTCACGCCGGGCAGCGCCTCGAGGACGGCGACAGCGCGGTCGGTGTCGGCGTCGTCGGTCAGCCCGACCAGCACCGCTCCCCCCGTGCCGACGATCTCCTCGACCGTGCCCTGCGCGATCTTCTGCCCCTTCGCCATGACGACCACGTGGCTGCAGGTCTGCTCGATCTCCGACAGCAGGTGGCTGGAGACGATGACCGTCCGGCCGGTGGCGGCGTAGGAGCGGAGCACCTCGCGCATGGCGTGGATCTGCGGCGGGTCCAGCCCGTTGGTGGGCTCGTCGAGGACCAGCAGGTCGGGCAGGCCGAGCATCGCCTGGGCGATCGCCACCCGCTGCCGCATGCCCTGGCTGTAGCTGCGCACCCGCTTGTCGATCGCGGTGCCCAGGCCGGCGACCTCGATGGCCTCGGCCATGTGCGCGTCCGCGGCCGGCCGACCCGTTGCCGCCCAGTACAGCGTCAGGTTGTCGCGGCCGGACAGGTGCGGCTGCAGCCCCGTCCCCTCGACGAACGAGCCCAGCCGGGACAGCACCGGCGCGCCCGGGGCGGCGGCGTGGCCGAAGATGCTGATCCGGCCCTCCGTCGGCCGGATCAGCCCCATGAGCATCCGCAGCGACGTCGTCTTGCCCGCGCCGTTGGGCCCGAGCAGGCCGAGCACCTGGCCGCGGCGCACCTCGAAGGACAGGTCCCGGACGGCGACGAAGCCGTCCTTGTAGGCCTTGCTCACCCGCTCGAACCGCAGCGGCACGTCCTCGCCGTCGGGCTCCACCGCCGAGACGCGACGGCGACTCCGCCGTCCCCACAGCCGGGCCGCCGCCCAGCCCAGCAGGCCCAGGCCGCCGAGGACGGCGAGCAGGACCCACCAGCGGGAGGTCCCGGAGTCGGTCCGCGCCGATCCTTCGACCCGAGGCAGGGCGAGGTCGGCACTCGCGTCGGCGGGCCCGGCGCCGAGACCGACGGAGTACACCGCCGCCTCGTCGGGCAGCGCGAACGCCTGGTCGGTGGACGACACGACCAGCCGCATCGTGTGGCCCTCCTCGAAGCGGTGCACGATCGCCGGCAGGGTCACCGGGACGAGCGTCGGCTTCGCCGCATCGGTGGACAGGCCGGTCAGCGCCAGCGGCGCGACCAGGCCCGAGGGCAGGGTCTGTCCGCCGTCCGGGCCGGAGTCGTAGAGCTTGGCGAACAGCGTCGCCGAGCCGCTCGGTGAGGAGACGGCGAGCTGCACGGTCGGGGCACCGACCACCTCGACGGCGGCGTCCAGGGGCTTGCTCGCGAACGCCGCGAACTGGCCGGGGATCTCCACCGACGTTCCGCCCAGCGCGGCGCCGATCGCGCCGAGCCCGGGGACGGTCGTGATGGCCGCGGGTGTGCCACCGGCCGGGGTGACGACCGGCTGGGTGGGTCCGCTCACGGCGATTGAGCTGCGGTCGGTCGGTCGCCGGCCGTCGAGTCCGGGATAGCTGCCGGCCTGCACGGTCTGGGTGCCGCCCTGCACGGTGCCGACCCCGCCGCCGCCCAGCCCGGTCGGCGCGGGGAACTCGAAGCCGGTGCCGGGATCGGTGCCGGTCTTCCTCAGGTGGAAGTCGAACCAGCCGGCGACCTGCTCCCGGAGGTCGGCCGCGACCCGGTCGGAGGCCTGGGAGTCGTGCCCTCCGGCGTACCAGACGACCTTCACCGGAGTGCCGTGTGCTGCGATCCCCCGGGCGTTGGCGTCGGCCTGGCCGAGGCCGAAGAGGGAGTCCTGGGTGCCCTGGACGAGGAGCGTGGGTGCGTCGATGCGGTCGAGCACGCGCGCCGGACTGCTGCGGTCGAGGACAGCTCGGACCTCCGGCGTCAGCGTTCCGCTGGCCGCGGCGGCCTGGTACGCGGCGCAGATGTCGGCGCGGAAGCGGCCGCAGGTCAGCGCCTGTTCGACCGCGGCCGGGTCCAGGGACGCCGGATCGAGGCGTGGGGAGCCGCCCGATGCCCCGGCGCCCGCGCCACCGGCGCTCCCCCCACCCAGCGCCCCGAGCAGCCCGCCGGCCGGCGCCGAGCCCACGCCGAAGAACAGTCCGGCCCACAGCCGCTTGTAGACCCCGGCGTCGGAGCTCTCTGGCGTCGCTGCGGGCGTGCCGGCGTCGTCGACGATCTCGTCCTGCGACGGGAAGAGGGCCGCGGTCAGCGAGTTCCAGGTGATCTGCGGCGCGATCGCGTCGATCCGGTCGTCGTAGGCCGCACCCAGCAGGGCGAGGGCGCCGCCGTAGGACCCCCCGGCCACACCGACGCGAGGGTCGCCTTCGCCGTCGAGGAGGACGTCGTCCCGCTCGGCGAGGCCGTCGATCAGGGTGGAGAGGTCGGCGATCTCGTAACGCGGGTCGTCGAGGCCGATCTGCCCGGTGCTGCGGCCGAACCCACGGGCCGAGTAGGTGAGGACGACGTAGCCGCGCTCGGCGAGGTCGCGGGCGTCATCGGCCACCGACTGCTTGCTGCCCCCGAAACCGTGCGCGAGGACGACGGCCGGGGCGGGCTCATCGGCGGCCGAGGCCGGGACGAAGAGGGTGGTGTCGAGCTCGACGGCATCCTTCCCGGAGCCGGAGGGAACCCGCGCCTCCTCGGTCCGCACGCCCTCGGCGGCGGCCGCGGGGGGCGCCAGCACGAGCAGGCCACTGACGGAGAGCAGGGGAAGCAGGAGAGCGAGCGTCACGCGGGCGCCGGAGCGCGGGCGGGAACGCACGAGCCCGCGGACGGCACGCACGAAGCGGCCAACGGTCGAGGGGCGGGACATGTTCCGCCCGGGGCGGCCGAGCTCGGCGAGGAGCGGAAAGGGTGCGCCGGAGCGCGGGATCAGGGCTGCCAGTCGCCGGTCGTGACGACCACCAGGCCGGGTGCGGCGACGTCCGCCGGCACCTCGAAGAACCGCGGTGACGGTCCGGTGAGCTGCGGGAACTGCTTGATCAGGTTCAGCGCAGCCTGACGCTGGGTCTCATCGCCCTCGGTGAAGAAGACGGTGGAGGCGGCGACGTCCTTGGCCGTGTACGGCCCCACGGCGGGAGTCTCCCAGCCCTTCGCCTTGATGCCGGCCGCGATCTTGGCGGCGAGGCCGGTGGTCTGCGTGGCGTTGAGCACCGTGACCGGCGCCTTCGCGTCGGGCACGACCGCGGGGGCGGGCTCCTCGAGGACAGGGACGCTGGGGAGCGTGGGCAGTGCCGGCGTCTCGGGCACCACCGGCCCGGTCGCCGTATCGGACTTCGCGGCCGCGGCGTCGGAGGTGTTCGGTGACGTCACCTGGTAGATGCCCAGGACGCCGAGCGCGACGACGACCATGGCCACCAGGCCCATCGTGACCCGGTGCGGGCGACGACTCGGACGCTCGTCGGCCAGCGCCTCGACGATCGGGATGCCCTTGCGCTTGGCGTCCTCCCGGCGGGCCGCCTCGGCGGCCTGGAGCTGGGAACGGCGGGCGGCACGCCCACCGGTGACCGGACCGGAGACGGGTCCACGGGCGGCAACCGGCGGCGTCGACACCGGGGCGTCGTCGAGGTCCGCGGCGTAGTCGTCATCCACGTACTCGTCGTCGACGTACTCGTCGTGGGCGAGGTCGTCGTGGGCGGGGTCGTCACCGGCGAGGTCGGCGTCGGCGTCGGCGAGGTCGTCCTCGGCGAGCTCGTCCTCCGCGAAGCGCCGGGCCGCGGCCGAGCGCTCGGGGATCATGGTGGTGGCCGGGGCCGGCGCCGGGCCCAGGCGGGAGGAGCCGAGCGAGCTCGACAGCAGACCGACCTCGTCCGCGGCCGCGAGCTCGGCGAGGTCGGAACGGGACGGCTTGGTCCAGTCGCCGTAGGCCGGCGACGGCGCCCCGGACGGCGTGGTCTCCCGAGGCACGCGGGGCGACGGGGCCGCGGCCCGAGAAGCGAGGGCCGGCCCGGCCGAGGCCGTGTCGTCGGCGAGGCGGGAACGCTCCTGCCGCTTGACCACGGATGCGGCGGACGCGGCGATACGACGGCGGTCCCCGACGGCACCGGCCGGCTTGCCGACCGGCGCGAAGCTGTCGGGCCCGGCGGCGGGGGCCGGGATCTCCGGGGAAGGCACGGCCCGGAAAGGCGCCGCGGTGGTGCGGGGTCCGCCCGGCACGGGCGGCAACGGCAGCCGGGAGCGCGAGACCTGGCGGGAACCGTCGGCGGCACGGGTACCCGCGGCCGACGGACCCGGGGCGGGGCGGGCGCCGGGACGACGTCCGGGCTCCAGCGCGGCCTCCAGGATGCTGTCCCGACGGCGGTCGGTGCGCACCCGGCCGATGTCGGTCTGCTGATCGCTCAGGCCTGCGGACGCAGCTCCGCTCCACAACCCGTCGGGGCCATCCGTACGGCGACGTCCAGCTGCGACCGGAGCGTCGCTCCAGTCGAGGTCGTTACTGCCTGACGCTGCGTGCCTGCCCACAGTGAGTGAATCTAAAGGGTGTAACTCTCAAAGCACAGCACCTGGCGCAGATGTCTGTCTTTGTCGCGCAGATCGCAGTCTGCGAAGGCGCCGGACGAGCAGCGGATCGGCCTCCAACGCCTCGGACCGGTCGACCAGGGCGTTGAGCACCTGGTAGTAGCGCGTGGGAGTGACGTCGAACTGGTCGCGGATGGCCATCTCCTTGGCGCCGGCGCGACGCCACCACTGCCGCTCGAAGGTGAGCATCTCGTGCTCTCGCTGGGACAGCCGCAGCGGCGCGACCTGCACGGACGCCCCCCGGGACCCGTCGGCCCGGGGTGGGGAGACCACCGGGGGCGGATCGCTGATCATGGCTCGTCACGCTCCTGCCGTACGGGCGACCCGGCGCTCCGGATCGGCTCGGTCCGAACCGTAGCCACGGGCACCGACAATTTCCGTCGCGCCACGTCCGCACCACCAGGAACAGCGACGACGGAGCTCAGACCCCCGCCGGAAGGGCCGCCCCGGCGGGACGACGACTCTGGCTCCGGGCGTGTCGCAGGCTGTCGGCCGTGAAGACCGCCAGAGCCACCCAGACGATCACGAAGCCGACCAGGCGGGCCGGCGGCATCGCCTCGTCGTAGACGAAGACGCCGATCGCCAGCTGCATGAGCGGCGTGAGGTACTGCAGCAGGCCCACGGTCGACAGCGGGATCCGCCGGGCGGCCGCGGCGAAGAGCAGCAGCGGCACCGCGGTGGCGATCCCCGAGCTGGCCAGCAGGAGCGCGTGCCCGGCGCCGGCGTTGCCGAAGGTGCCGCTCCCGTTGCTGTGCAGCACTCCCAGGACGACGGCGGCCGGGATCGCCACCATCGCCGTCTCGACGAACAGCCCGGGAGCGGCCTCGACGCGCACCAGCTTCTTCATGACGCCGTACAGACCGAAGCTCGCGGCCAGCGCGAGGGCGATCCACGGCGGCCGTCCGTAGTCCACGGTGAGCACGGCCACGGCCACGGCCGCGATGCCGACCGCCACCCACTGCAGCCTCCGGAGCCGCTCGGAGAAGACGATGACGCCGAGCAGCACGCTGACCAGCGGGTTGATGAAGTACCCGAGCGAGGTCTCCACCACGTGTCCGGAGTTCACGCCGTAGACGAACACCAGCCAGTTGACGGCGATGAGCAGGCCGGCGCCGGCGAGCACGAGCAGCCGGCGGCGGTCGGTGATCAGTGCCCGCACCTGCGACCACCGGCGCAGGACGGTCAGCAGCAGCCCGATGAACAGCAGCGACCACACCACGCGGTGCGCGACGATCTCGAGGCCACCGGCCGGTTCCAGGAGCGGGAAGTACAGCGGGAACAGGCCCCACAGCGCGTAGGCGGTGAGCCCGGATGCCATTCCCAGGCGTCGCTCGTCCACGGCCGCACCGTACGCCCGCGCGCCTTGCTCCTACGGCCCCCTCCCGGAACCCGCCCTGAGCCTGCGCAGGGTGGGGAGGACGGGGCCCTCTGTCAGGCCGTCTGGATGTAGTCGACCATGTGCTTGCGCTCGTCCTCGAGTTCGTCGAGGCGTGCCTTCACGACGTCGCCGATCGAGACGATGCCGGTCAGGACGCCGTCGTCGACCACCGGCACGTGCCGCACCCGGTGATCGGTCATGGTCTGCGCCAGCGCGTGCACGTCGGCATCCGACGAGCACGTGTGCACCTGCGCCGTCATCAGGCTGGAGACCGGGTCGGTGAGCAGCGCGGCGCCGCGCTCGTGCAGCCCGCGAGCGACGTCGCGTTCGGAGACGATCCCCTCCACCCGCCGGCCGTCGGAGGACACGACGAGCGCACCGATCCCGTGTTCGGCGAGCAGCGCGAGCGCGGCACGCACGCTCTCCGAACCGTCGATGGTGGCCACCTCATGGCCCTTGCGACGCAACAGCGATCTGATCTGCACGGCGGCCTCCTCACGGCACGCTGCGGAGTCTCCCCCTCTGGCCGCCCGGACGGCAACGGAGACCCGATCGGGTGTCCCGGCCGCCGCGACCGGGTCCGTCGTCACCACCCGTGGACCGGCCTACCGTCGTGGTGTGCGCGCACGGCCCAATCCCCTGCAGTGGCTCTGGTACGCCCTCGGCGGCGGTCTGCCCCGCGCCCTCTCACCCTGGGTCCTCGCCGACACCACCGGACGCACCTGGATCTGGCGGCACCTGGCGCGGGCCGTCGTCCAGATGCTGCCAGTGGTGGCCGCCTGCCTCGTCGTCCCCGTTCCGCTCGCCTACCGGCTGTCGGCGGCGGTCGGCGGCCTGCTGCTCGGGCTGATGTTCTCCGTCGCGTTCATGACCGAGACCATCGAGCACCGCGTGGCCAAGGCCGGCTATCCACCGGGCACCGCGGCGCAGCTGCGCGCGGAACGGGCCGAGCGGGACCGGGTCGAGCGCCACTCCACCTACCGCAGGGACGGCGCCGGCAGCTTCGACTGAAGGACGACCCCGGCAGAGGGTCCGCCGGGACAGGGCCTCACTCGATGCGGAACCCGAACTTCACGGTGACCTGGAAGTAGGCGACGGCCCCCTCGACGACCTGGCCGCGGATCTCACCGGTCTGGAACCACTCGATGTTCCGGACCGTCTGTGCGGCCTTGCCGATCGCGTTCCGGATCGCCTCGTCCACGCTCACCGGGCTGCTGCCCACGATCTCGCTCAGCCCGTACACGTGATCGCTCACGCCACCGCCTCCTCGCCGTCGTCCGTTCCGCCCGACCATGGCACACCCGCGGCGCACGCGGAGGTGGGTCGCGCGTCCGTCCGGCGTACGCCGCACGGCGTACTCCCCACGGGGCGACGTACGTCGTTCCGGTCGCTGCGAATACGTCGGACGACGGATTTCGGCAGGCGGCGGCCGCGGAAGCCTTCTCGGCATACCGCACACCGCCGAAGGAGCCCTCCCGATGCCCGCTCTCGCTCTCGCCCCCACCGCCGCTCCCGTCATCCCCACCCCCCGCTCCTCCGGCTCCCGCAGCGTCCGCGTCACGGACGAGCCGTCCGGTGCCCGGATGCTGGCCGACCTCGCCGCCGGGGACGACGCCACCTGGCAGTCGACGGTCCGGCGCTACGAGCGGCTGCTGCGCTCCTCGGCCCGGGCGGTTCTCCGCAGCGACGCCGACGTCGACGAGGCCGTCCAGCGCACCTGGGTGCTGCTGCTCAAGAACGCCGCGCGCATCCAGGACCCTGCCGCCCTGCCCGGCTGGCTCGCCACCACCGCCCGCCGCGAGGCGCTCGCCATCGTCCGCGCCCAGCAGCGCACCGTGCCCACCGACGACGTCGCCGACCACATCGCCCCCGAGGACACCGACATGGCCGGCGGCCTGATGCGGCTCGAGCTGCGCACCGCCCTCCTGCGGGCGGTCGACACCCTGCCGGAGACCCAGCGCCAGGTGGTCAGCGCGATGTTGCGGGGCGAGCAGTCCTACGACTCGCTGAGCCAGGAGCTCGGCATGCCGCGGGGCAGCCTCGGCCCCCTCCGCGGACGGGCGATCCGCAGCCTGCGAGCCCAGCTCGTGCCCGCCTTCGCCTGAGGCCCCTCCGCTCTACTGCTGGCCCGAGCCCGAACCGCCGAGCGGGCCGCTGTCCACCACGTGCTGGATCCCCTGCCGGAACGCCTCGGCGAAGCTGAGGTCGGGCTGGGCGTCGACGGTGGCCCGGAACTGCTCGGCGAGGCTCTCGTCGAGTTCCACCTCGTGCTCCGGCTCGCCGCCCTGGCCGAACAACGACAGCTTGATCGGTGGCATGAGAGCCCTCCCAGGTTCGGCCGACGGCTACCGGGCGACCCTGGCCGCAACGGCTGCCGCCTGCGCACGGTTGGTGACCTGGAGTTTATGCAGCACACGGGACACGTGGACCCCCACCGTGCGATCGCTGATGAACAATTTCCGCGCGATCTCCCGGTTGGTCGCACCGGTGCCCAGCAGGGCCAGCACCTCGTACTCGCGGTCGGTCAACCCGTAGGGCCGGTTCTCGGTGGACACCCGCGGCGACGGCGCCAAGGCGATCCGCGTGCGGCTGAGGAGCGCGTCGACCTCGGCCACGACGGGTGCCGCGCCCAGCCGCCCGGCGAGCTCGCGGGCCGCCGTGGCCGCTGCGGCCGCCTTGTCCCGATTCCTGCCCGCCACGTGGCACTCCGCCTCTCGCAGCAGGCAGTACGCCACCTCGCGGGGCCGGTCCGCTGCCTGCCACAGCTCGACCGCCTCGGCCCAGTCCGCAGCAGTGGCGGTGCCGTGTGCGCGGGCGTACTCGTTACGGGCCGTCCGGAGGTCGCCGGCGTAGTTGCGGTCGTCCGTGTCCGCCGAGGTCACCTCGTCGAGCTCGGCGGACAGCCGGTCGAGCCGCGCCTCTGCGTGCCGGTCGAGCCGGC
Source organism: Blastococcus sp. (assembly GCA_025965795.1). Classification (GTDB taxonomy): domain Bacteria; phylum Actinomycetota; class Actinomycetes; order Mycobacteriales; family Geodermatophilaceae; genus Blastococcus_B. Next base: position 13,218 of record JAOPWH010000095.1, read on the forward strand.
CGGTCACCGGCCCCACCCCGTCTGCCTCGTTCCGGAGTGCGATGACCAGCAGCTCGGCGCGGAAGTGCTTGTCCTGGGTCGCCGAGAGCCGCCGCAGGGCCTCGTCGACGGTCCGGTAGCACGAGTCGCGGGCGCCCTCCTGGGCCTGGATCCCGGCGGTCGCCGCGGCGAGCGCGGCGATGACAGCCGGCTCGTCCACCTCCGACAGCGGCGATGCCGACGCCAGGCTGGCGCGGGCGGCCTCGGTGTTGCCCATGGCCAGCTGGAGTTCGGCCCGCTCGAGGTGCAGGTGCAGGCCCTGTCCCTGGGTGATCCGGCCGTCGAGGAGCTCGGCGAGGACCTCCTCGCAGCGGGAGTACTGGCCCCGCCGGATGAGCATGTTGGTGGCGTTGCAGGCCAGGGCCGCCCCGACCGGTAGCTCGAGGCCGTACTCCGGCAGCAGGGTCAGCCCCTCGAGCGCCGCGGTGGATGCCTCCGCCGGCATGCCCGAGAACTCGTACGCCACGATCAGGTTCGCGTAGCTGCGGCAGAGGACCACGCGGTCCTCGACGTCGCGGGCCAGGCGCACGCCCTCGCGCAGGAGGTCCAGCGCCCGCGGGTCGCCCAGGAACGTGCCCGCCGTGCCCCGCGTGGTCAGGGCGTCGGCGAGCACCGCCGTCGTCCCGTGCTCCCGGGCGGCGGAGATGGCCCGATCGGCCAGCCGCACCGCGTCGTCGAACTCGGCCATGATGAACGCGCCCCGGGCCATCGCCCCCCACACCTGGGCATGACAGGCCGTCACGTCGTCGTCCAGGGTCGCGGCCGCCTCGGCGTACGCGGCCCGGCTCCTCGCGGTCAGCCCGGCCTCCCACAGGAAACAGCCCAGCCGCTCGAGCGCACTGGCGCGGGCGGGCCGCGGGATACCGCTCTCCTGCAGCGCTCCGCCGAGTAGCGAGGCCGCGGCCGACGGGTCACCGGCCAGCCGCGCCGTTCCCGCCGCCTCGAGGGCGATGTCCAGCCTCCGCTCCGGGTCCACCTCCCCGGTCCCGCCGAACTCCAGCGCCCGCTGGTAGTGCGCCCATGACTCGGCGAAGGCATTGAGCCGGCGCGCCTTACGGGCAGCGCGGATGCTCCACCCGGCCGCCTCGGCGGACACGCCCGCCGCCGCCCAGTGCAGGCTCACGGCCGCGGCCGTGACGACGTCGTCCGCGGCACCGGCCGACAGCGCCCGCGCGGCCTGCTCGTGCAGCGTCCGCCGCTCGAACGGAAGCAGCTGGGTGAGCACCGCCTCGCACATGAGGCTGTGCCGGAACGCGTAGTCGACGCCTTCGACGACCAGCACCCCCACGTCGACCGCCTCGCGGACGGCGCGGGCGTACCGGTCCGCGGACAGGCCCGACGCCTGGAAGAGGCGCTGGTCGGGAACCCAGAGCCCGAAGACCGCGGCCAGCCGGACGAGACCGGCGGCGTCGGCGCCCAGGCTCCGGACGCGGGAGAGCAGGACGTCCTTCACCCGCCGTGCGCCGGGGTCCTTGACCAGCTCGCCGAGCAGATACGGGTTGCCCTGGGTCTGCTCGTACCAGGCGTCCCCGTCGACGCCGTCCCGCGAGTCGCCGGTCAGTGCCGCGACCAGCTCGCGGGTCTCCGCCCGGTCCAGCCGCGTCAGTTCGAGGCAGTCGGCCCCGGGCAGCCGGGTGAGCTCGTCGACGGCCTGCTGCACACGATCGACCTGCGGGGTCTCGTCGTCCCGGAGGGTGAGCACCAGGCTGAGCCGGCGGCGCGCCGCCGTGCAGGCCAGGTACACGAGGAAGTCGCAGGTGGTCTCGTCGGCCCACTGCAGGTCGTCGATCACGAGGGTGGTCGCGGTCGGCGAACCGCTGGGTGCCAGCGCATCGGCCCACACGCGGATCGCCTTCAGGCGTTGCTCGGCCGACTGCTGCTCGGCACCGTCGGCCTCGGCGGGCCAGCCGCCGTGCGCGTCGAAGATCTGCTCGAGGGCGGCCAGGGGCAGCGCCTGGCCGGCCAACTGCAGGCACGAGCCCTCGATGACCTCGGTGAGCGCGGCGGCCCGCTCCACCGCCACCAGCGAGGACTTCCCGACGCCCGCCTCACCGGACACCAGGACGACGTGCCCCGGCTCCCGGAACGCCGCCGACACGACCGCCCGCTGCTTCGCCCGGCCGACGTACGGGAGTGCCGTGCCGGCCCCGATCACCTGGTCATGGTGCCCCGCAGGACCGGGCCCGTCCAGATCGATCGCAGCCGGACGTCTCCGCCATCTGGTGGAGACGTGCCTCCCGCAGGGGTATGAGCCGGTCTCCACCAGCTGGCCGGAGACAGCACCGTCGCGGTGCCCGACCGTGGGAACCGTCCAGCAGAACGGGGCCACATCCGGCCCCCGACCTGCACCCCGCCCGTTCGTTCGAGCCCGTCCGTTCGAGGAGTGTCCATGCTGCAGCCCCGAGGCGCCGGGTACCCGTCGTGCGCCCTCCGCTGCGACGAGGTCGCCCGATGAGGATCGCCCTGGTGACCGAGGGCACCTACCCCACCGTGACCGGCGGCGTCAGCACCTGGTGCGACCAACTGCTGCGCGGCATGCCGGAGCACGACTGGTCGGTGGTGGCCCTGACGGCGACCGGCTCCGAGCCCGTCGTCTGGGAGCGGCCGCCGTCGGTCAGCTCCGTCGTCCTCTTCCCCATGTGGGGCGAGCTGCCCCCGCCGGCCCGCCGCGGCCGGGGCGGCAGCGACCTCCTGCTCGGCGTGCAGCAGGCGCTGCACGCACTCTGGGACGCCGCGCTGGCCCCCGACGGTCCCGACGCGGTGAGCCAGGCCCGCACAGCGCTCCGCACGCTCGTCCTGCTCTCCCGCGACGTCCGGCTCGGCAGCCTGCTCACGGCCCGGGGGTCGGCGTCGGCGGTCCTGACGGCGTGGCGCGACCGGTGCGCCGACCAGCCCCGGATGAGCGTCGCCGAGGCAGTCACCGCCTCGATCGTCGTCGACCGCATGCTCTCGGTCGTCGATGCCCCCCTCGGCCCGGTCGACGTCGTGCACGCGGCCAGCAACGGCGCCGCGGCGCTGGTCGGCCTGGCCGCGCGCTGGCGGCAGGGCACTCCCCTCCTCCTCTCCGAGCACGGCGTCTACCTGCGCGAGCGCTACCTCGCCCTCGACGACGGCGGGTACTCGTGGGCCGAGCGACGGGCAGTCACCGCCGTCGTCCGCCGGATCTGCGAGGTCGCCTACCGCGAGTCCGAGCAGGTGCTGCCCGTCTCGGACTTCAACCAGCGCTGGATCCGGCGACTGGGCGGCGAGCTCACCCGAGCGGTCACCATCCGCAACGGCGTGCAGCCGGACCTGTACGAGCCGGTGGGCGACGAGCCCGAGGTCCCCACGCTGAGCTTCGTGGGCCGGATCGACCCGCTCAAGGACCTGCACACCCTGGTCCGGGCGTTCGCCCTGCTGCGGGACCGGCTGCCCGCCGCGCGGCTGCGGCTGTTCGGTCCGGTCCCCCTCGGCAACGAGGCCTATCGCGACAGCGTCGTCGACCTCGTCGAGGAGCTCGGCGTCACCGAGGCGGTCACGTTCGAGGGCCCGAGCGACGGCAGCCGGCCGGCGATCGCGGCCGGATCGGTCGTGGTGCTCTCCAGCATCTCCGAGGGTCTGCCGTTCACCGTGATCGAGGCGATGATGTGCGGTCGCGCCACGGTGAGCACCGACGTCGGCGGAGTGGCCGAGTGCCTGGACCCCGAGGGGCGCACCGGCGTCGTCGTCCCGGCCCGCGACCCGCAGGCCTTCGCCGACGCGTGCCTCGACCTGCTCACCGACACCGACCGCCGACGTGCGATGGCCGCTGCCGCACGGGAGCACGCGCTCGCCACGGCGACGCTGGACCGGGCCCTGTCGACGTACCGCTCTGTCTACGACGCGGCCGCCGCGTCGGCGACCCCGCAGCTTCCCTCGCACGTCCGGACCGCCGCCCGGCCCTCCCGGATCGTCCCGCGCGATCCCGCTGATCTCGTCCTGCTCGACTCCCAGCTCGCCGGAGGCACCCGATGACCGCTGTCCGCCCGATTCCGGCCCTCCACGACGCCGCTTCCCTCCCGGAACTGCCAGGCGGTGCTGTGGACGAACTGGAGGTCGCGGCCCGCCTCGAGGCCTCCGGTCTCAGCGACCGTTCCGCTCGGTCCCGTCATGGTGCGGCCGACGTCTTCGCCCTGGCCGCCGTGCTGCACGGCAGCCGGTCCGAGCCGCGCCCGGAGGGCCGGCGGCGCCCGACACCCTCAGGGCTGCTCGACTCGCTGCGCCGCGCGTTGCTGCTCGTCGGCGGCGTGCTGCTGGCCGCCGCCGCGCTCGACGTCATGAACCTGTCGACCGGCCTGGTGTGGAGCGTGGGCGTCACCGGCTGGGTGGGGGGCCAGTTCGTGTCCTCGATCGCCTGGAGCCGGCTCGGCCGCGGGCAGGGACCCGAGGGGCTGCGCCGGGCGGCGTCGGCGGCACTTCTGGTGATGGTCGTGGCGGCGCTGGCCCCGGCTCTGCTGTCGGTCTCGACCCCTGGCGCGGCCAGCACGCTGCTCTGCCTCGTCTGGGCGGCCTACGCCAGCGCCGTGTCGCTGCTGGTCTGCGCCGACCGCACCAACGCGGCGCTGGCGACCGTGCTCGTCGGACTGGTGCCCGTCTCGGTCGCCCTGGCGGCCGGGCAGGCGTGGTCGGCCGCCACGATCCTGATCTCCGCCGCTGCCGCGGCCGGCGCGGTGATCGTCCTCGCGGTGCGACTGCTGCGCACGGCCGGCCGCCCGGCTCTGCCCGAGCGGAGTGACTGGCGCGCTTCGGCTCCCGCCGCCGCCCAGGCCGCTTTCCTCGCTGCCAGCCTGCTGGCACTGCTGCAGACCGTCCCGGTCGAGAGCACCACCCCGCTCGTCGTCGCGAGCGTCGTCGGGGCCGCCGCCGCCGACCCGGCCATCGTCCTGCTCCGGGCCCGGCTGCGCTGGTCGGCCGCCCGGCTCTACCGCCTCTCCGCCGCCGCCCGTTCGGCCCGGCGCGCCGCGGTCATGGCGGCCGCGGGCACCACGCTCGCCTCGGCGCTGGCCGCCGTGACCGTGTTCCTGGTCCTCCGAGCAGGCACGCCCGACTGGCCGGCCACGGTGGTCACCGCGGCGGCCTTCACCGCCCTTGCGACGACGTCGGCGGCGCTCACCGCCTTCGGTGCTCCCTGGCGCGCCGTGCTGGCGGCCGCGCTCACCGCCGCCTACGCCCTGCCCGCCCTGCTCTCGGCCACCCTGGCCACCGCGGTCCTGCTTCCCGTCGCCCTCGTCGGCGCGGTGACCTTGCTGCTGTACCGGGTGTCCGACCCGCGGGTCGTCGCGTGACGGCCGCCCGGGCCGCACTGCCCTGGTACGTGCATCCGGCCGAGGACCCCGGCGCCTGGCGGCAGCTCGCGCTGCAGACGCCGCGACCGTCCTTCGTGGTCGTCAACGTGCACAACGGTCCCGGCGAACCCGGGAACCCCTGGTACCCCGAGGCGCTCACGCAGCTGCGGGGCACCCGTATCGTCGGGTACATCGACCTGGCCTACGGCGAGCGACCCGTCGCCGAGGTCGTCGCGGACGTCGCGACGTGGCTGGACGTCTACCGCGTCGGTGGCGTGATGCTGGACCAGTTCCCCGCCGACGCGGCCAGCACCCGGCGCTGCCTCGAGTACGTGACCGCCGCCCGCCGGGCCGGTGCCGGCTTCGTGGTCGGCAATCCCGGCGTCGTCCCCGCACTGGGGCACCTGGCGTTGCTCGACGTCACCTGCGTCTTCGAGGGGACGGCGGAGGCCTACTCGCGGTTCACGCCGCCGCCCGCCCTCAGCCGGGTGCCGCGGAACCGGGTGTGGCACCTCGTGCACAGCTGCCCGCCCGACGAGCTCGCCGAGGTGACCGCCCGGGCGGAGCGGCTCGGCGCCGGCCACGCCTTCGTCACCGACCGGTCGATGCCGCACCCGTGGGGCGGGTTCCCGATGGCCGGCACGCCGGTGACTGCGGGACGAGCCGCATCGTGACCGTGCTCGGAAGGGCCGGCGGTGCGTTGCTCGCGCTGCTCCTGCTCGGCGGGTGCACGGCCGTGCACCCGTCCGGACGGCCCGCCGGGAATCGGGCGGCCACGGCTTCACCGGCGACGTCCGCGGCGCTGCCCACCGCCACGCCCACCACCACGCCCACCACCACGCCCACCGCCACGCCCACCCCGGCCGACGCGTGGCGTCCCGCACCCGGAACCACCTGGCAGTACCAGCTCAGCGGCGACCTGGACCTGTCGGTGGACGCCGAGGTCTACGACGTCGACTGGCAGGAGACGACCGCCGCACAGGTGGCGGAGCTGCACCGAACCGGGCGGCGGGTGGTCTGCTACCTCAACGCGGGCGCGCACGAGCAGTGGCGCCCCGACGCCGCCGACTACGCGGCCGACGTGCTCGGGAAGCCGCTGGACGGCTGGCCCGGCGAGCGCTGGGTCGACGTCCGCCGCCTCGACGTCCTCCTTCCGCTGGTGTCCCGGCGGATGGACATCTGCGCGGCCAAGGGCTTCGACGCCGTGGAGCCGGACAACGTCGACGGGTACGCGAACGAGACCGGCTTCCCGCTCACCGCCGCAGACCAGCTCGCCTTCAACACGGCGGTGGCGTCGCTGGCGCACGAGCGTGGCCTGTCGGTCGGGTTGAAGAACGACGTCGAGCAGGTCGGCGCGCTCGAGCCGGTCTTCGACTTCGCCGTCAACGAGGAGTGCCTGGTCTACGACGAGTGCGCGGCCTACCGCCCGTTCATCGACGCGGGCAAGGCGGTGCTGCACGTGGAGTACGCCGAAGGCACCCCCCGGCTGTGTGAGGCCGTCTCCCCAATTCGGCTGAGCTCGATTCTGAAAAACCTGGATCTGGACGCCGCGCTGCGACACTGCTGAGGTGCTCACCCGACGCGCTCACCTGCGCGAACTCGCGCTGCAGACCGGTTCCCCGGCTGCCGGCGTGATGCTGCGCGCCGACGGCTCGGTCGTCGTCCGGTGGGCCAACGTCGCCATGAGCGACCTGCTGGGACTTCCGGCCGGTTCCGCCGCGACGGAGCTGACCGATCTGCTCGACGACGACGGCGCCACGCGGCTGGCCTCGGTGGCCCGCGACGTCGTCCGGCTGCAGGGGCAGCGCGCCAGCCTCCAGGTGACCCTCCCCGGTGATCCGGAACCGCTCTGGCTGCACCTGCTGGCGCAGCGGCCGGCCGGTCTCCGCCGGATGTCCGGCACGGCCGACATCGCCGCCGTCCTGCACGCCGAACCGGCACCGCGGCCGACACCTGCCGGTTCGCCCGAGGCGCCCGAGAGCGCCGCCCAGCTCAGCGAGCGCCTCGGCGCCGCCCTGCTCCTCCTGCGCCGCCGCCCCGGGCGGGTGGCGGTGGCCGTCGCAGTGGTCCGCCTTCCCGGGCCCGACGGGCCCGAGCGGCCGTCGTCGCCGACCCTCGCCGACCTGGCCGACCGGGTGCGGCGGGCGGCGCGCGAGACGGACACGGTCGTGCACCTGGACGGCGGTCGGCTCGCCGTGGTGGCCGAGGACTCCGGCGACGACGGCGGGATCGTCATGGCCCGCCGGCTCCTCGCCGTCCTCCACCGCCCGCTCGCCGACGGGGTCCGCCCCGTCGTCAGCGCCGCGGTGGTCGAGGTGGGCGATCCCGACACCGACCCCGACACCCTGCTCGCCTCGGTCGTCGAGGGTGCGGCCGCCCGCGCCTCGGGCAGCGGTCTCACCGTGCTCGCGCCGTGGGACCGGCACTCCGACGCTCGCCCGGTTCCCGCCGACCGCACCGCTGGCTCGGCGCAGATCCGGGCCGCGCTGGACTCCGGGCGCTTCGTGCTGAACTCGCGGCCGGTCCTGGTCCCCGGCAGCGGACCGGCGGCGGGGCTGCGCTGCGACGTCCCCGGGGCGCGGGTCCGCGGAACCCTGGTGGAGGTCAGCACCGTCGACGCCGGCGTGCCCAGCCCCGTGCGTGTCGACGCCCCGGGTCTCGCCGTCGCGCTGGACCGGTGGGCCGTGGCCCGAGTGGTCGACGTCGACGCCGACGTGGTCGTGGTCCGCCTGCAGCCGGGTGGTGCTCTGGTGTCGCTCCGCGAGGAGATCACCGCCCTGCAGCGGTCCCGCCCCGAGACGCGGCTGGTCCTCGGTGTGCCCGAAGGGCGCCTGGACGAGGCCGTCTCCGCACAGCGCGCCGCGCTGCACGAGCTGGCCGGACTCGGCGTCGGCCTCGGTGTGCTCGACTGGACCGGCCGGGTGGACGTCCGGACCCTGGTGCGCTGGCGCGTCGGGATCGTGGAGCTGTCCCCCGACTGGCACCGCGACGTCCTCCTCACCGAGGGCGCGGCCATGATCACCGGCCTGGTGGCCGGACTCCGCGCCGGGCTGGGCGACGCCGCCGTCGTCCTCATCGACCGACCCGACGACGCGACCGTGGCGTCCGCGCTCGCCGACTGCGGCGTCCGCTGGACCGCCCCGGCCCGACGCTCCGTGGCCGGCGTGGCATGAGCCGCCGGACCGCTGCTCCGCGGGCGCCGTTCCGCGACGGCGTCTCCTCCGACGTCCGCCACGACCTGCGGCACGAGCTCGCGACCCTGCGCACGCTGTTCGCCGTCGCACAGGACGAACCGGACCTCGACCCGACCGAGCTGCGCTCGCTGCTGGCGACGGCGACCGGCGAGGTGTCCTACGCCCTGGACCTGCTGGACGCTGTGCCGGGAGCGCCCGTCCCTGCCCACCGCCCGACGGCTCCCGCCTCCCGGACCGACGTGGCCGGTGTGCTCTCCGACGCCGCCGCGGTCGTTCCCCGCGGCGTGGTCGTCGCCGTCGAGGCGACCGCTCCGCTCTGCGTCTCGATGGCCCGAACGGCCCTCGTCCGCGTGGTGCGCAACCTGCTGGGAAACGCCGTGGCCGCCATGAACGGCACCGGCACGGTGCTGCTGCGCGCCGAGCGCATCGGAGTCGACGGCCCCGTCCGCCTCGAGATCCACGACGACGGGCCGGGCCCGGGCCGCTCCGGCTTCTCCCGCAGCGGCGGGCAGGGGCTGACCGTCGTCCGCACGCTGGTGCTTTCCGCCGGTGGCTCCCTCGTGCTCGGCCGGTCCCCGTCGGGAGGCACGTGCGCGAGCGTGACCCTGCCCGCTCCACGACAGGAGTTCCGCCCGTGACCCGCGTCCTGCTCTGCGACGACCACGTCGTGTTCGCCGATGCCCTCGCCATGGCGGTCGCCGCCTCCGGCTACGAGGTGGTCGGCGTGACCCGCACGGTCGCCGAGGCCCTCGCCCAGGCACGGGCCACCCAGCCCGACGTCGTCGTCATGGATCTGCACTTCGAGCACGGGCCGGACGGGCTGACCGGGGTGCGCGCGCTGACCGGGGCGTCCCCGGCGCCACGGGTGCTGCTGCTCAGCGGCGCCGTGGACGGCCGGGTGCTCACCGAGGCGGTGGAGGCCGGCGCGGACGGCGTGGTCAGCAAGGCCGACCCGTTGGAGACCGTCCTGACCGCGGTCCAGCGCGTCGCGGAGGGGTCGTTCTACGCCGACCCCGAGCTGCTGCGCCGTTCGCTGCGGCCCTCCCCGGCCGACCTCGACCAGGTCCACCTCGCCGCCCAGTTCCTGACCCCCCGGGAGCGGGAAGTGCTCGGCCGGCTGGTCCAGGGATCGTCGACCAGGGATCTCGCCGAGGCAATGGGCGTCGGCGTGGCCACGGTCCGCACGCACGTGCAGTCGGTGCTGAACAAGCTCGGGGTCCGTTCCCGGCTCGAGGCCGTCACCGTCGCGGTCGCGCACGGTCTGCACGAACCGCCGCTCCGCCGCGTGCCGACACGGGTCTGACGCCGGGCCGGCGCCTTCCAACCGCCGGTTAAGGTCGGCCCATGACCTGGCTCGTCACCGGCGGCGCCGGCTACATCGGCGCACACGTCACTGCGGCCATGCGGGAGGCGGAGCAGGAGGTCGTCGTCCTCGACGACCTCTCCACCGGGGACGCGACCCGGATCCCGGGGACGACGGTCGTGCAGGGCAGCACCCTGGACGGCGAGCTGCTGGCGCGCACCATCCGCGAGCACCGCGTCCAGGGCGTGGTGCACCTGGCGGCCAAGAAGCAGGTGGAGGAGTCGGTGCACCGGCCGCTCTACTACTACGAGCAGAACGTCGAGGGCCTTCGGGTGCTCCTCCAGGCGGCGACCGAGGGCGGCGTCGAGTCCTTCGTGTTCTCCTCCAGCGCCGCCGTCTACGGGGCGCCGGACGTCGAGCTCGTGCAGGAGGACACCCCCACCTCCCCGGTCAACCCCTACGGGACGACGAAGCTGATCGGTGAGCGGATGGTCGCCGACGTCGCCGCCGCGACCGGCCTGCGCTACGCCAACCTGAGGTACTTCAACGTCGCCGGGACGGCGGCCCCGGAACTCACCGACCGCGGGGTGTCCAACCTCGTGCCCATGGTGTTCCAGCAGCTGGACCGGCGGATGGCCCCGTTCATCTTCGGCGACGACTACGACACCCCTGACGGCACGTGCGTCCGCGACTTCGTGCACGTCTCCGACATCGCCTCCGCGCACGTGGCGGCGGGCCGCGGCCTCACCGACGGGCGGGTGTCCGCCCTCACCGCCAACATCGGTCGGGGCGAAGGCGTCTCGGTGCGCGAGATGGTCACCACCATCCTGGCCGTCACCGGCACGGCGGGTCAGGACTGGGCCGAACCGGTGGTCCGCCCACGCCGGGCGGGTGACCCGGCCCGGGTGGTGGCCTCGTCGGCGACCATCGAGCGCGAACTGGGCTGGCGGGCCCAATGCACCGTGGAGGACATGGTCCGCTCCGCCTGGGAGGGCTGGAGCAGCCGCAGCCCGGCGAGCGGCCCCGCTCGTACCTGAGCCGCGGGGCCCCGCGCCGCACCGCCGCGCGGGGCCCGGCCGCGCTACTTCTTCGCCGTCACGGTCTCCGAGCGGGCCGAGTCGTCCCCGGCGCCGGCCGCGTTCACCGCGGCCACCGTGACGGTGTAGGCCTTGCCGTTGGTCAGGTCCGACACCGTCACGCTGGTCGCGTTCCTCGACGCCTTGACCGTGCGCACCGGCTCCGACCCGCTGCCGGTGAACACCGACACGAGGTAGCCGGTGATGTCCGACCCGCCGTCGTCGGCCGGCTCGGCCCACCGGACGGTCAGCCTGCGGTCGCCCGCCGTCGCCCGGACCGAGGTCGGTGCATCCGGCCGGACGGCGGGAGTGACCGAGTTGGACCGGTCCGACGCCGCGCCGATGCCCGCGGCGGACGCCGCGCTCACCCGCACGGTGTAGGAGATGCCGTTGCGCAGGCCCGGCACCGTCGCGCGGGTGTCCCCGGCCCCGGCGGACGCCTGCTGCACCACCATGTTGCCCACGGACACCGACACGAGGTAGCCGGTGATCGGCGATCCTCCGGTCGACCGCGGCGCCGTCCAGCTGACCGACACCCAACCGTCGCCGGCCGTGGCCGCCCCGATCCTGGGCGCACCGGGCAGCGCCGCCGGCGCCAGCGGGATCACCGGGTTGGACGGGGCCGACCGGGCACCCGCGCCCGACCAGTTGAGCGCGGTCACCGTGAACGTGTACGGAACGCCGTTGGTGAGACCGGAGACGGTGGCGCTGGTCGCCCACCAGCCCGCGAGCACCGTCCGGACGGCGGGCGTGCCCGCCGGGCCGGCTGCCGAGATCGCGTAGCCGAGCACGGGCGAGGTGCCGGGCTCCGCCGGCGCGGTCCAGTTCACCGTCGCCGTTCCGTTGCCCGGCGTCGCGGTTCCGATCGTCGGTGCACCGGGCGTCGCCGCCCCGGCCGCCGGGACGACGCGGGCGGAGCGGCCCGACTCCGCGCCGGCCCCGTTCGCGTTGACCGCCGCGACCGTGAAGGTGTAGCCGGTGCCGTTGACCAGGCCACCGACGGTGGCCCGGGTCGCCGAGGCGGGCACCTGCAGCGTGACGGCCGGGGTGCTCGCCGTGCCGGCGTAGGCACGCACGACGTAGCCCGTGAGCGCGCTGCCTCCGGTGTCGGTCGACATCGTCCAGCCCACCGAGGCGGACGCGTTGCCCGGCGTGGCCTCACCGATGGCCGGCACGCCGGGCACGGTCGAGGGGGTCACGGTGCCCGACCGGCCGGAGGCCGCACCCAGGCCGGCCGCGTTGCGGGCCGACACGGCGAAGCTGTAGGAAGTCCCGTTGCGCAGGCCGGTCACCGTGGTGGCGGTCGTGGCCGCCTCCACCGTGCGGACGGCCGTCGTCCCGGTGCCTTCGAAGACCGACACCACGTATCCGGTCACGGGCGTTCCCCCGGTCGACACCGGCGCGGTCCACGCCAGCGCGGCAGCGGCGTTCCCCGCCGTCACCGAGGTGATCGCGGGCGCACCCGGCACCGTCATCGGCGCCAGGGGCGTCACCGCGGACGCGGCGGAGGCGGTACCCAGGCCGGCCGTGTTCCGTGCCGCGACGGTCACCGTGTACGCGGTGCCGTTGACGAGCCCGGTCAGCTGCGCGGACGTGGCGGTGGCCGCGGCCTCGACCGTGCGCACGGCCGTCGTCCCGGTGCCCTGGTAGACCGACACCACGTAGCCGGTGACCGGTGCACCGCCGGTTTCTGCGGGAGCGGTCCAGGCCACCGTCGCCGAGGCGTTGCCCGGCGTCACTGACGTGATCGTCGGCGCCCCGGCCACCGTCGCCGGCGTCACGAGGGCCGAGCGGGCCGAGTCCGGCCCGGTGCCGACGGAGTTCACCGCGGCCACGGACAGGCTGTAGGCAGTGCCGTTGGCCAGGCCGGGGACGTCGGCCGTGGTCGCCGGGGCGGCCACGTCCACCGTGCGCACCGCCGCCGTGCCGGTGCCCTGGAAGACCGACACCCGGTAGCCGGTGATCGCCGCTCCGCCGTCGGCGGCCGGAGCCGTCCACGTGACAGCGGCGGTCGTGTTGCCGGCGATCGCGGTCCCGAGGACGGGAGCGCCGGGCACCGTGGCCGGGGCGGCCGGCGTCACGCTGGCCGACCGGCCCGAGGCCGGGCTCGTGCCCACGGAGTTCACCGCGGCGACCGTGAAGGTGTACGGGGTTCCGTTGGTGAGGCCGGCGATCTGCGCCGCCGTCGCACCGGCGACCGGAACGGTGCGCGCCGGCGTGGCGGAGTCGCCCTCGTAGACGGAGACGACGTAGCCGGTGACCGGCGAGCCGCCGTCGAGGACGGGGGCGGTCCAGGTGAGCGTCGCCGCGGCGTTGCCGGCGGTCGCCGTGCCCATCGTGGGCGCGTCGGGAGCGATCACGGTGGAGGTGCCAATGTAGCCGCCCCGGGGAGTGGTCGGCACCGCGGTGAGCGTGCCGGAGGTCCAGCCGGACAGCTCGCCGCCGTAGGACTCGAGGGACGCGCCGCTGACCTTCGTGCCGGCCGGCACCGTCACCGGAACCTGGGCGGCGGCGTCGGCGACGTGCACGCCGGAGCCGTCCAGGTACGCGGAGACGCCGTCGGCGGCGGACTTCCAGCTCGACATCCGCGTCAGGACCTCGGACTGGGACCGGAGGTCGGTCCGGACGACGGGCGCGTTCGCGGCGTGCACCGCGCGGTAGGAGTCGAGGACGCCCTGCACGACCGGGTAGAGGATCCCGTCCTCGGCCAGGTTGGACTGGTGGGCGTAGAACGGCCGCGGGTCGTTGGACAGCACGCGCGACAGGGCGTTGCGTACCTCCAGCGGCTTGAGGTAGCTGTCGAAGCTGGCCCGGGCCTCCGCCGCGGAACCGGCCGCGAGGGGCGCGATGCAGGTGCTGGTGGCGGGGTTGGCCTCGCAGATGCCGCCGCCGCCGTTGGCGCGGCTGGTGTAGTACCAGTTGTACTCGTCGATCTGGTCGGAGAACGTGCCGGCGTTGTAGTAGATGTTCATCGGGTGCCGGGGCACGGTGACCGTCGCGGGGCCGGCGGAACGGGCGTTGGGCTCGCGCGACGCGTCGGAGGCGGTGTAGGCGACGCCCGCCTGCGCCAGGACCGGTCCGAGGAACGGATTGTCCGACGGCTGCTGCGGCAGCACGGCCAGCCCGGAGTGCTCTCCGGTGACCAGCTCGGTCCGGTCGAAGTCGGTGAAGCGCGCTGCGCCCCACGCCTGGTTCTGCTGGATCTGGGCGAGCAGGAATTCCGGCGCGGCCCAGTACGTGCCCGCCTGCAGGGCCCCGGCGACCTCCGGATCCTGACGCGGGGTGTCCGTCGGCGCGGTGGCGCAGCGCCAGGAGCCCCCGACGACGGTCGGCGCGATCTGGATGCAGCCCAGGTAGGGGTGGGTCGAGGTGTGGTTGACCCAGGAGAACTCGGCCTGTGCAGCGAGGAAGGCGTCGAGCAGCGGGTCGGGAGCGGTCGCCGGAAGTCCAGCGCCTTCCTTCCACACGGTGCTGCCGCCGCCGTTGAAGACCATGTCCAGCCGGAAGTCGTTGGCCTTCTGCCATGCGGCGAGCCGGCTGACGTCGGCGGCGGTCATGCGGATGTCCTTGGTGGTCACGGCCGGGTCGACGCAGTCGTCGCCGGGCGTGCAGTTGCCGGCCACGCTCCACCGGCCGTCGGGCAGGAAGACGTCGTCGACCTGGACGGCGAAGTAGTTGCGCTGGTGGCCCAGGTGGATGCCGCGGGTCATCCAGGTGACGACGCCGTGCGCGACGTCGTTCCACCACTGCATGGCCGGGTTGAAGGCTGCGGTGAGGACGAGCTCCTCCTGGCCGCCCTGGGCGTACACGCCTGCCAGGACGCCGCTGTTGGCGCCCACGGAGGCGGTCAGGAGGGGGGTGAACGTCTCTCCGGCGGGCAGCGGGGACAGCGGCTGGGCCAGGTACGCGTACACCTCACCGTTGGCCGGGTCGAAGTCGTCGATCGGCACCGACCCGTCGAGGTAGGCGAAGGGGCCGGACAGACCGGCCGGGGTGACCGTGACGGTGCCGCCGTCGAGGTTGCCCGCGTAGTTCGGTGCGCTGAGGCCCATGGCCGCGCCCGGCCAGTTGTACGCACTCACCTGACGCACCCCGTAGGCGCGCTCGTACGCGGTCAGGGCCGAGACCTCGGCCGCGCTCAGTCCACCACCGTCGTGATTGGGCACGACCACGGCCTGGAACCGCCCGGTGGAGGTGGCGCCGTCGGCCAGGAAGGCCGCGTCGACGGCCGGCCGGCCGGCCGCGCCGATGTCGACCTTCGTGAACGGAACACCTTCGCGGAGCAGCTGGGTGGCGATCGCCTCCACCGACGGGTCGCCGTTGCTGACGACCAGGACCCGCAGGTTCACCCGCTGGTCGACGGCGGCCTGGGCGGTCCCGGGAGAGAGCGGCACGCTCACCAGCGCCAACGCCGTGACGGCGAGGACCGCCGCGCCGCGCCGCGCGAGCCAGGTACGGACGCGTGCCTGCATGGATGACCGCATGGTGTTCTGCTCCCCCGATTACCGAATGTCGTCACCGACGGTAATCGCGGAAAAGGCCAGGTCCAGGGCGTTCTCCGGGCAGAGCACCCCAAGGGGGGAGGCGATGTGACGCAGCGTGTGCGGGCAATGACGGTGAGCGGATCATTGCTGGTGGTGGCGGCCTGCCGCAGGTATGCCGGTCCGCCACCTCGACCTTCACCGCCGTCGCCGGCAGCCGCTCGGCATGCACGACGGCCTGCACCAGTCGCTGCGCCGCATGGGCCAGCACGACCTCGCCCGCTCCGGCCAGTCCCTGGAGCCGGGCGGCGAGGTTCACGGCATCGCCGACCGCGAGCCGTTGCCCGCCGTCCCCGGGGGCGGTGCCGGCGACCACCGCGCCGGTGCTCACCCCGATCCGTACCTGCAGGCGGACGCCGAACAGGCGGTCCAGCTCGCCGTTCAGTGCCTCCACGGCCGGGGGGATGGCCGCGGCGGCGCGCACCGCCCGCAGGGCGTCGTCCTCGCGCAGCATCGGGATGCCGAAGATCGCCAGGACCGCATCGCCGAGGAACTTCTCCACTGTGCCGCCGTGCCGCTTCACCGATCGCTGCAGCACCGCGAAGTAGCGCTCCAGAACCGTGCGCACGGCTTCCGGGCCGAGCCGCTCACCCAGCTCGGTGGAGCCGACGAGATCGCAGAAGAGCACGGTCACCGTCTTGCGGACTTCCCGGGCGGCCGACGCGCCGGTGGAGCCGACGAGGGGACTTGAACCCCTAACCGCCCGATTACAAGTCGGGTGCGCTACCAATTGCGCCACGTCGGCGGCCGACCACCACGGGTGGCCGGGTCGATCGTAGGTGCCCGCGCCGGTCAGGCTGCGTCGGTTCCCGCGGTCCGGTCGCGCCGGACGTAATCGGCCGGATCGCTGCCGGGCACCGGGCCGGCGAGCATCCACCGTGCGAATCCCACGGGGTCACGCAGCTCCAGCTCGTCGAGCGCCTCCTGTCGTCGGCCCACCAGGACCGCACGGGCGGCCGGATCGAGCCGGCCGGCCAAGGCGGCCGACGTGCGCAGCCATTCCTGGCCGAGGTGCCTGGTGGACAGGCTGCGCACGGGGGCCAGCAGGTGGGACACCGACGCGCCCGCGCCCCCGGGCGGGTGCAGCTGGCCGAGGGCGGGAGGCGTCGCGGACGCCTGAGCGGACCGCGCACCGTGCAGCAGCCAGTACGCCGCACCCGCCATGACCGCCGTTCCCCCGAGGAGGGCGGCGATCACGCCACCGGCCAGCCCGGCGGTGCCCGCCAGTGCCAGCAGCACGGCCACCGTCCAGGCGGCGCCCTGCGCAGCGGCGCCGAGAGCCGCACGCAGATCGGCGTGCGCCCCCTCACGGGCGATCGCCCCGCAGAGACAGCCGGCGAACACACCGGCCACCACGACGGCGATGAGGCCGGGCCCCCGCAGGGCGAGCCCCCCGGCGAGCGCCAGCACACCGCCGACGACCGCGCCGAGGACGACGAGGGAACGGACGAGGGAACCGCGAGTGGGCACGGGCAGCCTCCTGGCGCGCCGGAACGGGAGGACGGTCAGGTCGGTCACGGGCCGTCGGACGGCGCACTACCCACTTCGCCGTCCTGATGCACTCCGGATGCGCCCAGGGTCTTCCGTCCCGGTGCTGTGGCGAGGACGCTGGGGACGACCGGACCGACTGCTCATGGAGGTGCGTCGTGTCGACGTCCACCCCGCTCGCCCCGCCCGAGACCGCCGCGCCCGAGACCGCGGCCGGGCAGCCGGACGCGGCTCCGCCCGCTCGCGACGTGGTCGTGGGCGTCGACGGCAGCGAGTGCGCGCTGCGCGCCGTCCGCTGGGCAGCGCGCGAGGCAGCGCTGCGCGGCGCACCGCTGCGCATCGTCCACGCCGCCTCCTACCTGGGAAGGGGCGGTGCGTCCGGCCCTCCGCTCGAACTGGCGCGCGCCCGGTCGATCACCGCGCAGGCCTTCACCGTCGCGCGGCACACCGAACACGACCTCCGCGCCTCGACCGAGGTCGTGCCCGGCGACCCGGTCGGCACGCTGCTGCGAGCGGCGGCCGCGAGCCAATTGGTCGTCCTGGGCAGTTCGACGACGGGTGCGGCCGACGAACTGGTGCTCGCTCCGGTCGCGGCCCGGCTGGCGGCCCGCTCGCCTCAGCCGGTCATCGTGGTCCCGCGCCGGCGCACCGGCCCGCCGGTGGGACGCCCGGTCGTCGCCGTGCTCGGCATCGGCGACCCCGAGGACGACGAGGCGGTGGCCGAGTTCGCCGCCACGGCCGCACGCCGGGCGGGTGTGTCGCTCACCGTGCTGCAGACCCGCCCCACCGCGCGCACCGAGGCCGCCACCTGGACCGACGTCCCCACGGAATGGAGCCGGCGACAACCCGACCTCGAGGTGCACCGCACCGAGCTCCCCCGGGCGTCGGCCGGCGACCTGCTCAGCGCTGCCTGCCCCGCGCCTCTCCTGGTGCTCAGCGCCGGTCACGGGCACCTGCTGCACCGCACGCTCGACGGGCCGCACCGGTGGCTGCTCCGGCACTGCACATCACCCATGGCCCTCGTTCCGCCGGCCCAGCGAAGCGAGCGCGGCCGGCGCGAGGAGGGTGCGCCGCAGAACTGACCGGGGACGGCCGCGTCCGGCCCACCGGGCAGGATCGCCCCCGTGAGTTCCTCCGTGGTCGAGCTCGGCCCACGCCTGGCGGTCGCCCTGGTGGCGCTGACCATCCTCGCCGCCGGGAGCGGGCGGCTGTCCGGGCTGGGCCAGGAGCGGCCGGTCCTGGTCGCGGCAGTGCGGGCCACGATCCAGCTCGCCGCCGTGTCCGCGGTCCTGCTGGCCGTCGTCGACTCCCTGGCCCTGTCCGCGGCCTTCGTCCTGCTGATGGTCTCCGTCGCCACCCTGACCGCCGCGGAACGGGTCACCGGGCGGTCCCTGCGGTCCCCGTCCGCGACGCGGGGGCTGCTGTGGACGGCGCTGCCGATCCTCGGCGGGGCGGCGCCCGTCGTCGCCCTCGTGCTGGGCAGCGGCACGGTGCCGCTGCGCGGCACCGCGGTCATCCCGGTCGCGGGGATCCTCGTCGGCGGCGCGATGACGGCGACGTCGCTGGCCGGCCGGCGGATGCGCGACGAGCTGACCAGCCGGCGGGGTGAGGTCGAGGCCGCCCTGGCCCTCGGTTTCCTGCGACGGGACGCCGTCCTGCTCGTCGCCAGGCCGGTGGCCGCCACCGCCCTCGTCCCGCCCCTGGACCAGACCCGCACCGTCGGACTGGTCACCCTGCCGGGAGCCTTCGTCGGCGTCCTGCTCGGCGGCGGCAGTCCGATGCAGGCCGGCGCCGCCCAGCTCCTGGTGCTGATCGGCCTGCTGGCGGCGGAGGTCCTCGCCGTCTGGGTGGTGACCGAGCTGGTGGCGCGCGGCGCACTGCTGGACGACGTGCCCCGCTGAGACGCCCAGCAATCTCACAGCCCACCTCCAGCGTCGGGCCAGCGGGCGGTCGCACAGTAGAGCCATCGCGACGGCCGCATGGTCGTGCGAAGGGAGGACACGAACAGTGAGCACATCCGATCAGCCGGGCCCGTCGGGATCCTCCGCCGGTCGCGACCCCCAGAACCCGTTCCCGGCCGGGACGCCGGAAGCGGCTGTTCCGCGGGCACAGCCCGACGGCACGGCGCCGACCACCCCGCAGCCGTCCGCGAGCCCCTACGCCGGGCATGAGCGGTCCGGAGTGAACCAGCCCTACGGCGGTGTCCCGGTCTCGCCCGGCACCGAGCCGTACGCACCCGTGCCGCCGTACACCGGCCGGCCCTACAGCACCCAGCCGTTCAGCGGCCGGCCCTACGGCAGCGCCCAGTCCTCCGGCGCAGGGGCGTTCGGCGCGGGCCCGCTCGGCGGCTACCCGCAGGCCGCCGGCGCAGAGGGCGCGACGGCCACGGCGTCACCGCGCCGCGCCGGCCGGCTCCGCCTGGGAGTGGCCGGCCTCGTCGTGGGCGCCCTCATCGGTGGCGGTGCCGGGGCGGGCGCGGCCACGCTGCTCGCCGACCCCTCGGCGCCGGCGCCCTCCTCGGCATCGGCGCAGAGCGTCGTCATCCAGAACCCGAGGTCGGCCACCACGGCGACCGCGGCAGCGGCCAAGGCGGCCCCCAGCGTCGTCACGCTCTACGTGGCCAACGGCTCCAGCTCGGGCAGCGGATCGGGCGTGGTCCTCACCGACGACGGCTACGTGCTGACCAACAACCACGTCGTCACCCTCGACAGCACCGGCACGGGCACGGTGCAGGTGCGCACCGCCGAGGGCACCCTCTACGACGCCACGGTCGTCGGCACCGACCCCACCTCCGACCTCGCGGTGGTCAAGCTGGACGGCGTCCAGGGACTCACCCCCGCCACCTTCGCGGACTCCGCCAAGGTGCAGGTGGGGGACGTGGCCGTCGCCATCGGCGCCCCGCTGGGACTGTCGAACACCGTGACCGACGGCATCATCAGTGCCACCGGGCGCGCCGTGGCCACCGGCTCGACCCAGAACGACAGCACCGTCATCGACGCCCTGCAGACCGACGCGGCGATCAACCCGGGCAACTCCGGCGGCGCGCTGGTCAACGGGGCCGGCGAGGTCATCGGCATCAACACCGCCATCGCCACCGTCGCCTCCGGCGTTCCGGGCGGGCAGTCGGAGAGCGGCAACATCGGCGTCGGCTTCGCGATCCCGAGCAACACCGCGGACCGGATCGCCCGCGAGATCATCCAGAACGGCAAGGCGACGCGAGCCTTCCTCGGGGTGAGCGCCCGAACCGACAGCACCCAGGGCAGCTCCGTCGGCTCCGGCGCCGGCGTCGTCTCGGTCGAGCCCGGTGGCGCGGCTGCCGATGCGGGCCTGAAGGTCGGCGACGTCGTCACCGCCGTCGACGACCGGCCGGTGACCACCTCCACCGAGCTGACCGCCGCGGTCCGCAGCCACGCCCCTGGCGACCAGGTCACGCTCACCGTTCGGCGCGGCGCCGACAGCACGACTGTCCAGGTCACGCTGGGCAGCACCAGCTGAGACGTGCCGCCCAGCACCCGGGCGGCATCCGGGACCCCCTGCCCCCTGCAGCGACCCGCCCCGAGCGGGCGAGCAGTAGGGGGTAGGGGGTTCTTCTCTAGGCTGGGGCGGGTGCCGGCCCTCCGATCGACCGCCCCCCTGGGCACCTCCCTCGACGATCCACAGCGCGCCCGCGACCTTGCCCGGATGAAGCGGCTGGCCACGGGCCTCTTCGGTGTCGCCGCGGCGGTCTTCCTCGCCTGCGTCCTGCTGGGCTCCGACGCCGGCCCGTGGGTGGGCTACGTGCGGGCCACGGCGGAGGCCTCGATGGTCGGTGCGCTCGCCGACTGGTTCGCCGTCACCGCACTCTTCCGGCACCCGCTCGGGCTGCCGATCCCGCACACCGCGATCATCCCGCGGAAGAAGGACCAGATCGGGGCCAGCCTCGGCACGTTCGTCCAGGAGAACTTCCTGACCCGCGCCGTGGTGGAGGAGAAGCTCACCACGATCGACGTCCCCGGGCGGCTGGGCGGGTTCCTCGCCGCCCCCGGCCGCGCGGAGCGGCTGGCCGGTGACGCCTCCGCCGTGGTCACCGCCCTGACCGAGCTGCTCAAGGACGAGGACCTCGAGCCGGCGGTCGCGGCCATCGTCGACCGCAAGCTGCACGCGACACCGGCCGCTCCGGTGCTCGCCCGCGTCCTCGAACTCGTGGTGGAGGGAGACCGACACCAGGAGGTGCTGTCGGCGGCGCTCCGGCTGCTGGCCCGGTTCCTCGAGGAGAACCGGCTGGTGTTCCGCGCGCAGCTCGGCGACGCCTCGCCGGCCTGGGTGCCCGACTGGGTGGACGACCGGGTGTTCGACCGCGTCTTCGCCGGGCTGCAAGGGTTCCTCGACGAGGTGGGCGACGACCCGCGGCACGAGCTGCGCCGGTCCTACGACGCGCGGCTGCGTGTCTACGTCCATGCCCTGCGGACCGATCCCGACACCGCCGGCCGGATCGAGGAGCTGAAGAAGGAACTGCTCGAGCACCCCGCCGTCCGCACCTGGTCGGGGTCGCTGTGGACCAGCGCGAAGAACGCCGTCCTCACCGCCGCCGCCGATCCCGACTCCGAGCTGCGCACCCGGGTGGCCTCGATGATCGGCCAGCTCGCCCGATCGCTGCAGACCGACCCGACCCTGCGCGAACTGGTGCAGCGGCACACGCACACCATCGCCGGCTACCTCGTCGATCGGTTCTCCGGCGACCTCGCCGACCTGGTCAGCAGCACCGTCGAGCGCTGGGACACCGAGGAGACCAGCCGCCGGATCGAGCTCCAGGTGGGCCGGGACCTGCAGTGGATCCGGGTGAACGGAACCGTCGTCGGCGGCCTCGCCGGCCTCGTGATCTACAGCGTGGCCCAGCTACTCGGCTGAGTGTGTGCGCCGACGCCCCCTTCGTGCGTCCGGAACGGGGCGCCGGCGCACACGCTCACTTCCGGGCCGTGCCTACTGCGTACAGCGCGATGCCGGCGGCGACGCTCACGTTGAGCGACTCGGTGTCGCGGTCGATCGGGATGCGGACGACGACGTCGCAGCGCTCGCGCACGAGCCGCGACAGCCCGGTGCCCTCGGCGCCGACGACGAGCGCCACCGGATCGGCGAACCCGTCGTAGTCGCCCAGGTCCATGTCGCCATCCCCGGCCAGACCCACGGTCTGCAGCCCCGCGTCCTGGTAGGAGGCGAGGGTGCGGGCGAGGTTGACCGCCCTGGCGACCCGGATCCGCGCGGCGGCGCCGGCGCTCGTGCGCCAGGCCGACGCCGTCATGCCCACGGCACGGCGCTGCGGCACGACCACGCCGTGCGCGTCGAAGGCGGCCGCGGAACGGACGACGGCGCCGAGGTTGCGCGGATCGGTCACCCCGTCCATCGCCACGATCAGCGGTGGCCGGCCGGAGTTGCGCGCCAGGTCCATCAGGTCGTCGGGATGGGCGTAGTCGTACGGCGGCACCTGCAGGCCGATGCCCTGGTGCAGGGCTCCGCTGGACATCCGGTCGAACTCGGCCTTGCCCACCTCGAGCAGCGGCAGCCCGCGGTCGGCGGCCAGGGTGATGGCCTCGGCGATCCGCTCGTCGGTGCCCCCACGAGAGGTGTCCCCGGTGACGACGTACAGCGCGTTCGCCGGAATCTTCGCGCGCAGCGCCTCGACCACCGGATTGCGGCCGAGCAGGAGTTCGGGGGCCTCCTCCGAGCGGCGCCGCTGACGGGCCCGGTCGGTGCGCTGGCGCTCCTCGGTGGCGGCGCGGCGCTGGGCGGGGTGGCCCGGACGGGCCTCTGCCGGTGGCGTCGCGCCCCGGCCTGCCAAGGAGCGGCGGTTCTTGCCGCCGGTTCCGGCGGTCGCGGTCTTCTTGCCTGCGCCGGTCGTGCGGCCGCGGCGCTGGCTGTTGCCGGCCATCAGCGGGTCAGCTCCCATCGGGGTCCCTGCGGGGTGTCCTCGACGGAGACGCCGAGGCTGGTGAGCTGGTCGCGGATCGCGTCGGCGGCGGCGAAGTCCTTGCGCGCCCGCGCTGCCGCTCGCTGATCCAGGGCGAGCGACACCAGCCCGCCGGTCACGGACGCGAGCCGCTCGTCGCCGCCACCCGTCGACCACAGCGGGTCGAGCGGGTCGAGGCCGAGCACGCGCAGCATGGCGCGCACGGAGCCCAGGGCGCCGGCAACCGCCTTCTCGTCGCCGTCGGTCAGGGCGGTGTTGCCCTCGCGCACCGCGTCGTGGATGGCGGCGATCGCGGCGGGCGTGCCGAGGTCGTCGTCCAGGGCGTTGGTGAAGTCGGCGCACAGCACGCGGTTGCCGGCGTCTGCCCCTATCCGCTCGGCGGCCCGGCGGACGAAGGACTCGATCCGGCGGTAGGCCGCGGCGGACTCGTCGAGGGCACCCTCGGTGTACTCGATGGTCGACCGGTAGTGCGGTGCGAGGAGGTAGTAGCGCAGCTCGACCGGACGCACCCGCTGGACGACCTCGTCGACGAGCGCGGTGTTACCCATCGACTTGCTCATCTTCTCCCCGCCGAGGGTGACCCAGCCGTTGTGCATCCAGTACCGCGCGAACGCGTCACCGGCGGCCCGCGACTGCGCCTGCTCGTTCTCGTGGTGCGGAAAGCGCAGATCGAGGCCACCGCCGTGGATGTCGAACTCGCGGCCCAGGTACTTCCCGACCATCGCCGAGCACTCGAGGTGCCAGCCCGGCCGGCCGCGTCCCCACGGGGTGTCCCAGGACGCCGTCTCCGGCTCGCCGTCCTTGTGGCCCTTCCACAGCGCGAAGTCGCGGGGGTCGCGCTTGCGGTCGTCGGTCTCGGTGTCGGCGGCCGACTGCAGGTCCTCGAGCTTCTGCCCGGTCAGCTCCCCGTAGGCACCGAACGACCGGACGTCGAAGTAGACGTCGCCGTCGGCGGCGTAGGCGTGCCCGCCGTCGATCAGCCGCTGCATGAGCGCGACCATCTCGGGGATGTGACCGGTGGCCCGCGGCTCGTAGGTGGGCGGCAGGATCCCGAGGACGTCGTAGGCACGGGTGCAGGCCCGCTCGTTGTCGTAGGCCCAGGCCCACCAGGGGACGTCGTTGGCCTCGGCCTTCGCCAGGATCTTGTCGTCGATGTCGGTGACGTTGCGGACGTAGGTGACGTCGAGACCGCCCGCGATCAGCCACCGGCGGAGCACGTCGAAGGCCAGCGCGGCGCGGACGTGGCCGATGTGGGGGCGGCCCTGGACGGTGAGCCCGCAGACGTAGACCGACGCCCGACCGGCGCGCAGGGGCGTGAAGTCACGGACCGCACGCGCGGCCGTGTCGTACAGGCGGAGGCTCACTGCGGAGAGTCTACGGCCCCTGGAGCGCCGGAATTCCGCACCACCAGGGCCGTCGCCACCGCCGCGCGGCCCTCGCCGCGACCGGTGAGCCCCAGGCCGTCGGTCGTGGTCGCCGTGACGCTCACCGGGGCACCGAGGGCCGCGGACAGCGCAGCGTCGGCCTCGGCCCGTCGAGGGCCCAGCTTCGGGGTGCTCGCCACCAGCTGGACCGCGGCGTTGCCCACCTGCCAACCGGCCCGGGCGAGCACCTCTCGTACGTGCTCCAGGATCGCCGTTCCCGTGGCCCCGGCCCAGCGGGGGTCGTCGGTGCCGAGCAGGCCCCCGATGTCACCGAGACCGGCGGCGGAGAGGACGGCGTCGGTGAGCGCGTGCGCGACGACGTCACCGTCGGAGTGCCCGGCGCAGCCGTCGGCGCCGGGCCACTCCAGTCCGGCCAGCCGGCACGCGCGCCCGGGCTCGACGGGGTGGACGTCGGTGCCGATGCCCACCCGCGGCAGCTCGCTCACGCGCGAGCCTGCAGTTCAGCGAGAACCAGATCGTGCGCCACCGTGACCTTCGCGGCCCGCTCGTCGCCGGCGACGGTGCCCACCTTGACGCCGGCGCTGTGCACGACGGCCGCGTCGTCGGTCAGCTCCGCATGGGTCGGCAGCCGGCCGTACGCCTGGACGAGCGTCGCGCGGGAGAAGCCCTGCGGGGTCTGCACCCGGCGGATCTGCTCCCGGGGCAGCGCCCCGGTGATCATGCCGTCGGGACCGACCGCCACCGTGGTGTCGACCACCGGCAGGACCGGGACGACGGCGCGGGCGCCGGCCTCGAGGGCGGCGAGCACGCGGCCGACCACCTCGGGCGGGGTGAGCGGGCGGGCGGCGTCGTGCACGAGGACGACGTCGGCAGCGGCACTCGCAGCCGAGAGCGCCGCTCGGACCGAGGCGGTACGCGTGGCCCCGCCGTCGACGAGGACCACGTCGTCCGGCAGCACCGCCGCGAACGCGGCGCGATCGGCCGCGGGAACGGCGACCACGACCTCGGTCACGCCGCCGGCGCGCAGGGTGTCGACCGCCCAGCGGACCAGGGGCCGGCCGGCCAGCGGCACGAGCGCCTTCGGGACATCTGCCCCCAGACGCAGACCACTCCCGGCCGCTGCGACGATGCCGACAGCGTGCACGGGAGTGGTCCGGGTGTCTCTGGGGTGGGGCCGTGTGCTCAGTTGCCCGAGCTCAGCTCGCGAGGACCTCGTCGAGGAGAACCTCGGCCTTGTCCTCGTTGGTGCCCTCGGCGAGCGCGAGCTCGCTGACCAGGATCTGCCGGGCCTTCGAGAGCATGCGCTTCTCGCCGGCCGAGAGCCCACGGTCCTTGTCGCGGCGCCACAGGTCACGGACGCCCTCGGCGACCTTGTTCACGTCACCCGAAGCAAGCTTCTCGAGGTTCGCCTTGTAGCGGCGCGACCAGTTGGTCGGCTCCTCCGTGTGCGGTGCGCGAAGCACCTCGAAGACCTTGTTGAGGCCTTCCTGACCGACGACGTCGCGGACGCCGACGATCTCTGCGTTGTCAGCCGGCACACGCACCGTCAGGTCGCCCTGAGCGACCTTCAGTACGAGGTAGGCCCTCTCGACGCCCTTGATGGTGCGCTGCTCGATCGCCTCGATCAGTGCGGCACCGTGGTGCGGGTAGACAACGGTCTCGCCGACAGTGAAGCCCATGTGGATGTGACCCCTTTCGCTGACCCGATGTTACCACGGCACACTGACGAGCGGCTCGGGCCGGGACCGTAAATCTGCAGGTCAGAAGGCTGATCAAGGATTGATGAGGGGTTGACAGAGCGTGCCTGATGTGCCTCGGCGGGAAGGTGGAGGGCTGCCGGCCGCCCCTGCCCTGGTCGCCGCGACGCACCCGGGACCGACTGCGGCGGTGACCGTCGTGGCGACCCTGCTGGCGGTCGCGGCCGGGGTGACGGCTGGGCGGACGGCGCTGGTCTTCGCGGCCGTCCTCGCAGGTCAGGCCT
Source organism: Blastococcus sp. (assembly GCA_025965795.1). Classification (GTDB taxonomy): domain Bacteria; phylum Actinomycetota; class Actinomycetes; order Mycobacteriales; family Geodermatophilaceae; genus Blastococcus_B. Next base: position 39,472 of record JAOPWH010000095.1, read on the forward strand.
CCATCGGATGGAGCAACGACTGGCTCGACGCCGATCGCGACCGGGCCGTCGCGCGAGGGGACAAGCCCGTCGTCCAGGGTGCCGTCCGGCCCGGCCAACTCCGCTCGGCGGCGATCGGAGCCGCCGCGCTGGCGGTCGCCCTGTCCCTGGCCCTGGGTGTCGTCCCCGGCGTACTGCTCCTGCTCCTGGTGGCCGGCGGTTGGGCCTACAACGCGGGCCTGAAACGCACGTGGGCCTCCGTCGTGGGATACGTCGTCGGATTCGGGGCACTGCCGGCCGGGGTCGTCGCCGCGGCGCCAGGAACCCCCGCCGCCCCCTGGTGGCTGGTGGCCGCCGGCGCCGCGCTCGGCGCGGCAGCACACCTGGCCAACGTCGCACCCGATCTCGAGGACGACCTGGCGACCGGGGTCCGCGGACTGCCTCACCGGCTCGGGCCCCGTGTCAGCGCGTTCGCCGGGGCGCTGCTGCTGGGCGCGGCATCACTGGCACTCGTGCTCGGCCCGGAGGGTCGGCCGACTTCCGCCGGGTGGGCGGTCCTGATCCTGGCGGTCCCGGCCGTCGCGGTCGCCGCTCTGGCGGGAAGCCCGCGGTTCCGCCGCGCTGCCTTCCCGGCGATCCTTTTGCTGACCGTGCTCGACGTCGTGCTGCTGCTGGCCGGCGGGGCCACGCTCACCTGATCGCGGCCCCGCGGACGCCGGATCAGTCGCGGCCGTTGCCCTTGCCGCTGTCGCCCCCGCGCTCGCCGCCGCTGTTGTAGCCGTTGCCGTTGCCGTTGCCGTGGCCGTGGCCGTGGCCGTGGCTGCTGCCGCCGGAGCGCCCGCTGTCCTCGGTCCGCTGCGCCGTCTCGGCATCCTCGGGAGTCTCGACCTCGGGGGCCTCGACCTCCGGTGCCTCCACCTCGGAGCCGTCGCCTGCCTCGGTGCTGTCGTCGGTGCCTTCCGGCGCGGCGACGGTGCCGCACTCGGTGACCTCGCGGCCCTTGCGCTCGTCGTTGCGGTGGTGCGCCCAGCAGCTCACGGTGGCGCCGTCGGCCCAGCCGTGCTCGGAGCCGTAGCTGACCCAGTCACCGAACGACTGGTCGGCAGCCGGCCCCTGGCCGGCCCAGGTGTCGTGCGTCAGCGCCACCGGAGCGTCGACTCCCACGGGCGCCGCGACGGGTTCCTGGACCGGCGCCTCCTCGACGGGAGTCTCGTCGGCCGGGGCTCCGGTCGGCTCCTGGACCGGCGCCTCCTTCGTCGTCTCGCCGTCGACCACCGAGGTGAACGTGCTCTGCACGGGGTCCGGCAGGACACCGGCGGCACCTGCGCCGGTGAAGGCCACGAGGGCGACACCGGCACCGGTGCAGGCCTGTGCGACGGCGCCGGCGGAGAGGATCTTGGCAACGAGGGCGGGGAAGAACATGGCGGTACGTCTCCGTATCCGGACGCGGGCGGGCCGCCGGAGGGGCGGGCTCCCGGCCGATCTGGCCGTCCGGGCGGACGGGCTCGACTGGTCGGTGAGAAGACCGGTCACCAGCAGTTCAGCGAGGGCGGCGTTGGGCCGGCCCGGCGTCGTCGCCGTCGCCCGGACCGCCTCGGAGAAGACGGCGACACCCGCGAAGGTGTCGGCCGCTCCGTCCGGGACGGGCCGGCCGGCGAGGTACGCCTCGAAGGCGTCCTCGACGGCTGCGTCGTCGGCTGCTGTGGTCATCTCATCCCTGTCATCGCCGCGACGGCCCGTAGGGGTTCGCTCCCGCGCCGACTTTTTCTCCCATGTCCGGGGAGGCGGCCTCGATGCGGTCCCGGAGGGTGCGCAGCCCCCGCCGTTGCAGCGCCTTGACCGAGGCCACCGACCGGCCGAGCACGGCAGCCACCTGCTCCACCGTGAGATCGGCCAGGATGCGCAGCAGCAGGACCGACCGCTGGTCGGCGGGCAGTCCGGAACACATGCGCTCCACCTTCTCGGCCCCCACACGGACCAGTGCGTCCTCCTCGACGTCTCCCCCGAGGTGCTCGGCGAGGTCGCCGGGGTCGTCGGCGACCTGCGGCCGACGGCTCCGACGACGCCAGTCGTCGACGAGCCGGCGGTGGGCGATGGTGAACACCCAGGCACGCAGATCGCTCTCGTCGCCGGTGAACCCGGCCAGGCCGGTGAAGACGCCGAGGAAGGTCTCGCTGGCGAGGTCGTCGGGCTCGACGGCCCCGTGCAGTCGGAGATATCCGGTGACCGAGGGCGACAGGTCGCGGTAGAGGACCTCGAAGGCCCACGCGCCCCCGGCCTGAGCGGCGTGGAGGACGTCGTCGAACGGCAGCCCCGTGCCCATCCGTCCTCCTTCGTCCGATCCCGCTCCTCTCTGATCGGCAGTCCGGAGGCGCGGCCGGACCGCGACGCCCCGATCGGGCGACGGCTCGCGGAGGGGGAACGCTTCCCTGTCCGGCGACCGCGGGAGCCGCCCGATAGGCTCCAGTCGTCCCGGAGCCACCGATCCCCCGGTGGCCGGCCCGTTCCGCTGGAGGTCGACGGCTGTGAACCGCGCGCTTCGCGCCGCCACGATGAGCGTGCTGCTCCTCTCCCCCGTCGCGCTCTCCGCCTGCAGCGCGGGGCAGGTCACGCAGACGGCCTCGCAGATCCGGGACAAGGTCGGCGACTCGGTCCGCGTCGGCGCGATCACCGTGCGCGCCGTCGAGTTGGAGCACCCCCGCGGCAACCAGTACGACGCAGGTGACGACGCTCCACTGCGCATGGCCATCGTGAACAGCAGCAACGAGAGCGACACGCTCACCGACGTCCAGGGCGAGGGGTTCGCGTCGGCCGAGATCACCGGCGCCGTGCCCGAGGGCGCCACGAGCAGCGACGCGCCGACGGAGATCGAGATCCCGGCCGACGGCTCCGTCTTCGTCGGTGAGAACGACGTCACGATCACCCTCACCGACCTCAGCGAGTCGATGACCACCGGCCAGCGGCTCCAACTCGTCCTCACCTTCCAGAACGCCGGTGAGGTGACGGTGCTGGCCTCCGTCGCCAACCCCGACGGGGAAGAGGCCCGAGGCCAGGCCTTCGACTTCCACGAGAAGACGACCAGCCGCGAGGGTGGCGAGAACGGCCCGGGCTGACGCGTCCTCCCCCGTCCGCTCGCCGGCCTCTCCGGAACTGTCGGTCCTCGCGGTTAACGTCGCCGAGTGCCCGCCCCCGGAGTGAAGTCCACCCGTCCGTCCCACCGCTGCACCGAGTGCGGCTTCGCCTCGGCGAAGTGGGTGGGGCGGTGCCCGGAGTGCCAGGCCTGGGGCACGCTGCAGGAGCACGGGGCCCCCACGACGCCGCTGCGGTCGGTGAAGGCCGGCCCGGTCACCGCGCCCGCCCTCCCGATCGCCCAGGTCGAGCTGGCCGGAGCGCGCGCCGTCCCCACCGGGATCGAGGAGTTCGACCGCGTGCTGGGCGGCGGACTGGTACCGGGCGCCGTACTGCTGGTGGCCGGCGAGCCCGGCGTCGGCAAGTCGACGCTGCTGCTGGAGGTCGCCCACCGGGTCGCGGCCAGCAACGGTCCCGCCCTCGTCGTCTCCGGTGAGGAGTCCGCGGGCCAGGTCCGGCTGCGGGCGGAGCGGATCGGCGCCCTGCACGACCAGCTCTACCTGGCTGCCGAGACCGAACTGTCGGCCGTGCTGGCCCACGTGGAGGCGGTCAATCCGTCGCTGCTGATCCTCGACAGCGTGCAGACCGTCCGCTCCCCCGCCGTCGACGGCACCGACGGCGGCGCCACGCAGGTCCGTGCCGTGGCCAGTGCGCTGACCGGCGTCGCCAAGAGCCGTGGGATGACGACGATCCTCGTCGGGCACGTCACCAAGGACGGCGCGATCGCCGGTCCCCGCACCCTCGAGCACCTGGTCGACGTGGTGATCTCCTTCGACGGCGAACGGCACTCCAGCCTGCGGCTGGTGCGGGCGATCAAGAACCGGTTCGGCCCGGCCGACGAGATCGGCTGCTTCGAGATCGGCGACCGCGGCGTGGTCGGCGTCCCCGACCCCTCCGCCCTCTTCGTGTCACGACGCTCGGCACCGGTGCCGGGCAGCTGCGTCACCGTCACCCTGGAGGGGAGCCGGCCACTGCTCGCGGAGGTCCAGGCACTGGTGGCGAGCTCCGGCGGTGGCGGCTCGCCCCGCCGGGCGGTCAGCGGCCTGGACTCCCAGCGGGTGGCCATGGTCAACGCCGTGGTCGAGCGACGCGGCGGGGTCAAGCTGGCCGACGCGGACGTGTTCGCCGCCTCGGTCGGCGGGGTGCGGATCGCCGAGCCGGCCGCTGATCTGGCGCTCGCCCTGGCCATCGCGTCCGCGGCGAAGGACCACCCGCTGCCGGCCGGCACCGTCGCGATCGGCGAGGTGGGCCTCTCCGGGGAGATCCGGCGAGTGGGCGGAACCGGACGCCGGCTCGCCGAGGCGGCACGTCAGGGATACAAGGTCGCCCTCGTGCCCGTCGACTCCGGACCGGCCCCGCGCGGCATGCGCCTGGTCGAGGTCCCCGACCTCGGCGCGGCGTTCAGCCGGTTGTTCTAGCTCCGCAGAGTCTCGATTCGGCCGCGAAAGCCCGGCCCGGACCCGTGTTCACCCCGGCCACGTAGACTCAGCCGCCGCACCACTCGACCGTCAGGAGCGCTCGTGCCCGCCGAGGTGGACCCCGAGATCGCGTTGCGCGAACTCCTCGGCCGCATCGCCCCCGGGACGGCCCTGCGCGACGGTCTCGAGCGCATCCTCGCCGGCCGTACCGGGGCGCTGATCGTCCTCGGCTACGACCGGGTGGTCGAGTCGCTGTGCACCGGCGGCTTCGCCCTCGACGTCGCCCTGTCGGCGACGCGGCTGCGCGAGCTCGCGAAGATGGACGGCGCGGTGATCGTCTCCTACGACGGCATGCGGATCGTGCGGGCGGGCGTGCACCTCATGCCAGACCCCACCATCCCCACCGAGGAGTCGGGCACCCGGCACCGCACGGCCGAGCGGGTCGCGCTGCAGACCGGCTTCCCGGTGATCTCGGTGAGCCAGTCGATGCACATCATCAGCGTCTACGTGGCCGCCCGCCGGTACACCCTCGAGCACCCGACCACGATCCTCGCCCGGGCGAATCAGGCCCTTGCTGCCCTGGAGCGCTACAAGCTGCGCCTCGACGAGGTCGCCAGCACGCTCTCGGCGCTGGAGATCGAGGACCTGGTGACGGTCCGCGATGCGATGAGCGTCAGCCAGCGGCTGGAGATGGTCCGTCGGATCGCCGACGAGATCGAGGGCTTCGTCGTCGAGCTGGGCACCGACGGCCGGCTGCTCGCCCTGCAGCTGGACGAGATGCTCGCCGGTGTCGAGGAGGATCGCGGCCTCCTGGTGCGCGACTACCTACCGGGTAACGGGCGCCGGCCGCGCAGCATCGAGCAGGTGCTCACCGACCTGCGCGCGCTCTCGGCCACCGAGCTGCTCGACCTCTCGGCGGTTGCCCGCTGCTACGGCCTTCCGACCTCACCCGAGGCACTGGACTCCCCGGTCAGCCCGCGCGGCTACCGGCTGCTCAACCGCGTTCCCCGCCTCCCCGGCGGCATCATCGACCGCCTGGTCGACCACTTCGGCGGGCTGCAGAAGCTGCTGGCCGCCACCATCGAGGACCTGCTGGCCGTCGAAGGGGTCGGCGAGGCGCGCGCCCGCGGCATCCGCGAGGGCCTCTCCCGGCTGGCCGAGACCTCGATCCTCGACCGCTACAGCTGAAGCAGTGCGGAATGGCGCGACGCCGCTGGAGCGATCTCAGCCAACGTAGCCGCAGGCTGATCGTCCTGGGCGCGGTCGTCGAGGGCGTCCTCAAGATCGCGGCGCTGCGGGACATCAGGCGTCGCCCGGCGACACGGATCCGGGGCCCGAAGTGGGCCTGGCTCACCGCGGTCACCCTCGTCAACTCGGTCGGAGGCGCCCCGCTCGCGTACTTCCTCTTCGGCCGGCGGCGCTAGGCGAGCGCCTGGTCCGAACCTCGCAGTCAGCTGAGGGTGATCGGGGTGTCCGCACTCGTCTTGGTGCCCAGCCGGCCGCGGAGCAGATAGGAGCCCCGGGCCGGGGCCACCCGAGGGGCGGTGCAGGTCGGCTCACTGGTGCGCCCGCTCCAGACCAGCGGAAAGGACACCCTCGCGCCCGGGGCGAGGGTGCGGGTGTCCGGGCCCGCCTCCGGAAAGCAGTCGTTGCTGCCCCAGAGCCGGGTGCCGCGACCGTCCAACAGCACGATCTCCTGCAGGCCCTTGTCCAGCGGCCGCACGCAGGGAACGGGTGAGGTGTTCTGCACGACCAGCTCGAACGTCGGCTTGCTGCCCCCGGCCACCGACGCGGGCGCGCGCACCGCGACGCCGATCATGTCGTCCGTGCACCGCCCGCCGGGCGCGGGAGCCGGCACGGCGGGGGTGGGCCGCGGCGCGGGGGTCGCCGTGACCGCCGGAACGGCGTGCGTCGGCGTCCGGAGCCCGGTCATCGGGGGAACGATCTGTTCCAAGGCGGGTGTCGGGACGACGCGACTCGACGAGCTGGCGGCGGCCGGATCGGTGCCCGTCGTACCCAGCCGGCCGGTCGCCAGCGCGTATCCCAGCCAGCCACCGCCGCCGAGGAGCGCGACCACGACGAGCAGCACGACCACGCGCCGGCGCCAGTAGACGGCTGCGGGCAGCTCGCCGACGGGGTGCCACACGCCGCGAACGGTAGTGGTCCGGTTCCGGCGCGGTGCTCGTGGCGCGCCGCTCCCGGAGAGCGGCAGACTGGGCTCCCGTGACCAGCGTGCGGGTGGAGCCGTCGTCCAAGGTGTCGACGGCCGACGTGATCGTGGACTGGTACGCCGGCGCGGCCCGGAACCTGCCCTGGCGACGTCCGGACGTGGACGCCTGGGCGGTCCTGGTCAGCGAGGTGATGCTGCAACAGACGCCGGTGGCCCGGGTGGAGCCGGTGTGGCGCGACTGGACGGTGCGCTGGCCGACTCCCGCCGACCTCGCCGCCGCGACCCCGGCCGAGGTCATCCGCGCCTGGGGAAAGCTGGGATACCCCCGCCGTGCGCTCCGGCTGCGCGAAGCGGCCGCGGCAATCGTCGAGCGGCACGACGGCGTCGTCCCCCGGGCGGTTCCCGAGCTGGAGGCCCTGCCCGGAGTCGGCACCTACACCGCACGTGCCGTCGCCTGTTTCGGATACGGCTCACCACAACCGGTGGTGGACACGAACGTCCGGCGGGTCGTCGCCCGGCTGGTCCACGGACAGGCGGAGGCCGGCAACGCGCGCACCGCCGACCTGGCCGACATCGCGGCGCTCGCCCCGCCCGAGCCGGAACGTGCGGTCCGCTTCTCGGTCGCCACGATGGAACTCGGCGCACTCGTCTGCGTCGCGGGCGCCCCGCGCTGCGGGGTCTGCCCCGTCCGGGACCGGTGTGCCTGGCGACTGGCCGGGTCTCCGGCGCACACCGGCCCGCCCCGGCGGGTGCAGAAGTTCACCGGCACCGACCGCCAGGTGCGCGGCCGTCTGCTCGACGTCCTCCGGGCGGCTGCCCACCCCGTGCCGGCGAGCGAGCTGGACGCCACCTGGGCCGACGCGGTCCAGCGGTCGCGCTGCCTGGATTCACTGCTCACCGACGGCCTGGTCGAGCAGACCGACGACGGCCTGTTCCGCCTGCCGCAGTGACCAGGCCCGCCGTCGGCGAAATCGGTGGCCAAACGCGGTGGGGGCGCGGTTCACTGCGCCGGTGCAGCTGCCCGGGGAACTCACTGCCCGACCCTTGACCGAGGCCGACGCCCGCGCCGTCTTCGAGGTGACGGCTGCCCAGGAACTGCACGACCTCGGCAGGGTCGACGTCGACGAGGCCGACATCGTCGGGGACTGGCAGCAACCGAGCTTCGACGTGTCCGCCAGCACGGTCGGGATCTTCGACGGCGACCGCCTCGTGGCGTACGCCGAGGTCGGCGGCGAGGACCGGGGGGACGCCGCCGTGCACCCGCAGCACCGCGGACGAGGCATCGGGACCGCGCTCGCCACCTGGACCCAGGAGCTCGCCCGGGAGCGCGGCTCGCAGGTGTTCGGGATGTCGGTGCCCCAGGGCTCTCCGGCGGACGAGCTCCTGGAGTCGCTCGGCTACTTCGTCCGGTGGAACTCGTGGGTGCTGCAGCTGCCCGAAGGGACGCAGATCGCGGCCCAGCCCCTGCCGGAGGGCTACTCGATCCGGACCGCGGAGGGCGAGACGGACCACCGGTCCGCCTGGACCGTGATCGAGGACGCCTTCCTCGAATGGTCGGAACGGCAACGGCGGTCGTTCGAGGACTTCTGCGCCAGGACCGTGCGCCGCCCGGGTTTCCAGCCGTGGCACCTGCGGATCGTCGCGGACGCCGACGGGAACGCGGTCGGCGCGTGCTTCCTCATCGTCAGCGGCGAGATCGGATACGTCGCCATGGTGGCGGTGCGCAAGGAACGGCGGGGGCTGGGGCTGGCGCGGGCCCTGCTGGCCGACGCCTTCGCGAACGCCCGCGACCACGGCGCCACGCACTGCGAGCTGTCCACCGACTCGCGCACCGGCGCCCTCGGCCTCTACGAGCGGGTCGGAATGGTCGTCACCAGCACCTGGGTCCACCGCGCCGTGGATCTCTCTCGAGCGGGTTGACCCGCCCCACGAACAGCGAAGGGGCCGTCCCCACCTCGCGGTGGGAACGGCCCCTGTCGTCGGACCCCGTCGGAGGACGGGGTCCTGCTGCTACTCGGCGGCTGCGGCCGGGCCTTCCTCGTCACCTTCGGCGGCCGTGAGGGCCACCGGCGGGGTGTCGGGGAGGTCGATCGGCTTGGCCTCGCCGCGGAAGGTGAACTTCTGCGCCGCGCCCTCCGCCTCGTCGACGTCGACCACGATGATCTGCCCACTGGACAGCTCGCCGTAGAGGATCTTCTCGCTCAGCGCGTCCTCGATCTCGCGCTGGATGGTCCGCCGCAGCGGGCGTGCTCCCAGCACCGGGTCGAAGCCGCGGCGGGCGAGCAGCGTCTTGGCCGCCGGGGTGATCTCCAGCGACATGTCCTTGTTCGCCAGCTGGGTCTCGACTCGCGCGATCAGGAGATCGACGATCCGGGTGATCTCCTCCTCGGTCAGCTGGTGGAACACGACGATGTCGTCGATGCGGTTGAGGAACTCCGGCCGGAAGTGCTGCTTGAGCTCCTCGTTGACCTTGAGCTTCATCCGCTCGTAGTTGCTGCCCGTGTCGTTCCCGGCCTGGAAGCCGAGACCCACGGCCTTGGAGATGTCCCGCGTACCGAGGTTGGTCGTGAGGATCAGGATGGTGTTCTTGAAGTCGACGACGCGACCCTGACCGTCGGTGAGCCGGCCGTCCTCCAGCACCTGCAGAAGCGTGTTGAACACGTCCGCGTGCGCCTTCTCGATCTCGTCGAAGAGGACCACCGAGAACGGCTTGCGCCGCACCTTCTCGGTCAGCTGGCCACCTTCGTCGTAGCCGACGTAGCCGGGAGGCGCACCGACCAGGAGCGACACGGTGAACCGGTCGTGGAACTCGCACATGTCGATCTGGATGAGCGCGTCGTCCTCGCCGAAGAGGAACTGCGCCAGCGCCTTCGCCAGCTCGGTCTTACCGACACCCGAGGGGCCGGCGAAGATGAACGAGCCACCGGGACGGCGCGGGTCCTTGAGGCCCGCACGCGTGCGCCGGATCGCCTGGCTGACGCTCTTGATGGCCTCTTCCTGGCCGATGATCCGCTTGTGGAGCTCGTCCTCCATGCGGAGCAGCCGCGAGGTCTCCTCCTCGGTGAGCTTGAAGACGGGGATGCCGGTCCAGTTGGCCAGCACCTCCGCGATCTGCTCGTCGTCGACCTCGGCGACGACGTCCATGTCGCCGGCCTTCCACTGCTTCTCGCGCTCGGCCTTCTCGGCGAGCAGGGTCTTCTCCGTGTCGCGCAGAGCCGCGGCCTTCTCGAAGTCCTGGGCGTCGATCGCCGACTCCTTCTCCCGGCGGATGCCGGAGATCCGGTCGTCGAACTCACGCAGGTCCGGCGGGGCGGTCATCCGCTTGATCCGCATCCGGGCGCCCGCCTCGTCGATCAGGTCGATCGCCTTGTCGGGCAGGAAGCGGTCGGAGATGTACCGGTCGGCCAGCGTCGCGGCAGCCACGAGCGCACTGTCGG
>JAOPWH010000103.1 GCA_025965795.1 Blastococcus sp.
GACGACGTCGCCCGTTTGACGCCCCGCTGTCGCTCGGTTCGACTGGCCGGGTGACCTTCTCCGCGCTGTCCCATCTGGAGTGCTCCCGGGACGGGTCGCGCCACGACGCCGACGTCGTCCAGGGCACCTCACCGCTGGGCGCTCCGCTGTTGGCCCGCTACGACCTCGACCAGGTCACCGTCACCCCTGACGAGATCGCCTCCCGGCCGCCGACGCTGTGGCGGTACCACGAGCTGCTGCCGGTGCGGGACCCGGCGCGGGTCGTGAGCCTGGGCGAGGGCATGACGCCGCTGCTGGACCTGCCGCGGCACGGTGCACGGCTCGGCGTCCCGAGCCTGCGGATGAAGGACGAGGGCCTGGTGCCCACCGGCGCGTTCAAGGCGCGCGGCGCGGCGGTCGGCGTCTCCCGAGCCGCCGAGCTGGGCGTGAGGGGCATCGCGATGCCCACGAACGGCAACGCCGGCGCGGCGTGGGCCGCCTACTCCGCGCGGGCCGGCCTCGACGCGCTGATCGCGATGCCGGTCGACGCCCCGGAGATCACCCGCCGGGAGTGCGTGGTGACCGGCGCCGAGCTCTACCTCGTCGACGGGCTCATCGGCGACGCCGGCGCGCTCATCAAGCAGGCCGTCCTGAACCGCCCCGGCTACCAGGACACCTCGACCCTGCGCGAGCCGTACCGCATCGAGGGCAAGAAGACGATGGGCTACGAGATCGCCGAGCAGCTCGGTTGGCGCTGCCCCGACGTCATCCTCTATCCGACCGGCGGCGGGGTCGGGATCATCGCGATCTACAAGGCGCTGCTGGAGCTGCGCGAGCTGGGCTGGATTCCCGGCGACCTGCCCCGCCTGGTCGCCGTCCAGGCCGCCGGCTGCGCCCCGATCGTCGACGCGTTCGAGGCGGGGCTCGACGAGAGCACCGCCCCGGCCGATCCGCACACGGTCGCCTTCGGCGTCAACGTGCCCAAGGCGCTCGGCGACTTCCTGGTGCTCGACGCCGTGCGGTCGACCGGCGGAACCGCGATCGCCGTGACCGACGAGGCGCTGCTCGCCGCGCAGCGGCAGCTCGCCCGCGACGAGGGCACCTGGGTCTGCCCCGAGGGGGCGGCCTGCTTCGCCGCCGTCGGTCAGCTGCGCGAGTCGGGCTGGCTCGACGGCAGTGAGGACGTCGTCGTGCTGAACACCGGCACCGGCCTGCTCTACCCGGACACCGTGCCGGTCGACGTCCCGACGCTGCCGCGCGACGGGGTGATCCCTTCCCGTGGTTGAGGGGTAGGGGGAGGTCGTGCCTCCTCCCCCACCGATCCTGCTGTTGGACGTCGACGGCGTCCTGAACGCCGTCCGCCGCGAGCTGCCGGAGGGCTGGCGGCGCGAGACCTACAACGGCTTCGTCCTGTCGTGGGATCCGACGGTCGTCGCCCGGCTGCGCGAGCTGCACGACTCCGGCCGGGTGGAGCTCCAGTGGCTGACGACGTGGACGGAGAAGGCCGACGAACTGCTGGCCGAGCCCATGGGTCTCCCTCGCGGACTCCGGACGCACAGGAGGGAGGGCGAGTCGCCCACCGGCTACGACGGGGAGCGGCGGGGCCTTCCGGGGTGGTGGAAGCTGGGCGCCGCCCGGGAGGCGGCGCTGGACGACCCGCAGCGGCGCATCGTGTGGATCGACGACGATCTCGCCGAACCGGCCGAGGACACCAACGCCTGGCTGGCGGCCAACGACCACGTGCTCGTCGTCGCACCGGACTTCGAGGTGGGGTTGACCCACGCAGAGCTCGACCGGGTGGAGGCCTGGCTCGCGACTCCGGACCGTCAGGAGTCCTGATGCCGTCCATGCACCGCTCGCACCGGGTGGCGGGTGCGCTCGTCGGCTCGGCGGTGGGTGACGCGCTCGGTGCGCCGTTCGAGTTCGGTCCGCCGGGGCAGTTCTCGGCCCGCTTCCCGGTGCCGGCACGCGGATCCCGGACCGAGATGTGCGGCGGCGGGTCGGTCGGCTGGGAGCCGGGCGAGTTCACCGACGACACCCAGATGGCGCTGCTGGTGGCGGCGTCCCTGCTCGAGCGCGACGGCCTGGACGAGGCGGATCTGTTCGACCGGTTCTCCCGTTGGGCGGCGGCGGAGCCGCCGGACATCGGCAACCAGACCCGCGCCGTGCTCGGTTCCGGCCGGCCGTGGGACGTCGCGGCAGCCGAGCACTTCGAACGGTCCGGTCACGCGGCCGGCAACGGCTCACTGATGCGGACGACGCCGGCCGCGATCTGCTTCTCCCGCTTCGGCACCGAGGCGACGATGGACGCCGCCCGTCGGATCTCGGCTCTCACGCACGGCGACCCGTCGGCCGGCGAGGGCTGCGCGATCTTTTCCGAGCTGATGCGGGTGGTGCTCGAGGGCGGGGATCCGCTGGCTGGCATTCCTGCGGCGCTGGCCTTGGTCGCCGACGAGCACCGGGAGCGGTGGGCGGCGGTGCTGGCGCCGTCGTGGACGCCGGCCGACGCGACGGAGTCGAACGGTGCGGTGTGGCCGACGCTCGGGCAGGCGGTGTGGGCGCTGCGGCACGGACGCGGCTTCGCCGAGGTGCTGCGGCTCGTGATCGACCTGGGTGGGGACACCGACACGGTGGCCTGCGTCGCCGG
>JAOPWH010000115.1 GCA_025965795.1 Blastococcus sp.
CGCCGGCAGCACGCGCGCGACGCCGAGCTGCCGCAATCGCTCGGCCGCTCCGTCGTCGCCCGGTTCGACCAGACCCACCACCGCGACGCCGGCCGCGGCCAGCCGGGAGACCGCGTCGGCGTCGAGACGGCGGAGCTCGGCGGACAGGAGCGCCGCCTGCCCGGTACCCGTGGCGGCCGCTGCGAGGAGCTCGGCGACGTCGACGCATCGGCGGACGACCGTGACCCCGTGGTCGGCCCGGTCGAGAGCCCCGACGAGAGCCGACTCCCAGGCGGCGCCGGTGACCGCGGTGAAGACCTGCAGTGCCATCAGCCGGCCGGCCCCTCGTCGACCGACTCGTGGAGGACCACGACCAGGGGCCGTCCGCCCACCGCCGCCAGGACGTCGGGGGCGGAGTCGGCAGCAACGGCGACGACCACCTGGACCGTGGTCGTCGTCGACGAGAGCACCCCCTCGGAACGACCCGAGGTCTCCTGCACCGGCGCCCGCGAGACGACCAACGTGACGGCCGACTCGTCGGACGCCCCACCCGCGGCGGCGGCGGCGCCCGCCGCCGGATCGGCGATGGCATAGACGTCCACGAGCTGACCGCGTCGGAGCGCCGGCGGGACGTAGCCGGACTGCACCGGGAGTGCCAGGTGCACGAGGTCGTCTGGCTGCTCGAGGGCCGAACGCGGCAGCAGCTCTCCCGCCTGGACGGCGCGCCCGAGTGTCCGGCCCTCAGGATGCGTACCTGCTGACACGTAGGCGTCCGCTGCGTCGTCGAGCCGGACGTCGACGGAAACGAGGTCAGCCGCCGTCAGCTCGCTGCCGGCCGCCAGGTCGGCGGCGACAGCCCACACCGGCACCGTGGCGTCGGCGGCGCTCACCACCCGGGCGCCCAGAAGCACCGAGCCGAGAACCAGGAGCACGCCGAGGACGAGGCGCAGATCCAGCCAGCGAGGTGGCCGTACACGTCGAGGGCTCGGTCCGGTGGCCACCGCCGTCTCAGGACTCGGGGGACGGACGGCGGTCACGGCACACTCCCTCTCCAGCGGTCGACGCCGGACCGGGCGTGTCGCTCTCGGACAGCGCGACATGACGGCGTTCGGATGCGAATGATGCGTCATGGACGCCGGTGCGCGCATTCGTCATCCACACGTTCGGGTGTGGATGACGACCGAGAACCACCAGACCTGCTGACAGACTGACCGGGACCGGACGGAGAACCGATGCCCACGCCCCGCTTCCTGACCCTCGACGACGTCGCGGAGATCCTCGCCGTGTCGTGGTCACAGGCCTACGCTCTCGTTCGCCGCAAGGAGCTGATCGCGATCCAGATCGGCGGTCGCGGTCAGTGGCGCGTCGAGGTCGACGAGCTCGAGCGGTTCATCCAGCAGAAGTACGCCGAGGCGCGAGCCGGCACCGCCCCCGAGGCACCGGCCGAGGCGAGCCCGAGCGTCCCCAGCGAGAACACGGGCACCGAGGACACCGGCACCGAGGCGCCGCAGCGGTCAGTCCAGCGCCGGCTCTGAGCGCACCAGGGCGACCGCCGCGATGACGACCGCCCGCACGCCCTGCACCGCCGCGGCCCGACGTGGCTCGTCGATCGGGTGCTCCGCCAGCTCGATGTAGTCGGCGCCCACGCGGTCCAGCGTCCCGTTCAGCACGAATCCGTCGTCGAGCACCACCTGCACCGCGGTGCGGTCGCGCGCGAGCGCGCGCAACGCCCAGCGAAGGTCGAGCCGACCGCGTACTGCACCCACCTCGTGGGCGGCCGCAGTACGCCTTCCGAGTCCGCCCACAGCCCGGATCGCACCCGCGCCCACGAGGCACTGCCGGGCCGAATCGTCCTCCAGCAGCAGCCAGTCCGGACCGACCTCCACCAGTCGGCCGGTCACCTGACCGGCGCCTCGACAGCGGACCGAGACGGCGGAGTCGACCGACCCGCGCAGTCGATCGGACAGGGGCACCGCCCCCACCTCCACCCGCACGCGCGAGGCCCACTCGGCCCGCTCGGCCGCGGTCTCGTGCTCCTCGAGCTGCCCCTGCAGATCGGCGAACAGCTGCTGCCAGCGCATGTCCCACCTCCGCGAACAGCCTAGATCCCCTCGGTGACTTGCGTTTGCATGCATTTGCTTGCTTTAGTGTGCGCTCACCAACGGAGGAGGAGGGAAGGATGTCCGTTCGACGACTCGTGCCGGCTGCGACCGTGATGGCCGGCATCGCCTGCGCGCTCGCACGCCTGGTCCCGGCCGTGCCCGGAATGGCCGACGTCCTCGGGCATCCCCAGCGCACGGCCGACACCCACGGCGCCGACACACTGGTCCTCGCCGCCGTCGGCCTGCTCGCCTGGCTGGTCTGGGCGTGGGGAACGATCGGGCTGGCCCTGACGGCCATCGCTGCCCTGCCCGGCTTCCTCGGCGCCGCCGCCCGGACCGCCCTCCACGTCGTACTCCCGGCCGGTGCCCGCCGGAGCGCCGCACTCGTTCTCGGCGTCAGCCTCGGCGTGGCAGCGCCGTTCGCGGGCACGGCAGGGCCGGTCGCTGCGGCCTCGGCTGCAGTCAGCGCACCCCCGGGCGCCGACGCTCCCGCCCAGGACGACGAGGTGGCCATGGACGCGGCTCCCGACTGGCCGGTGGCGACCGGCACCACCACGGCCACCGGCGCGGTCCCCGACTGGCCATCCACCTCCGCAACGGACGAACACGTGGTCGTGCGGGGGGACTGCCTCTGGTCGATCGCCGAGGCCCGACTGGTGCGGAACCGCGGGCGAGCTCCCACCGGGGCCGAGGTGTCCGACGCCGTCGCGGCCTGGTGGTCGGCCAACGACACGGTCATCGGACCCGATCCGGACCTGCTCCTGCCCGGCCAGGTCCTCCGGGCCCCCGCCCCGTCGTGACCGCACGTCACTGCCCCTGCTCGATCCTTTCGCCCCTCAGGAGCCCCGAATGACCGCCCCTCCGCACCCCGCGACGACCGAGGAGCGGACGCAGCTGCGGCTGGTGCGCGTCCGCACACCCCAGCCACCCCTCCAGGACGAACGCCACCCGGTCCGGCTGGTCCACCCGGGCGTCGCTGTCCCGCGCCTGCCCCACCGGCCGGGCCCCCGGCCCCGGCCCGAACTCGGAACCGGCCGCGACGCCGTCGAGTTCGGCCCCACGTGGTCGAGCCGCGCCGACCTGCCCGATCCACGCGAGGCCGGTCGCCGGCTGATCACCATGACCCTGGAGGCGCTCGCCGGCCGGCGGCCACTGGCCCAGCTGCAGCCCCTCACCTCATCGGGCGTCTTCGCGGCCGTCAGTGGGGGCCGTCGACCGGCCTGGTGCGCACAGGGCACCGCACCGCTGATCGTCTCCAGCGTGCACGCGTCCGAGCCGGTCGACGGGGTCGCCGAGGTCTGCGCCGTGGCCCGGAGGGGCGGCCGCGCCCATGCGGTCGCGGCACGGCTCGAGGGTCTCGACGGCCGCTGGCGCTGCACCGCCCTGCACGTGGGCTGACACGACAGGCAGGGCGACCGCTCCAGGAGCGCCCGCCATAGCTGCGCATCCCGAACCTGCACGTCGTAGCGATGCCCGCTACTTCGTTGACGTTCCTGAGCCTCATCCTCCAGCCCGGGTGCCCGAACATGCGCAGACCCATCGGGTCGTGCACTGAGACGTCCTCGTACCAAGTGACCGTCGAGGTGCATTCGCATCGACCCGGGGAGATGAGCTCATGACGTGTGCCGCCGCACGTCGGGCAGGCCTGCCGCGCCTGGAGATGAGGGCCGCCCTGACGGCTCATCGTTCCAAGAAGCGGTCAGCCCCCGGCGGCCTCGGCGAGGCGTCGGAGTGCACTGAGCGGTCGGCCGAGCCCTGGGGATGGGGCAGCGCGCCGTAGTGACCCCTCCGGCGCAGGTCGGTGCCCTGCGCGTCGGTCATGTCGGGCTGACCACGTACAGCCGCATCCTCCAGGTTGTCCAGGTCAGCAGGCGCAGCCCGATTCCTCCGGTTGAGCGCGGAAGAGAGCCGGCGATCGGCGCCGCGCTCCGAGAGCGGGCAGATTCCGCCACACCGCTGCCGATGACCGGGCTGCCACCCGTCCCACTCCGCGGCCGGCACGCCGCCGAGAGCTGATACGCCGGTGTTCCACCGACGTTCAGGCGGGGACGAGCATGCTGGCGGTGGATCGCTGCCCGGTCAGCAGCATCTTGACGGCATCGCCCGCGACCAACGGCCGGGAGAAGTGGTAGCCCTGGCCGAGGGGGCAGCCGAGGGCGCGCAGGGCCTCGACCTGCTCGGCGGTCTCCAGTCCCTCGGCCACGACCTCCAGGTGCAGGGTCTGGCCGAGCTGGGTGATGGCCGCGACCACGGCGTGGCCCTCCGTGCTGGTTGTCACGCCGTCGATGAACGACTTGTCGATCTTGAGGGTGTCGATCGGGAAGCGCCGCAGGTAGCTGAGCGACGAGTAGCCCGTGCCGAAGTCGTCGAGGGCCAGACGGCACCCGAGCTTCTTGAGCAGCTCGATCTTGCGGGTGGTCTCCTCGATGTCCTGGGCGAACAGCGATTCGGTGATCTCCAGGGTGAGCAGCGACGGCTTCAATCCGGAGCGCTGCAGCGCGTCGGCCACGTCTCCGACCAGGTCGGGGTGCTGGAACTGCCGGACGGAGACATTGACGCTCATGCGCAGCCGGCCGAGCGGGGACCGGTTCTGCCACTCGGCGGCCTGCCGGGTGGCCTCCTGCAGCACCCAGCGGCCGATCGGCACGATCAGGCCGGTCTCCTCGGCCAGCGGGATGAACTCCAGCGGGGAGATGAGGCCCCGCTCCGGGTGCCTCCACCGCAGTAGTGCCTCGAAGCCGACGGTCTGCTTGGTGGAGACGTCGAAGATGGGCTGGTAGTGCAGTTCCAGCTGCTCGGCGTCGAGAGCCCCGGAGAGCTCGGCCCGGACCGCGTCGCGCTCCACGTGCGCGGTGTGGTGGCTGGGCTGGAAGACCTCGAGGCGCCCCTTGCCGCCCGACTTGGCTGCGTACATGGCCATGTCGGCGGCTCGCAGCATGCCGATGCCGCTGGCGGCGCAGGTGGTCGACGTGGCGAGCCCGATGCTGAAACCGGTGCGCACCAGGTGCTCGCCGATCTGCGTGGGCGCCCGCAGGGAGTTGATGATGCGGTGGGCGACGCGCTCGGCCTGGTGCTCGCTGCCGGGGCCGATCAACAGAATGGCGAACTCGTCCCCGGACAGCCGGGCCACCGTGTCGGTGTCCCGGACGCTCCTCGTCATGCGCTCGGTGAGGAGCTTGATGAGGGTATCGCCGCCCTCGTGGCCGAGGTTGTCGTTGACCCCCTTCAGGTTGTCCACGTCGAGGAAAAGGACGGCCGACGTCGTACCGTTCTCTTTGCGCAGGGCCTCGGCCTCGCTCAGCTTGTCCATGAAGAATGCACGGTTGGGCAGGCCGGTCAGCATGTCGTGGAATGCCTGATAGCGCAGCCGCTCCTCCAGGTCCTTCCGTCCTTCGACTGCGCCCAACAGGCTGTTGAACGCCCGGCCGGCCTCACCGATCTGGTCGTTCGAATCGACGTCGATCCGCTCGAACACCGCCTCGGACCAGTCGCCCGTCTTCGTAGCGGACGTGATCGAGGTGGTGGCCGAGAGCAGGTGACCGCCCAGCACCTCCATGCGGCCGCCCACCACGCCCTTGACCAGTGCGTAGTTCATCGCGCCGACCATGAAGCCGGCCATCAGACAGGCGAACCGGAAGATCGTGCGGTAGGCGAACGTCTCCGGCACGCCGAGCAGCACCACGAATGGCGGGAAGATCAGCCCCATGATGAGGCCGAGCCCGACCATGTAGATGGCCATGTCCCAGAAGACACGGGAAGTGAGCCTGAAGCCCCGGCGGTGGAGGCGTCGGTTCTCCTCCTGGGACATGTGCGTCGTCATGCCGCTCTCATCGGCAGGAGTTGTTGCGACTTGAGCGACTACATCAATAAGTCATCCACCATTGTGGTGAGTCGGAAAAGTCGCGACTCGGCACTCAAGTAGTAGGCCGAACTGTTCGATGAGGCTGCCATGGAGATGACCCCGGCCTTTACCGCCGGACAGTACGTCGGCGATGACTTGTGGGTGTCGGTCTTGGACGGCGGCCCACGGCAGTACGTCGACCTTGACACCGCTGCGACCAGCTCGGCCTCGGTCGCCGTCAACCGGGCGGTGCAGGACTTCCTGCCCTGGTACGCGAGCGTGCACCGCGGCGCCGGGATCAAGTCGCAGATCACCAGCGCCCGCTACGAGGAGGCGCGCGAGATCATGGTGCGGTTCGTCGGGGGCAACCCGACCACCCACCTTGCGCTCTTCCCGCGCAACACCACCGAGGCGCTCAACCTGCTCGCCTTCCGGCTCGGCCTGACCAAGGACGACGTCGTCGTCACCACGGCCGTCGAGCACCACGCGAACCTGCTGCCGTGGCGCCGGCACGCTCAGCTGCGGGTGGTGGAGGTCGACGAGCACGGGACCTTCGACGTCGCCGCGATCGAGGCCGCCCTGGACCAGCACCCCCGGCCTCGCGTCCTGGCGATCACCGGTGGTTCCAACGTGACCGGCTGGCTGCCCGACCTCCGCGGTATCGCCGCGGCGGCCCGCCAGCGCGGCGTGCTGACCGTCGTGGACGGCGCGCAGCTGGTGCCGCACCGCCCGGTCGACATCACCGCCCTGGGGATCGACGTCATCGCGTTCTCCGGGCACAAGATGTACGCACCGTTCGGTGCGGGCGCCCTGGTCGCGCCGCGCTCGCTCCTGGCCGACGGGGAGCCCTTCCTCGTCGGGGGCGGTGCGGTGGGAGCCGTCTCGTTCGACGACGTCATCTGGGCCGACGGTCCCGACCGGGACGACGCCGGCTCGCCCAACGTGATCGGCGTCGTCGCGCTGACCGCGGCGGCCGACGAACTGCGCAGCGACGGCTGGTCGTCGGTGCTCGCGCACGAGGAGCACCTGCTGCGTGGCCTCGACTCCGAGCTGGCCTCGGTGCCCGGGCTGCACCGGCTCGGCCCGGTGACCGGGGACCGGCTGCCGGTCGCGGCGTTCAACCTCGAGGGCGTGCCGCACGGCCTGCTGGCCGCCCGGCTGGCCAACGAGTACGCGATCGGTACCCGCAGCGGCTGCTTCTGCGCCCACCCGTACATGGGCCGGCTGCTCGGGCTCTCGGACGCCGACGTCGACCAGTTCCACGCCGACGTCCGCGCCGGCAACCGCCACCGGCTGCCCGGTGCGGTGCGGGTGAGCGCCAACCGGCAGACCTACCTCACCGACATCCCCATGCTCGGGCAGGCACTGCGGGAGATCGCTGCCTCCCCGGAAGGCGCCGAGCGCTACGTGCTCGACCACCGTGGCGACTTCGTGTCAAGGACCCGGTCACTCGTCGGCTCGAAGGCGGACTGATCCGACTGCTCGTGCAGACAGCTCCGCGACCCGCCTCGCCCGTTAGGCGGCCCCTGAGCGGAGTGTCCGCCGGTCGTCGCTCGGCACACCGAGCCCTACGAGGTGCTGATCCAGATCGCGTAGGGCATGGCTCCGGTCCGGCTCCCGGTGCCCTTGCACATGCCGCGGCTCCTCGAGGAGAAGGCTGGGCATCCGTTCAGCCCTGCTGCTCCCGGATCCGGATCCCGGCGCGACCGTCCCTCGGACCTCTGACCGGGCCGCTCGGGAACTCGGGCACCTGATCCGGTCACCCGTCATGGGTCCACGTCGGTGGCCGGTAACGCGCGTCGACGACAGATGACTCGGTCCGCAACGTCGGCAAGAAAGCCATCGAGAGGCTGACCAGCTAGGAAGCCGCTCCGTGGCAGAACTTGTACTTCTTGCCCGAGCCGCAGGGGCAGGGGGCGTTGCGCGGCGTCTCCTTGGTGCCGGAGACCGTCGCGGACTTCGCGGCCTTGGCCGCGCCGCTCTCCTTGGGTGAGGCGTCCAGGCTCGGCGCGGAGTAGCTCAGGTGCTGATGGGTGTGGGCCGGCGCGTCCAGACCCTTGACCGCCAGCTCCGGACCGGTGCCCGTCGGCTTCGGCTTCTCGACCACCGGTGCCGCTGCCGCAGTGCCCCGCCGCGCCGCCGCCTTCGTCCCCGAGCCGTTGCCGGACGCGCTGTTGCCCTGGGCCGCCGCGGTCTTGGCCGCAGCGGCCTTCGCCTCCGCGGCCTGGCGGGCCAGCACCCGCGCCGTCCCCTCCTGGGCGGCAGCCAGCGCCGCCGCCTCGGCCTCGTCCTGCTTGGCCTTGGCCTCGGCCTCCTGCTCGTCGGCGGTCTTCACCTCGAGGTTGAACAGGAAGCCGACGGACTCCTCCTTGATGCCGTCGAGCATCGCCATGAACATGTCGTAGCCCTCGCGCTGGTATTCCACGACCGGGTCGCGGTTGGCCATCGCGCGCAGGTGGATGCCGGCCCGCAGGTAGTCCATCTCGTAGAGGTGCTCGCGCCACTTGCGGTCCAGCACCGAGAGAAGGAC
>JAOPWH010000226.1 GCA_025965795.1 Blastococcus sp.
CAGCCCGCCGCTGCCGATGCGGCCGCCGCACGCACCGAGGCCGCCCGGAGCGGAACCGCCCCCGCCGCCGATCTGCCGCGGGCGGCCGCAGAGTCCGCACCCGCCCCGCGCGGCGGTGAACCGACACCGGTCGTCTCGGCGAACCCACCGCAGGCCGACGGCGAGCTCACCACCACCGACGTGCGCCGCGTGTGGCCGGAGCTGCTCGCCGTCGTCAAGCGGCACAAGCGCACCACCGAGGCGCTGCTGAAGAACGCGCAGGTGCACCAGCTGGCCAACGGCGTGCTCACGCTGGCGACGTCGTCCCCGGCCCTGGCCCGCCGGCTCGGCGACGACCTGAACAAGGACGTCATCCGCGAGGCGCTGAACGAACTGCTGGGTGTCCGGTGGCGGGTCGAGGCGGTCGTGGAGGGCGCCGCCGCCACGAGCGGTACCGCCGTGCCCCCGGAGGCCGCGCGGGAGGCGGCGCGCGCCGCCGAGGCCGCCGAGGCGCGGGAGCTCATGGCCGAACGGGCCGCAGACGTGTCGGCCGCCGCCGACGACGGCGTCCCCGAGCCGGTGGTGGATCCGGAGCAGGCCGCACTGTCGCTGCTGCGCACCCAGCTGGGCGCCCGGCCGCTGGACGCCTGACCGCGGCGGGCCCGGCCTGGCGCTGCGCGTCGTACGTGCGGCCTACTCTCGTGGCATGTTCCCCGGTGGTCAGCCCGACATGGCGCAGTTGCTGCAGCAGGCCCAGCAGATGCAGCAGCAACTCGTCGCCGCCCAGGAGGAGCTCGCCCGCACCGAGGTGACCGGCTCCGCCGGTGGCGGCCTGGTCACGGCGACGATGACCGGCAGCGGCGACGTCACCGCCCTCACCATCGCGCCGTCCGCCGTCGACCCCGACGACCTGGAGACGCTCCAGGACCTCGTCGTCGCCGCGCTGCACGACGCCAAGCGTGCGGCCGACGAACTCGCCGCATCGACGATGGGCCCGCTCGCCGGCGGCCTGGGCGGCGGAGCCGGCGGCGGCCTCGGCCTCCCCGGCTTCTGACCGCGGACCGACGGGAACACCGTGTACGAGGGCGCCGTCCAGGACCTCATCGACGAGCTGGGCCGCCTGCCCGGCGTCGGGCCGAAGAGCGCGCAGCGGATCGCCTTCCATCTGCTCGCGTCGGAGTCCGCCGACGTCACCCGCCTGGTGGCGGCGCTCACGCGGGTGCAGCAGGAGGTGCGCTTCTGCGTGACCTGCTACAACGTCGCCGAGGCCGAGCAGTGCCGCATCTGCCGCGACCCGCGCCGGGTGGACGACGTCCTCTGCGTGGTCGAGGAACCCAAGGACGTCGTGGCGATCGAGCGCACCCGTGAGTTCCGGGGGCGCTACCACGTCCTGGGCGGCGCGATCAGCCCGATCGACGGCGTCGGCCCCGACGACCTCCGGGTCAAGGAACTGATGACCCGGCTGATGAACGGCGCGGTGACCGAGCTGATCATCGCCACCGACCCGAACCTCGAGGGCGAGGCGACGGCGGCGTATCTGGCCCGCCTGGTGTCGCCGATGGGCCTGGCCGTGTCCCGGCTGGCCAGCGGCCTGCCGGTGGGTGGCGACCTGGAGTACGCCGACGAGATCACACTGGGGCGCGCGTTCGAGGGTCGCCGCCGCATCGACGCGTGACGACAGCCCCGCGAGCATCGCGACCGGCCGCTGCGGCGGCCCAGGTCACGACTAGGTGTCGATGACGTCAGGGCCCTCACCGGCGCAGACGAGGGAGTCCTAGGGTCCCCTGAACATCTGTGGATCTTCGCGTCCACGGCAGTCAGGTCCGGATCCCGTCCGGCCCCCTGGGGCTGGGAAGGCAGGTCTTCCGCGATGCATCGTCGCCGCGCCACCCGCGTGCTCGCCGCTTCGGCGGCCGCACTCACCGCAGTCAGCCTGTCCGCGTGCGCCTCGAGCAACCGCGACAACGCGAACAACGACACCAAGGCCGCGTCGGGGGGCACGCTGGTCTTCGGCGCTCCTGGCGATCCGGCGATGTTCGACCCGGCATTCGCCACCGACGGCGAGTCCTTCCGGGTCACCCGCCAGCTCTACGACGGTCTGCTCACCACCAAGGAGGGCAGCGCCGACATCGCGCCGGCCCTCTCGGAGTCCTACGACGTCTCCGACGACGGCCTGACCTACACGTTCCACCTGCGCAACGACGTCAAGTTCACCGACGGCACCGACTTCAACGCCGACGCGGTCTGCGCGAACTTCGAGCGCTGGTACAACTTCACCGGCCTGGCGGCGGCCCCCGCGGCATCGGAGTACTACCAGAACGTCTTCGGCGGCTTCAAGGACACTCCCGACGTCCCCAGCCTGTACAAGAGCTGCAAGGCCGATGACGCCACCACCGCCGTCGTCGAGATCTCCCAGGTGACCAGCCGCTTCCCGGCGGCGCTCACGCTGCCGAGTTTCGCGATGCAGAGCCCCACGGCCCTGGAGAAGTACGACGCGAACAACCTCTCGGGCAACGAGGACGCGCTGAGCTACCCGGCCTACGCCCTCGAGCACCCCACCGGCACCGGCCCCTTCAAGCTCGAGAGCTGGGACAAGGGCAACGGCGAGGTCACGATCGTCCGCAACGACGACTACTGGGGTGAGCCGGCCAAGCTCGACAAGATCATCTTCCGGACGATCTCGGACGGCAACACCCGCCGCCAGGAGCTCGAGGCCGGCTCGATCGACGCCTACGACCTCGTGGCCCCGGCCGACTACGCATCGCTCAAGGACGGCGGCTTCAAGGTCCTCCCGCGTGATCCCTTCAACATCCTCTACCTGGGCATCAACGGCGGCAACGTCGCCGGCAGCAAGGCCAACCCGGCGCTGAAGGACCTGCGGGTGCGTCAGGCGATCGCCTACGCGATCGACCGCGAGACGGTCGTCAAGTCACTGCTGCCCGACGGTGCCGAGGCGGCCGTCGAGTTCGTGCCGCCGGTCGTCGACGGGTGGACCGAGGACGTGACGAAGTACGACTACGACCCGGCGAAGGCGAAGCAGCTGCTCACCGAGGCCGGCGCGATGGGCACGAAGCTCCGCTTCTACTACCCGACCGACGTGAGCCGCCCGTACCTGCCCGACCCGGCCGCCATGTTCGAGGTCATCAACAAGAACCTGGTCGACGCCGGATTCACGACCGAGCCGGTCTCGCTGCCCTGGAACCCGGACTACCTCGACGCAGTCAGCGCCGGGCAGGCCGACATCCATCTCCTCGGCTGGACCGGCGACTACAACGACGCCTACAACTTCATCGGCACGTTCTTCGCCGACGCGGGTGGCGGTCAGTCGAAGGAGGAGTTCGGCGGGTTCAAGTCGCCGGAGATCTTCGACGCACTGAAGAAGGCGGACGCCGAGCCGGACCCGGCGACGCGCACGGAGCTGTACCAGGCGGCCAACAAGGTCATCAGTGACTTCGTGCCGGCCGTGCCGATCTCGCACAGCCCGAACGCGCTGGCCACTTCCGACAAGGTCTCGGGTCTGGTCCCGAGCCCGCTGTCGGCGGAGGACTTCGCGACCGTCGCCATCAGCGGCTGAGCTGGTCGTTCGACCGCACCGGTGGAAGCATCCGCTTCCACCGGTGCGGTTCCGCGTTCCCAGAAGGAGCTGATCAGAGCTCGTGCTGCGATTCATCGTCCGGCGGCTGCTCCAGCTGATCCCGATCCTGCTGGGGCTGTCGATCCTGCTGTTCGCCTGGCTGCGCGCCCTGCCCGGCGGCCCCGCGGTCGCCGCCCTCGGGGAACGGGCCACCCCCGCCAAGATCGCCGCGTACAACGAGGCCTTCGGGCTGAACCAGCCGCTGTGGCAGCAGTACCTGAAGTTCCTCGGTCGGGCCGTCCGGCTGAACTTCGGTACCTCGCAGACCACCGGCCGCCCGGTGACCGACGAGTTCCTCACCCGCTTTCCGGGCACCGTCGAGCTCACCGTCTTCGCGATGGTGTTCGCCATCGGGGTCGGCATCCCGCTGGGCTATCTGGCCGCCCGCAAGCACGGCACCTGGATCGACTCCTCGTCGGTCATCGGCTCGCTGCTCGGGGTCACCATCCCGGTCTTCTTCCTCGCCTACCTGCTGCGGCTGATCTTCGCCGTCCAGCTGGGCTGGCTGCCGGGCTCGGGGCGACAGGAGGTGCGTCTGGAGGCCACGCACATCACCAACTTCTACGTGCTCGACGGTCTGCTGACGCGCGAGTGGGACGCGTCGTGGGACGCCCTGCTGCACCTGGTGCTGCCCGGCATCGCGCTGGGCACGATCCCGCTGGCGATCATCGTGCGGATCACCCGGGCGTCGGTGCTGGACGTGGCCAACGAGGACTACGTGCGAACGGCGCAGGCCAAGGGGCTGGCCAACAACACCGTGCGGCGCCGGCACATCCTGCGCAACGCGCTGCTGCCGGTGTCGACGACGATCGGGCTGCAGACGGGGCTGCTGCTGTCGGGGGCCGTGCTCACCGAGACGGTCTTCGCCTTCGGGGGCGTCGGCTCGACGCTGCGGCAGGCGATCAACACCCGTGACTACGCCCTTCTCCAGGGGTTCATCCTGATTCTCGCGATCGTCTACGTCCTGGTGAACCTGCTCGTCGACATCTCCTACGGTCTGCTCGACCCGAGGGTGCGCGTCAAGTGACGCCGGCGGGATCCGACCAGAAGGCGGGGCCGAAATGACGGCGACCGTGGGCAACCGCCGGGAGCGGATCGACGCCCTCGCCGCCCGTGCCGGTGCGCTCCCGGAGGGCGACGGCGGTGTGTCGCTGGTCAAGAGCGCGTACCGCCGGCTCCGGCGCAACCCCGTGGCCATCCTGGGCGCGCTCATCGTCGTCGTCTTCCTGCTGGTGGCCCTGTTCGCCCCGTGGCTGGCGCCCAAGGATCCGTACGCGCAGTCGCTGCTGTCGGAGGTGCGTCAGGGTTCGATCCCGGGACCCCGCGCGGGTTACCCGCTCGGCGTGGACCAGCTCGGCCGCGATCTGCTCTCGCGGCTGATCTACGGCGCGCGGCAGTCGCTGCTCATCGGGGTCGTCGCCACCGTGCTCGGCTCGTTCGTCGGCCTGGTGCTCGGCGTTCTCGCCGGCGCCTTCGGCGGCTGGGTCGACACGGTGATCATGCGGTTCGTCGACATCCTGCTGTCGGTTCCGGGCCTGCTGATGGCCATCTCGATCTCGGTGCTGCTCGGCCAGAACCAGGTGTCGCTGATGATCGCCATCGCCGTCACCCAGATCCCGGTGTTCGCCCGGCTGCTGCGCGGCTCGATGCTGGTGCAGCGCGACCGCGACTACGCGGTCGCCGCCCAGGCGCTCGGGGTGAAGCGAAGGAAGATCGTCCTCAGCCACGTGCTGCCCAACTCGCTGTCGCCGGTGATCGTGCAGGCCACGCTCAGCCTGGCGACGGCGATCATCGAGGCCGCGGCGCTGTCGTTCCTCGGCCTGGGCGACCCCGACATCAGCCGGCCGGAGTGGGGCGCCATGCTGGCCAGCGCCCAGAGCGTGCTCTCCGTGCGGCCGCAGCTGGCGATCTATCCGGCCCTCTGCATCATCGTGGTGGCGCTGGGCTTCACGCTGCTCGGCGAGTCGCTGCGCGAGGCCCTCGACCCGAAGTTCCGGAGGTGAGCCGCGATGACGACGGGCGAGCGAGCATCGCAGGGAGCGCCAGCGACCGAGGAGCGGAACGAGCCCGGAGTCGAGCCATGAGCCGGGCCATGATCCCCGAGGCCGTTCCGCTCCAGGGTCCTGTGCTGGAGGTCGACGAGCTGGGCGTCACCTTCACCCGCCGCGGAGAGCAGTCCACCAGGGCGGTGGACGGCGTCAGCTTCTCCGTGGCGCCGGGCGAGACCATCGGCCTGGTCGGGGAGTCCGGTTGCGGCAAGTCGGTGACGTCACTGGCGATCATGGGCCTGCTGCCGAGACGCGGCGTCGACGTCAGCGGGTCGGTGCGGCTGGACGGCAACGAACTGCTCGGTGCGAACGACAACACGCTGCGCAAGCTGCGCGGGGCGGACATGGCCATGGTCTTCCAGGACCCGCTGTCCTCGCTCAACCCCACCGTGACCATCGGCACGCAGGTCACGGAGGTGCTCGCCGAGCACCGCAACATGGGGAGGAGGGACGCCGTCGCCGAGGGCATCGACCTGCTCGACCGGGTAGGCATCCCCGATCCCGCCCGGCGCATGGGGGAGTACCCGCACCAGCTGTCCGGCGGCATGCGCCAGCGAGCCCTGATCGCCATGGCGCTGGCCTGCTCGCCGCGGCTGCTGATCGCCGATGAGCCCACGACCGCCCTCGACGTCACCATCCAGGCGCAGATCCTCGAGCTCCTGCGGGAGCTCGTGCTGGGCTCGGGTACGGCGCTGGTCATGATCACGCACGACCTCGGCGTGATCGCGGGTCTCTGCGACCGGGTGCACGTCATGTACGCGGGAAAGATCATCGAGACGGCGGACCGGCACGACCTGTTCGCGCGACCCCGCCAGCCCTACACCGGCGGGCTGCTGCGCTCGGTGCCCCGACTGGACGCCGGGCGCGGGACGCCGCTGACCCCGATCCGCGGTTCGGCCCGCGACGCCATCCCCTGGGCCGAGGGCTGTGCCTTCGCGCCGCGCTGCCACAACGCCGAGGACGACACCTCGGTGAGGCAGTCG
>JAOPWH010000020.1 GCA_025965795.1 Blastococcus sp.
GACGAATTCCTGCTGTCGGTCCATGCTCGCCATGATCGCGTCCGCTCGTTTCCGGGGTGTGACAGCGCCTCGTGCCGGTGCCCAGCCTGCCCCTTCCGGGGGACGAGCACACGGTTCCGCGCCGATGTCCGCCGGCATCGGCGGCCCGAGTATCAGGCGATCAGCCGCTCCAGCGGCACGTCGGGGTCGGTCAGCGACGCCACCGGCACCTGACGCCGCAGGCGGATCAGCTGCTGGATCGGCTCAGCGACGTCCCACACGTTGACGTTCATGCCGGCGGTGACCCGTCCGGCGTCCATCCAGAACGCGATGAACGCGCCGCTGTCCGGGTCTCCGCGGGTGACCACGGTGTCCCCCGGCCCGCCCAGCCCCGAGTACTCCATGCCCAGGTCGTACTGGTCGGTGAAGAAGTACGGGACGCGGTCGTAGCGAACCTCCTGACCGAGCATCGACCGGGCCGCGGCCGGGCCCTGATTGAGGGCGTTGGCCCAGTGCTCGACCCGCACGTGCCGCCCGTACAGCGGCGTGAACACCGCGGCGACGTCCCCAGCGGCGAACACGTCGGGTGCCGAGGTGCGCAGGGCGTGGTCGGTGACCACGCCGTTGTCGACCTCCAGGCCGGCCGCGGCGGCGAGCTCGACGTTCGGGATCGCGCCCACGCCCACGAGGACGACGTCGGCACCCAGCCCGGCGGAGCCGTCGGTGACCACCGAGCCGACCCGGCCCCCGGTTCCCCGGAGCTCGCGGACGGTGGTGCGGGGGAAAAGGTCCACCCCCTGGGAGCGGTGCAGCCGGGCGAACACCTCGCCCATCTGCGCGCCGAGGACGGCGTGCAGCGGGGTCGGCTGCGGTTCGAGGACCGTGACCGCGTTGCCGTGGTGGCGGGCCGCCGCCGCGGCCTCCAGCCCGATCCAGCCGGCCCCGATGATGACGACGTCGCGTCCCCCACCGGAGAAGTCGGCCAGGAGGCGGTCGGCGTCGGCGAGCGTGCGCAGGTAGCGGACACCGTCGAGTTCGGCGCCGGGGACCGGCAGCCTCCGGGCCGAGGAGCCCGTGGCCAGCAGGAGCTTCGCGTAGGGCAGCTCCTCACCGGTCTCGAGCATGACGCGGTGCGTCGCGGGGTCCAGTCCGGTCGCGCGGACGCCGGTCCGCAGGTCGACCTCGTGGACGTCGTACCAGCTCTTGTCGTGGACGGCGGCACTGTCCCGGGCCGCGGTGCCGTTGAGGTAGCCCTTCGACAGGGGCGGCCGCTCGTAGGGCAGCTCGGCCTCGGCGCCGACGATCACCACTCGTCCGTCGAAGCCCTCGGCGCGGAGGGTCTCGGCGGCCTTGGCGCCGGCCAGTCCGCCGCCGACGATGACGAACGGCTCCTGAACAGGCATGGCTACCGACCTCCGCGACCGGTGAGGGCGAAGAACTCCTGGCGTGAGCGAGCGTCCTCCCGCAGGAGGCCGTGCAGAGCAGATGTCGTCGTGCGGGATCCGCGGGCACGGACGCCGCGCAACGACATGCACTGGTGCTCGGCCTCGATCACCACGCCGACACCGCGCGGTTCGAGGTTCTCCTGCAGCCAGTCGGCGACCTGCTGGGTGAGGCGCTCCTGCACCTGCAGGTCACGGGCGAAGAGGTCGAGCACCCGGACGAGCTTCGACAGCCCGAGGATCCGGTCCCCCGGGAGATAGCCGATGGTGGCCCGTCCGGAGAACGGCAGGAGGTGGTGTTCGCAGAGCGACTGGACCGGGATGTCGCTCGCGAGGACGAGCTCGTTGTAGCCCTCGTCGTTGGGGAAGGTGGTGAGGTCGAACGGGGGCGCCGTGAGGAGCTCGGCATAGGCCGCCGCGACGCGCCTCGGCGTCTCGGCCAGGTGCGGGCTGCCGGGGTCCCGGCCGAGCGCCCGGAGCAGATCGGACACCGCCCGCTCCGCCCCGGCAAGGTCCACGGACCCGTGGTCGCGCAGGACCCGGAGGGGAGTGCGTGTCAGAGGGCCGCCGTCGGGCAGCGGCTGCGGCGCGCTCACGCGACCGGCTCCACGGCGGACCGGCGAGCCGGGGCGTACCGCACGGCGAGGCGTGCCAGTGCCACTGCACTCACCAGCAGGCCGACGTCGCGCAGCGCCACGTCGTAGAACCCGGGGATGGTCAGCAGGTTCAGGATGATCCCGCCGAGCCAGGCGGCCACCAGCCATCCGCCGAACCGTGGTGCCACCGCCACGACGATCCCGGCCACGATCTCCACGACCCCCACGGCGTACATCGCCTGCTGGGCGGTTCCGGGCACCAGCCGGTCGATCCACGGGGCGAGATAGCCGGGCCAGTCCGTCAGCAGGTCGGCGAACTTGTCGAGTCCGAAGACGATCGGCGCGACGGTGAAGACGCTGCGCAGGAGCAGGAACGCCTGATGGCCGGGGTCGGAGGCGAGAGCGGACCGGAGGTGATGGACGTCGGTGGCCACGAGGATCTCCTTCTAAAACCAATGATGATTGGTAGTAGAGACCCGGACTACCGCGCTGTCAATGACCTTCGGCGGGTTGCCTTCGCAAGACGGCGGGCGCGCGGTCCAGGCGCACGCAGCAGGTGTCGGGCGTCGGGCGCAGCGAGGCGACCAGGCCGGAGTCGGAGACCTGATCCAGCACGCCGTCGATCAGCCGCAGGTTCATGCCGCAGACCAGCTCGCTGTGCGCCCGGGCGAGGCGATGGAACGGACAGTTCACCAATGTGATGCCGTCGTCCTCGACCCGCGGCTCGAACCCGTTCTCCTCCAGGACGCGCAGGGCACCGTCCCGCCCCTGCCCACCGTTCCGGGCCACGGCGGCGCCGAGTTCCTGGCCCCGTTCGTAGGCGCGCCGGCCCAGCGCCTCACGAGGCGGCCGGCCAGAGCTCTCGGCCTCGGTCAGGGCGGCGGCGAGCAGGTCGCCGGCGAGGTCGTAGGAACGCTCCGGCAGCGACACCGCCACGGCGCGGTCCGAGCGGCGGTAGAGCTTCGCCGGCCGCCCGGCGCCGGGGCCGGTGCGGCCGGTCCGCCGTTCGTAGTGGACGTCGAGGAGGCCGTCGGCCACCAGCCGGTCGAGGTGGAACGCGGCCGTGGCCCGGGGCAGGTCCAGCGCCGCCACCGTGTCGTCGCGGCTGACCGCGGCCGGCTGCCGCACCACGTGGTCGTAGACCCGCCGCCGGGTGGGTTCGGCGAGCGCGGCCACCGCCGCGACCGCCGTACTCCGGTCGTGTTCCATCCCTGAACTCTAGAACCAAGGATGGTTATCGAAACAGGACGGAGCCATCCGGACCCCCTCGACGGGGGGACCGCGGGACTACGCAGGGGCTTGCCCCCCGACGGCTGCGAGCGCTCTGTCGCCGGAGAAGAGCCCACAGCCGAGGAGCTGGCCGGACTCCGGCCCGGGCAGTGATGCGGCGTCCGCGACCGGCACCGGCCGTGGCCGGCGAGGCACCGGGACGCCTGCTCCTCCTCCCGGACCGCGGTAGACCACCAGCCCGCCCACGGGATCCGGCACGGAGTCGAGCGCCGCGCGGACGGCGGGCGACCCCCGGTACCCCTCGAGCTGCTCGTCGGTGTCGAAGCACACCTCGAGCACGACACCCCACCGCGTGACGTGCCAGTCGACGACGGATGCCCCGTGCGTGCATGCGGCCTCGGTGAGGAAGTCCTCGTGCGACCGGCGCCATCCCGACGCCGGGAACCCGTCGTCGAACACCTCGATGGCCAGCCACTCGGGCATGCCCGGGCCGTAGGCCGGCCGCGGCCGGCCGTCCACCTCCGAAGGACCGTCCGGGCCACCGCCCCGCCTGGCCATCCGCGCAGGCAGGCGAGAAGACTGGCCGGCGTGAACGAACAACAGCCGGTGCAGCTGCGGGTCGGTCTGGCCCAAGTCGACACCCGCGTCGGAGACCTCGCCGGGAACGCGGAGCTGGTGACCACGTGGACGGCGAAGGCGGCCGACGCAGGGGCCCACCTCGTCGTCTTCCCCGAGATGACGCTGACCGGCTATCCGGCCGAGGACCTGGTCCTGCGGGAGTCCTTCGCGCGGGCCAGCGAGCTCGCAGTCGTCGATCTGGCCGCCACGCTGGCCGAGCGGGGGCTCGGGGACGTCGCCGTCGTCGTCGGCTACCTGGCGCACACGTCGGGCAGCGGCCCCGCGCCGGTGGACCGGCCCCCGACGGACGACGACCGCCCCGGCGACGCCAATCCGCGCCGCGGCGCCCCGCGCAACGCCGCCGCCTTCCTGCACGGCGGCGAGGTGGTGGCCCGCTACTACAAGCGGCACCTGCCCAACTACGGCGTCTTCGACGAGGCCCGCTACTTCGTGCCGGGCAACGAGCTGCCCGTGGTGCGGCTGCACGGGGTCGACGTGGCGCTGACCATCTGCGAGGACCTGTGGGTGGAGGGCGGACCGTGCGGCGTCGCGGGGCAGGCCGGCGTCGACCTCGTCGTCTCCCCCAACGCCTCCCCCTACGAGCGGGCCAAGGACGACCTGCGGCTGCCGCTCGTCCGCCGCCGTGCCGCCGAGGCGCACGCGCCGATCGTCTACTGCAACCAGGTGGGCGGTCAGGACGAGCTGGTCTTCGACGGCGACTCGATGGTGGTGGGGGCCGACGGCGAACTGCTCGCCCGGGCGCCGCAGTTCGTCGAGCACCTGCTCACCGTCGACCTGACCCTCGACCCCTCGGCCAGGTCCCACCGCGCCGAGGGCCGCATCGGGCCCATGACCGTCACCCGGCACGTGCTGTCGGAGGAGCCGGTCGCGGCCTTCGAGGCGCAGCCGAGCACCGTGGTGAAGCCGCTGACCGACTGCGAGGAGGTCTGGCGGGCCCTGGTCATGGGGCTGCGCGACTTCATCGACAAGAACGGCATGAAGTCGGTGGTGCTGGGGATGTCGGGCGGCATCGACTCGGCGCTGGTCGCAGCGCTGGCCGTCGACGCGCTCGGGGCCGACCGGGTGCACGGGGTCGGTCTGCCGTCGAAGTACTCCAGCGAGCACTCGCTGTCCGACGCGCATGACTCGGCGAACCGGCTGGGCATGCACTACTCCGTCGTCCCGATCGCGCCGATGGTCGATGCCTTCCACGGCTCGGTCGACCTCACCGGGGTCGCCGCGGAGAACCTGCAGGCCCGGGTGCGCGGCACGCTCCTGATGGGCCTGTCCAACCAGCACGGGCACCTGCTGCTGGCCACCAGCAACAAGAGCGAGGTGGCGGTCGGCTACTCCACGCTCTACGGCGACGCGGCCGGCGGCTTCGCGCCGATCAAGGACGTGCCCAAGACCCTCGTCTGGGACCTCGCCCGCTGGCGCAACGAGCACGCGCGCGGCCGCGGGGACACCGAGCCGATCCCGCAGAACTCCATCGACAAGCCGCCGTCGGCCGAGCTCGCCCCCGGCCAGCAGGACAGCGACTCGCTGCCCTCCTACGAGGAGCTCGACGCCGTCATCGCCGACTACGTCGACCGTGACCTCGGCATGGCCGAGCTGCTCGAACGCGGGCACGACGCCGAGGTGGTCGCCCGGGTCCTCCGTCTGGTCGACATGGCGGAGTTCAAGCGCCGCCAGTCGGCGCCGGGAACGAAGATCAGCTTGAAGGCGTTCGGCCGGGATCGGCGCCTGCCGATCACCAATCGCTGGCGGGAGAGCCTGCCCAGCGTCCGCGAAGGGGCGGCCTCGTGAACGAGCTCGCGAGTTCAGCAAGGGGCACGGCATGAGCGAGTCAGTGGTCTACGGCGGGCAGTCCTCGACCCGCGTGCGCGTGCACCACCTGCAGCAGGCCAAGGAACGCGGCGAGAAGTGGGCCATGCTCACCGCCTACGACACGGTCAGCGCCTCGGTGTTCGAGGAGGCCGGCATCCCGGTGCTCCTCGTCGGCGACTCCTCGGGCAACGTGGTCCTCGGCTACTCCAGCACCGTCCCGGTCACCGTCGAGGACATCCTCCTGATGACCAAGGCGGTCACCCGGTCCACGAAGCGCACGCTCGTCGTCGGCGACATGCCCTTCGGCAGCTACGAGGCCGGCCCCGACCAGGCGCTGGCCACGGCCTTCCGGCTGATGAAGGAGGGCGGCGCGCAGGCGGTCAAGCTCGAGGGCGGGGTGCGGGTCGCACCGCAGATCACCAAGATCGTCGAGGCCGGCATCCCGGTGATGGCGCACATCGGCTTCACGCCGCAGAGCGAGCACGCCCTCGGCGGGTTCCGGGTGCAGGGCCGCGGGGCGGGCGCCGACAAGCTCCTGGCGGACGCGCACGCCGTGCAGGAGGCAGGGGCGTTCGCCGTCGTCCTGGAGATGGTGCCGGCCGAGATCGCCGGTCAGGTGACCAAGGAGCTGACCATTCCGACGATCGGCATCGGAGCCGGCGTCGACTGCGACGCCCAGGTGCTGGTCTGGCCGGACATGGCCGGCTACACCGGCGGCCGTGTGCCGCGATTCGTCAAGAAGTACGCCGACCTGCGGGCCGAGCTGCTGCGTGCGGCCAAGGAGTACGCCGACGACGTCCGCGGCGGCACCTTCCCGGGGCCCGAGCACTCCTTCGAGTAGCCGGGCCGGGATCGTTCCGAAGGTTGATGTCTCCTGAGGGCTGGTCGGCCACTCTTCTCCACATGCGAGTTCTACTGGTCGCCTCCCCGATGGTGGGGCACGTCCTGCCCTTGGTGCCGCTCGCCCGCGCTCTCCGGGACGCCGGACACGACATCCTCTTCGCCACCGCCCACGAAGGTGTCCAGGCGGCGCGGAAGGCGGGGATCCCGGTGCAGGACGTCGCGCCGGGCCTCAACGTCACGCGGGTCCTCCTCGGCGCCCTCCTCCGGCGTCCGCGGACGATGCGGCGGGAACTGGCCGGTGAAGCAGGCACGGCCGCCGTCGGTTCCATGTTCGCCGCCCTCGCCGGGCACCTGGCCGACCGCACGGCGGCGCTTGCCGACGACTGGCGGCCCGACCTGGTCCTGCACGAGGGGCTGGCGCCGCTGGGCGGGCTTGCGGCGGCGCGCCGGGGGGTGCCGTCCGTCCTGGTCGACGCGCTCGTCTTCGACGGCCGGGAGCTCTTCGACGCGGTGACGCCGCACCTCGACAGGCTCGTTCGCCGGTTCGGCGTGGACGCCGTGCCCGAACCAGCCGAGACCGTGGTCGCCATTCCGCCGAGCCTGGCCGGCCCACGGCACGGCCGGCCGATGCGCTACGTGCCCGCGACCGGTGGCGACGGGGCGACGAGCCTGCCGACCAGCGGCTCGCGGCCCGTCGTCCTGGTCAGCCGCTCCACCGTGTCCGATCCCCGCCCCGACCCGATGA
The DNA here is from genome assembly GCA_025965795.1 of Blastococcus sp. Taxonomy (GTDB): domain Bacteria; phylum Actinomycetota; class Actinomycetes; order Mycobacteriales; family Geodermatophilaceae; genus Blastococcus_B. The sequence continues at coordinate 7,281 of JAOPWH010000020.1, forward strand.
TGGCCCGGGTCGTCGCCGCGGCCGAGGGCGCCGACGTCGACGTCGTCCTCGTACGGCCCGACCGTGCCGTCGCCCGCCGGTCCCTCCCCCCGAACGTCACGACCACCGACTGGGTGCCGTTCGCCGATGTCCTGCCCCGCGTCGCGGGCTTCGTCCACCACGGCGGCGCCGGATCGTTGATGACCGCACTGGCCGCCGGCGTGCCGCAGGTCGTGGTCCCTGGCGCGGGTGACCGGACGGTGCACGCGCGGCTGCTCGCGGCCCGGGGCGCCGGTCTTGCCGTGCCTGCGAAGGAGATCACGAGGGACGTGCTGGAACGGCTGGTGAGTGACGCCGGACTGAGGCAGGCGTCCGGCGAGGTGGCCGCCGAGATCGCGGCGATGCCTGCGCCGGCGGACCTGGTCGAGCCGCTGGTCGCACTGGCCGCGGGGGGTCACCCTGCCGCGTGAGCGGGCGGAGTCGAGGCGCCGCTCCCGCGCCGAGCCCGCACGGCGAGGAGCCCGTAGCCGACGACGTTGGGCAGGAAGGCGACGGCGTAGATGCCGACCTGGGTCGACGTCGCATGGACGGGGAAGCCGCACGGCTCCGTGAGGTAGTGCCCGATGAACCCGCCCGTGTACCCGGGCCGGCCTGCCCGCTCCCGCAACCACAACTCGAACGTGGTCAACGGACAGTCCGATCCGGAGAGGTACAGGCCGAGGATCGTGAGGCCCAACGGCACGTGCAGCCACAGCACCCGGGGCCGGCGGAGAGCGAGCAGCGACCCGGTCAGCATCAGCGCGACGGCGAGCCCGTGGAGGACCGCGACGGCGACGGCGGCTGTCCACAGCACGGGTCGAGCGTCGCACGCGGCGGACCGGCGAGGCGGCCGTCCGGCCGGGACGTGCTGCAGGACGAGCCGCGGCGTCCGGTGTGGTTCCGCATGCTGCCGCGCGTGCGTCGGTGGCCGAAGTCCCTGCGTTTCGACGACGTCCCGGTGCCGGTGCTCCTGCCCGAGCCCCTCGCCGGCGACGTCCGCACCCTGCTGCACGACGGCAGGCACGTGGAGGCGGTGGCCCTCGTCCGGCAGCGGACGCACCTCGACCTCTTCCCGGCCGTCGAGGCGGTCGACGCGCTCGCCGCCGAGGAGGAGCGTCGGGACGGCGAGCCCGGTCCCGGCCGCTGACCGGACAGGAACCGCCGATCAGCGCGTCAGCTGGGCGGTGAGCAACGCCGGCGCCTCGGTGAGCGAGGGCCCGTACCAGGTGAGGTGCCGGCCGCTGACGAAGACGGGACGCGCCTGCGGCCACGCCTCCGGCCCGTCGTCCCGGGTGAACGCGTACGGCTCGTCCGGGAAGACCACCAGCTCGGCGTCGACGTCGCCCGGATCGTCCTTGGCCAGCCGCGGATAGCGGTCCGCCGCGCCGGCGAAGACGTTCTCCACCCCGAGGCGGCGCAATACGTCTCCGGCGAAGGTGTCCCGGCCGAGGACCATCCACGGCCGGCGCCACACGGGGACGACGGCCCGGACCGGTGCCACCTGCGGGGGGCCGGCCCACACCGCCCGCGCCCGCCGCAGCCACTGGGGCGCGGGCCGGTCCAGGACCGCGCACAGCCGGCCGAGGGAGTCCAGCGCCTCGTCGACCGTGGCGGGCGCCGTCATCCAGACGGGGATGCCGGCGGCCCGCAGCGCGTCGACGTCCTCGTCCCGGTTCTCCTCGGCGTTCGCCACCACGAGGTCGGGGCGCAGGGCCCGCACCCGGCCGAGGTCGGGCCACTTCGTGCCGCCGACCCGGGGGACGGCGAGGCCGGCCGGGTGCGTGCACCAGTCGGTCGCCCCCGCAAGGGCGGAGATGTCGGTGGCGGCGATCGCCTCGGTCAGCGACGGCACCAGGCTGACGACGCGACGCGGCGGCGGACCGTCGTAGGCGTCGCCGCGATCATCGCTATACGTCGGTGACCCGGACGCCGGCGTGGACCTTGTACCGGCGGTTCACCGAGACGAGGTTGACGGTGAGCGCCTCGACCTGGCGGGCGTTGCGGAGCCGGCCGGCGTAGACGCCGCGCATCCCGGGCAGCCGCCCGGCCAGCGCCTGCACCGTGTCGGTGGCCTCCCGGACGTCGCCGACGACCATGACGTCCCCGTCGAGCGTGGGCCGGGAGAGGTCCTCGAGGAGGACGGCGGACAGGTGGTGGAACGCGCCCACGACATGGCTGTCCGGGAGGAGCGCCGCGGCCTGCTGGGCGACGCTGCCCTCCTCGACGTCGAGGACGTAGGCACCGAGTTCGTCGAAGCCCATCGGGACGACGCAGTCGACGACGACCTTGCCGGCCAGCGGCGTGGCCAGATCGGCCAGCGTGGCGGCGTGGCCCGCGTAGGGGACGGCCACGATGACCAGGTCGGCCGCTCCGGCGACGTCGACGTTGGACCCGCCCGTCACGGAGACCTCGGACCCGGCGACGACGGTCGACGCCCGCGCCGCGACCTCGGCGGCCACCTCGGCCGCGCGCTCGGCCTCCCTGGACCCCAGCAGGATCCGCTGTCCCGCCGCGGCCAGCCGCACCGCCAGGCCCCGCCCCTGTGGCCCCGTGCCTCCGAGCACCCCGACGACCAGTTCCTCCACCGCACGCCCGTCCGTCATGCGCCCGATCATGCCCAAGGGCGTGCGGCGGCGACGCGGCAGGGACCGGTGGTGGTCAGTCGTCCTTCCAGGCGCGGTCCTCGGCGGCCAGCTTCTCCTCGCGCTCGGCGACCGACTGCACCGCGTGCTCGGCCTCCTCCCGCGTCTCGTACGGGCCCAGCCGGTGCCGCTCCGCGCATCCGTCGCGCGGTTCGACGGTGTGGTGCTTGAGACAGAAGAACCACGGTCCTCCGGCCATCGGCGGCCTCCTCGGTCGGGTCGGCGTCCCGCACCGTCGGTGCGGACCGCGACCACCCTTCCACCGTCGGCAGGAAGGCGCTCAGGGATCGACCATCACCTGGTCGTGCCGGGCGTAGAACGCGGTCATCTCCTCATAGGTCAGCGTCCGGCCGCTGCGGCGCAGTTCGGCCATCTCGAGGAAGAAGTTCTCGCGTGCGATTCCGGGGGCGAACAGGATCAGGAAGGCCGTCTCCTCGTCACCGTCGTTGCGGAAGCCGTGCGCGCCACCCTCGTGCACCAGTGCGAAGTCGCCCGCGACCAGGGCCTGCCACTCCCCCGCGGCATAGACCGTGAGCTGCCCTGACAGCACGAAGAAGCTCTCCGAGAACGTCTGGTGAAAGTGCGGCGCAGCACCCGGGCTGTGCGGCGCCACGCGGTACTCGAACAGTCCGTACCGACCGGCCGTCGCGGAGCCCGGCGCCACCGGACGCAGCGAGCTCGTGCCGCCGTTGTCGATCAGGGGGTGCTCCGCGAGCGTTCGGAGGTCGACCAGCGCGGGGTCCCCATGCGACATGGCGGACACCCTGGCACCCGTCGGGCGCGCACGGGACCCCTGGCGCCCCGGTGACACGCCGTCAAGGCCTGGTCACGTTTCGGTAAGGATTCGGCGAACCCTCCGCTGACCTGCAGATGTGCGGCATCCTGCTCCCGTGATGGGTGCGACGTCGTCCCCGGGTTCGGAGGGGCGTCGCCGTCCCGGCCGCGCATCGGTGGCAGCCCGCGGACCCGAGCACCGGGTCGCCGCGCTCACGCTGGCCACCCTGCTGATCGCAGGCGGGCTGATGGGCACCGCGAACCTCTTCGTCGACGGCGTCCTCCGCGACGGCGCGCCCCGCTGGGTGTACGGCACCGCCATGGCGCTGTGCATGCTCGCGGCGATGCCGCTGGTGATCCAGAGGCGGGCCGGAAGGTGGCAGACCTTCGGACTGGTGCTGCTGGGCGACCTGATCTACCTGGTCGTGGTGCTGAGCATCGAGGACCCGGTCCGCTACGCCACGCCGCTGATGCTGCTGTTCCCGGCCTTCGTGGCCGCCTGGTTCCTCGGCCCCGCGGAGCTGGCCGCCAACATGGTGGTCACCACGCTGATCTGCCTGATCGCGCTGTGGCCGAGCTATGACGGTCCCGTGGGTCTGGTCATCCAGGTGGGGGTCAGCGCGGGCACCCTCAACGCGGGGGCACTGGGTATCTTCGTGCTGCGTCGCCGGGTGGAGCGGCTCCTGGTCGCGACCCAGACCCTGTCCCACCTCGATCCGCTGACCGGCCTGCACAACCGCCGGTTCCTCGTGGAGCAGGCGCCCCGCATGTGGCGGCAGGCGCGGCGCGACGGCACCCGCCTGGCGGCCATGGTGCTCGACCTCGACCACTTCAAGCGGCTCAACGACGCGCACGGGCACGCCGCGGGTGACGCCGTCCTGCAGGCCGTGGCCGTCTCCCTGGCGCGGACCGTCCGGCCGGCCGACGTGCTGGCCCGCACCGGCGGGGAGGAGATCGTGGTGCTGGGAATGGTGAGCGACCCCGACGAAGCCGATCACCTGGCCGAGCGGCTGCGGGCTGCGGTCGCCGGCAGCCGCAGCGAGAACGGGCACGTGGTCACGGCGTCCCTCGGTATCGCCCTCACCAGGCCGGCCGACGACGAGGACTCGACCGCGGAGCTCTGGCGACTGATCGACCGGGCGGACGCGGCGATGTACGAGGCGAAGCAGACCGGTCGGGACCGTGTGGTGGCTCTGTGGGCGATCCGCAACCGCGCCGTCCCGGTGCCCGACGACGTGCCCGTGCTGAACGGTCCACCGGCCGCCGACGTCGCCTGAAACGGGCTCCGCGGGCTCGATCGGTGCGCGCGCCGGATCTCTGCTTCGCTGTTCCCATGACGCTCGCCGCGCCGGACCCCACGCGGACGGTGCCGCTGCCGCTGCGGGAACAGGCCGACGTCCGCAACCGCTGGCTGACCCAGCGGCTGCTCGACGTGCTCCCCGAGCTCATGGACCGCGCCGGGATCGATCTGTGGCTGGTCATCGGGCGGGAGAACAACGAGGACCCCGTGCTCGCCACGCTGCTGCCGGCGACCTGGCTGTCGGCCCGGCGGCGGACGATCCTGGTCCTGCACCGCAGCGACGACGGCGTCACCCCGGCGGCCATGTCGCCGTACGCGGTGGGGCAGTTCCTGCCGGCGTGGTCACCGGAGGAGGGCCCGGGGCTACCGGCGGAGGAGTCCCAGTGGGCGGCGGTCCGCCGGTTCGTCGAGCAGGCCGATCCCCGGCGCATCGGCATCGACGTCTCGGCGTCCTTCGCCCTGGCCGACGGGCTGTCCCACACCGAGCACCGGTTGCTGACCGAGGCGCTCGGGCGCTACGCGGATCGGCTCGTGCCGGCCGAGCAGCTGGTGGTCAGCTGGCTGGAGACCCGCCTGCCGGAGGAGATCTCGGCGCTGCACGCGCTCAACCGCCTCGCGCACACGGTCATCGCCGAGGCCTTCTCCCCCACGGTGATCGACGTCGGGAGGACGACCGCGCTCGACGTCGCCTGGTGGATCAGGCAGCGGTTCCACGACCTCGGGGTCGAGCCGTGGTTCCACCCGAGCGTCGGCTTGCAACGGGCCGGCGTCCCGCTGGCGCCCGTGCGCGGCACGATGCTGCCCGCCGTCCCCTACGACTCGGTGATCGAGCCCGGCGACCTGGTGCACTGCGACGTCGGGCTGACCAGCCTCGGACTCACCACTGACACCCAGCGCAACGGCTACGTGCTCGGGCCGGGTGAGACCACCGCACCCGCCGGACTCCGGGACGCCCTGCGCGCCGGCAACCGCATGCAGGACCTGACGACCGCGGAGCTCGTCGTCGGCCGGACCGGGAACGAGGTACTGGCCGCGGCGCGTGCCGCCGCGTCCGCCGCGGGCATCGACGCCGACGTCTACTCCCACCCCGTGGGCGTGCACGGCCACGGAGCGGGTCCGGCGATCGGCCAGTGGGACCAGCAGGACGGCGTTCCGGGCGCCGGCGACTACCCGGTGCACGCCGACACCGTCTACGCCCTGGAGCTCGCGGTTCGCCGGCCGGTGCCGGAGTGGGACGGGGGGTGCGTCCGGATGGCGATCGAGCAGGGCGTCGCCCTCACCCGGGACGGCGTGGAGTACCGCGACGGCCGCCAGACCGAGCTGATCCTCATCTGAGCGGCTGAGTGGAGTCGCTGGAGTGCGGATTCCGCGCTCGAGCGACTCCACCCGGCTCACTTCTTGCGCGCGTCGGCGGTTCGCTTGTCGTTCGCCTTCTGGATCGCCTCGACGAGCTGCTTCTTCTTCATCTTCGAGCGGCCCGAGACGTCGAGCTTCTTCGCCAGCGCGAGCAGGTGATCCTTCGTCGAGTTCGCGTCGACGCCGCCCGCCGTCTTCCGGTTGGTGTTCCTACCGCCGGCCGCCTGGGCGTCGGAGGGCCCCTTCTTGCCGCCGGCCTTCTTCTCCCAGTGGTCGCCGACCTTCTCGAAGCTGTGCTTGACCGCGGCCCAGGCGACCTGGTTCGCCCGCTTCTCGCTGCCGTACTCGTCGGCGGCGGAGTCGTGCGCCTTCGCGAAGGTCCGCTGCGCCTTCTTGGCCGACCGCTTCAGGGTGCTGGGCAGTTCGGACAGCTTGGCCGTACCGCTCTTGGTCGTCTTCGGCATGACACCTCTCCTCTCGGGGGACTGGCCGTTGCCCTACCCCGAGCGGCCGAGATGATCACATCCGGAGGAATCCGCGCAGCTCAGCGGCCAGCTCCTCCGGAGCCTCCTCTGCCATGTGGTGCCCGCTGTCGATGGGGCCACCGCCCCGGAGGTCGGTGGTCCAGTCGGCCCAGATCAGGCGCGGGTCGCCGTGCAGCTCCTCGAGGTCGTCGCGGGCAGCCCACAGCACCAGCGTGGGGCAGGTGACCCGCCGCCCTCCGGCGCGATCGGCCTCCTCGTCCGCGCGGTCCACGGTCAGTCCGGCTCGGTAGTCCTCGAGCATCGCCCGAACCGTGTCCGGATCGGAGATGGCCCGCACGAAGTCGGCGTGGTTCTCCTCCCCCATCGTCGCTGCCCGGCCCGGCGCACGGGCCCCGTACCAGGCCTCGGGGTCGGCGTTGATCGCCCGCTCCGGCTTCTCGGGCTGGGCGAAGAAGAACCAGTGCCACCATGCGGCCGCGAAGCGCGCGTCGCAGCGGTCGAGATGCTCGACGATGGGGATGCAGTCGAGCACGGCGAGGTGGGTGACGACGGCCGGGTGGTCCAGTGCCGTCCGCAACGCCACGTAACTGCCGCGGTCGTGCCCGACGACGGCGAACTCCGGGTGCCCGAGCCGGCGCATCAACTGCACGATGTCCCCCGCGGTCGCCCGCTTCGAGTGCGGCGCGTGATCGGCGGCCGGCGGCGGCTTGCTCGACTGCCCGTAGCCACGCAGGTCCGGGCAGACGACGGTGTGCCCGGCCGCGACCAGCAGCGGTGCGACGCGGTGCCAGGTGGTGTGCGTGCGGGGATGGCCGTGCAGCAGGACGACCGGCGGGCCGCTGCCGCCGGACCGCACCCGCAGGACGACCCCGTCGCCGACCTCCACCCGCTGCTCGACGAATCCCTCGAAGAAGGCCACGGGCGCATCCTGTCCGACGGGTCAGGTGCGCGGGCGGTCGATCAACCGGGACAGCACGATCACGCTGCGGGTGTGGTCGACGTTGGGCTCGTCCCGGATCCGCTCCAGGGCCCGCTCCAGCTGCTTCACGTCGGAGGCGGGCATGTGGACCAGGGCGTCGGCATCCCCCGAGACGGTCACCGCGCCCACCACCTCCCGCGGCCGGTCCGGAGCCAGGGCTACGCCTTGGCCGTCACCTCCAGGAGGCTCAGCTCGCCGCGGGTCACGCCGGCCGTGCGCTGGCCGGACGCGTTCCCCTCAGTCGGCCGGCTCCAGATACCGCGACCAGTGCGCGCGCTCGTCGTCGGTGAGGGCACGGGTGGCGTTCGAGGCGTAGTCGAACTGCACCAGGACGACGTCGGCCCGGATCGCGACCTCGCCGTCCTGGATCAGCTCCTGGCGGATCGTGAACGACTTGGTGCCGAGCCGCCGGACCCAGCTGCGCACCACCAGCCGCTCACCGACCCGGTAGTACAGCTGGCGGAGGTAGTCGACCTCGAGGCGGGCGAGGATCAGGGCGGTCCGGTGGCCCGGCCCCCGGTCGCCCATGGCCAGGCGGGCGTCCTCGATCAGGCTGAGCGCCCGGGCGTGGTTGACGTGGCCCAGCGAATCCGGGTCCGACCAGCGGAGCTGGACGGCGTGCTCGTGCGCGGCACTCGGCGCGGTCAGGGCAGGTCCGCGGTGTCCGAGGACTGACGGTGGCCGCCCTGGGCGTCGTCCGGATCGGCGTTGAGGGTGCGCTCCTCCGACTCGGCGAGGATCACCGCGGCCTGGACCTCCGGGTCGAGCTCGCCCTTCGCGGGGTCGGGATGGCCTTCGGCAGCCACCTCCTCCGGCAGGAGCTGCGACCGGGTCCTGACGTTGTGCTCGCTGACGTTCGCGATCGCCTCGGGCGAGGGATCCTTCATCGACGGCATGTCAGAACCGCTGCTGCTCGGTGCCGAGGCCCAGCGCCTCGGCGACCTCCTGCACGTTGCCGAACTCCTGCCCCTCGGGCAGGCGACGCAGCTGGGCCAGGACGCCGTCGGGCGCGTGGGCCTCCTCCGCCTTGGCCACCAGCGTGTCCCGGTCGGCCGGCCACACCTCCTTGCCCAGGACCTCGGCGAGCGCGGCGCGGCGCTCGATGTCGCCCGGGTCGGTGCCTTCGGGGGTGCCTGGCTGGTGCGGATCGCTCACGGTTACGTCTCCTTCGGTCGACGTCAGGGCGGTGCGGGTCAGGAAGCGGACGCGGTGGAGGCGTCGGAGTACCGGAGAACGGCGGCCACCGGAGTGTCGTCCCCCAGAGCGGACGCCGGGACGACGACGACCACGGCGCTGCTCGCCACGGCGGCGGCCAGGAGCGCCCGGTCCGCGGGCACCACCTCGCCGTGGACGCCGAGCGCGTCCATGTCCTGCTGGTTCACGCCGAGTTCCAGTGGGGAGCCGCCGACGAGGAGGGTGTCCTCGCCCGGGTCGTCGGCGATCACGAGGGTCTCGACCTGCCCCTTGCGGAGCGCCTCGACGACCCTGTCGGTGCCCGAGACCGAGAGGCCGTGCGCCGCGGCGGCCTGGACCTGCTCCAGCACGCCGGCACACTCCCGCGCCTCGTACTCGGCGACCAGTTCGGCCATCCTGCGCTCCACCGGCTCCCGGTCGGCACCGGCGGCCCGGCCACCCTCGTCCATGGTCACGATCAGGTCCGACCAGACGTCGCTCGCCCGGTCGGTGAGGATCTGCCGAGCACGCACGTCGCCGGCCACGAGCACGAACCGCGGGGACAACCGCCGCGCCATCGATCCGATGGACGCCGCGACGTCGTCGGCGTTGTGGATCCACTTGTTCTCGGCGTTGTGCTGGTAGCGGTGGTGCGCCCAGCCGCCGACCTGGACCTTGCGGATCTGGAAGCTGTCGCCGTCGACGGTCTCCTCCTCCTGGACCTCACCGTGCGCCCCCATGAAGGTGATGTCCGCGCCCACCCGGTCGATCACCACGGCGATGTGCGGAACGCGGCCGGGCAGTTGACGCAGGACCGGCAGCAGGTTCGGCTGCGGCGACCACTCGGCCACCTCGCGCAGCGGCGCGTCCACGAGTGCGGAGTCGAGGACGACCGTCCCGTCGGCAGAGACGACGATCGCCCGGCCCCGGAGCGTGCCGGCACGACCGCCCTGGTTGCCCTCGAGCAGCCGGCTGCGCACCGACTCGACGACGTCGTCGGGCGCGCCCTGCTCGGTCAGCCGCTCGCTGATGGCGCGCACCCGCAGGTCGAGTTCGGTGTCGGCGTTCTCGGTGGTGTGCGTGACGTCCGCGCAGACCGTGGCGTACGGACCGCTCGCGGCGAACACCGGTTCCAGGTAGGACACGTCCATGAGGGGGGAACTCCTCGGTCGTTCGGGTCTCGACGGATGGCTCAGCCGTCGGATCGCCTACCCACCGACCGTGCCCTCACACCCCGGCGCCCGATGGCCCGTCCCGATGACCCCGTGTCGGATGAGGAGGGCCGGGGTAGGCGGTCCGGGAACACGCCGGAGCACGCGAGAGGACGACCGATGACCGAGCGCGAGGACCTGCCGCTGCACGACTACGACCACCTGCCCGTGGGGTCGCTGATCTCGCGGATCCGCAGCCTGGACGCGTCCGGTCTGCAGACGCTGATGGAGTACGAGCAGCGGCACGCGAACCGGGTGCAGGTGGTGTCGGCCATGAAGAGCCGGCTCTCCGGACTGGCCGAGGGTGCCCAGCCGTCGGGTGGGGACCCGGCTGCCGTCGGGGGCGACGCTCCGGCGCCCGCCGCCGGTGGATCGCAGGTGTCGGAGGCGACCTCCGGCCCGCCGGTCAACCCGCCGTCCCACGGCGACCCGACCAACCCCGCGCAGCCGAGGTAGGCAGGAGAACCGGACCACGACGAAGCGGCTCGACGCGAGCCGGGGACGGCACCTGGCCGCGGTGCGGCCCGGAGGGTCGCCATGTCATCGCTCATTTGCTGTCATCGCTCATTTGCTGAACGTCGCGACGATGTCCATGACGGCGGGGCCGAGCAGCACGATGAACAGCGTCGGCAGGATGCAGAGGCTCAGCGGGAAGATCACCTTCACCGGGATCTGCATGGCCTTCTCCTCCGCCCGCTGGCGGCGCTTGAGCCGCATCTCCTGCGCCTGCGTGCGCAGGACGTCGGCGATCGAGACGCCGTAGGCGTCGGCCTGGACGACGGCCCGGATGAAGCGGGCCAGGTCGATCACGCCGGTGCGCTCGGCCAGCGCCAGGTAGGCCTCGCGTCGGGGCTGACCGACGGCGATGTCCTGCAGGGTGCGCACCAGCTCCTCGGCGAGTGGCCCCTTGCCGTTGGCGCCGGCCCGCGCCATGGCCGACTCGAAGCCCAGCCCGGCCTCGACGGCGATGGTCATCTGGTCGAGGGTGTCGGCAAGCTCGAGGCTGATCGCGTCCTTCCGCTCCTGACCTCTGCTGTACAGCAGGAGCTCGGGCAGGAAGTAGGCCACCAGCGTGACCGCGATGGCGAGCAGGACGGTGAGCAGGGTGGCTCCACCGCTCAGCAGGAGCAGACCGAGGCCCGCGGCGATCGCGACGAGGACCAGCTTGGCCGCCACCAGCCGGGGCACCGGCCAGGCAGCGGGTCGGCCCGCGGTGGCGGCCAGCCGGTTGAGCCGGGCGGCGGTCCCCCGAGGGGTCAGCGTCGCGGCGAGCCGGCCGAGGACGCTGGGACCGCGGCGCCCGGACACCGAACCCGCGTCGGGCAGCTCGAGGCCGCGGACCAGGTTGTCGCGGGCCTGTGCGGTCGCGCCGCCGGGCCGCGCGAACAGCGACCAGCCCAGCAGCGGGAGGGCGGCCGCGACGGCGAGCACGGCCGCGAGGACGGGAGCGGGAAGAGTGGTCATCAGAACTTGATCGCCACCGTCTTCTTGAGCCACAGCGCACCGACCAGCAGCATCAGACCGGCCACGCCGAGCAGCGCATAGCCGACCAGGCTCTCGGTGAACCGGGCCAGGTACCCGGGGTTGGTCAGCGAGATGAACCCGGTGACGCCGAAGGGCAGCGCCATGAGCACGATCGCCGACAGCTTGCCCTCGGCCGACAGCGCCTTGACCTGGCGGCGGATGGCGTTCCGCTCGCGGATCGTGTGGCCGACGGCGTCGAGCACCTCTGCGAGGTTGCCGCCGACCTCGCGGTGGATGGCGATGGCCTGCGCGATCCACACGAAGTCCTGGCTGCCCATCCGCTCGGCGACCTCGTCGAGCGCGTCGTTGAGGTCGCGACCGACGCGGGTCTCGTTGACGATCCGGGAGAACTCCTCCGACGTCGGGGAGGCGGCCTCTGTGGAGACGGAGTCGACCGCACGCAGCAGGCTGTGCCCGGCACGGAGGCTGCCGGCCATGAGCTGCAGCGAGTCGTCGAGCTGGTCGGCGAAGGCGGCCTGGCGGCGGCCCGCGCGGAACCTGAGCAGCAGCTTCGCGGCGAGCGGCGTGGCGGCTGCGGACAGCAGGCCCATGACGAGGCCGCCGAGCGCCACGCCCAGGCCGCCCGCGACGGCCGTCGCCAGGCCGACCACGAGCACGAAGTCGGGCAAGGTCGTGGACATCCCGGCGCGCTCGAGCGCGGCCGCACCCGCGGCGAGCCGCCCCCGCTTGGCCAGTGCTTTCTGGACGGCGGCATTGGCGGCAGCCCCCGCCCCGGACAGTGCCGACGACGACGGAGCCGCGGACGGGTCGAGCCGGCTCAGCGGCACCCGCGAGGGCCCCGCCGGCAGGACGACCAGGACGAGGAGCAGCAGCGCGGCGGCGACCGCGACCACACCGAGGAGGAGGAACACCGGGGACATGGTCACCAGCCCCGGGCGCCGACCGGGTCGACCGCCCCGAAGACACGCGGGGAGAGCTTGATCCCGAGGTCGTCGAACTTGTCGGTGAACCGGGGGCGGACGCCGGTCGGCACCGGCTTGCCGAGGAACGTGCCGTGTGCGTCCACACCGGCGGAGTAGTCGAAGAGGAAGGCGTCCTGGAGGGTGACGGTCTCCCCCTCCATGCCCTGCACCTCGGTCACGTGGGTGACCCGGCGGGTGCCGTCGCGCAGGCGGGTGATCTGGACGACGACGTCGACCGCCGAGGCGATCTGCTCGCGGATCGCGCGCAGCGGCAGGTCCATGCCGGCCATGAGCACCAGGGTCTCGAGGCGGGCGATCGCGTCGCGAGGCGTGTTGGCGTGCACCGTCGACAGCGAGCCGTCGTGGCCGGTGTTCATCGCCTGCAGCATGTCCAGCGACTCGCCGCCGCGGCACTCCCCGACCACGATCCGGTCGGGTCGCATGCGGAGGGAGTTGCGGACCAGGTCACGGATGCTGATCTCGCCCTTGCCCTCGATGTTGGCCGGCCTCGACTCCAGCCGGACGACGTGCTCCTGCTGAAGCTGCAGCTCGACGGCGTCCTCGATGGTGACGATGCGCTCGCCGTTCGGGATGAACGACGAGAGCACGTTCAGCAGGGTCGTCTTCCCGGTGCCGGTACCGCCGGAGACGATCACGTTGAGCCGCGCCTCGACGCAGGCGTGCAGCAGTTCGGCCATCTCCGATGAGAGCGTGCCGAAGGCGATCAGGTCGTCGACGGTGAACGGGTCCTTGGAGAACTTGCGGATGGTCAGCGTGGAGCCGCTGAAGGCCAGCGGCGGGATGATCGCATTGACACGTGAGCCGTCGGCGAGGCGGGCGTCGACCAGGGGCGAGGACTCGTCGATCCGGCGTCCCACGCGGGAGACGATCCGGTCGATGACCCGGCGCAGGTGCTCCTCGGAGGTGAACCGGGTCGCCGTCCGCTCCAGCTTGCCGCCGCGCTCGACGTAGATCGAGTCCGGCCCGTTGACCATGATCTCGGTGACCTCGTCGTCGTCGAGCAGCCGCTGCAGGGGTCCGTAGCCGAGCACGTCGTCGGCGAGCTCGGCGGTGAGCCGCTGCCGCTCCTCGGTGCTGAGCGGGACGTTCTCCTCCTCGACCACCTCGTCGAGCTCACCGAGGACGATGCTGCGCAGCGCGTCGGCGCTGAGGTTCGGGTCGTTCATGCGGCTGCCCATGCGCTCGAACAGCGCCTTGCCGACGCGGTCCTTGAGCTTGGCGAGGGCATCGGTGGGCGGCGCCGGCGCCGGTGCGGACACCGGGCGGGGCACGGGGACGACAGGCGTCCCGGCGGACACGGCAGGCGCTGCAGGGAGGGCGCGCGCCGCCTGCAGTCGGTCGGCGAGGTTCATCAGGAGGCCGCCCGATGCCTGGCCCGGTACTTGCCCTGCTTCATCAGCGGAGTGGCCGCGAACCGGGACACGAGCCGCTGCATCTCCCTGGCCATGGGGTCGCGCCGGTGGCTGGCCAGGATGGGGACGCCGCGGTTCGTCGAGGCCGGGACGTGCTTGGAGCGTGGCAGCACGACGTCGACGCCCGCGCCGATCGCCGTCTCCACGTCGCGCACCGACAGTCCGCCCTTGGGGTCGGCGAAGTTCATCACCACGTGCCGTCCGGCCGGGATCATGGCCAGCTCACGGAGCACGTCGAGTTCCTTGCGCAGCCCGCGGACACCGGGCACGTCCATGCTCGTGAGCATGACGACGTCGGAGGCCCGGTCGAGCGCGGCGAGCGTCTGCTCCGACAGCCCGGGGGCGGTGTCGACGACGACGTAGCGGAACTCCCGTGCCAGGGACGCCAGGAGCCGGGTGACGTCCTCGCCGGTGACGGTGTCGCCGGCCGCCGGGGACTCGGCCCCGCACACGGCGTACAGCCCACTGGGGTGCTGGGTGAGGAAGGTCTTGAGGACCATCGTGTCCTCGCTGGCCGGGCCGTGGACGGCGTCGGGCAGGGTGTACTCGGGCACCAGGCTCAGCGCCGAGGCGCAGTCGCCGAACTGCACGTCCAGGTCGACCAGCACGGTCGACTGGGGTGCGGCGGCGGTGAGCCCGATGGCCAGGTTGGTGGCGACGGTGGTCTTGCCCACGCCCCCCTTGGGCGAGGCGATGGTGATGACCCGGCCGGCGTAGCGCTCCGTCTCTGTGGCCGGGCGCAGCACCCGGCGTCGGCCGGCGGCGGCCTGTGCGGCCCGCTCGACGGCGGCCCGGATCTCCTCGACGTCGGCGGCCGGGTCGAGCAGATCACGGATCCCGGCGCGCATCGCCGCCTGCCACATCTGCGGCGACGGCTCGGCCATGAGCACGACCGCGATCCCGGGACTCTGGACGTCCAGCCGCGAGGCCAGTGTCAGCACCTCGGGGGCCGGCGCATGCGGGCCGACGAGCAGCACGTCGGGCAGCTCGCCGTCGACGAGCTGCTCGAACAGGCGGGCCGGATCGCCGGGGAGGCGGCCCGGGGCGAGAACGGTGACGTCCCCGTCGGCGGCCTGCTTCACGCGGAGGATGAGGTCCTCGTCGGCTCCGGCGAGGACGACGCGGCTCATGAGGTGGCCTTTCCGTAAATGGTGTCGCCGGTGACCGGCGCGGTACCGCCGAGGTCGGCGCCGTCGGGCTCGAGGGAGAACCAGAGGGTGGCGTGCTCGGCTCCGAAGACGACCTTCTCGGCCTGGGCAGCGGTCACCGCGAGGGTGACCATGAGGCTCGACGAGGGCGCGGGGCTGCCGGACGACGCCGTCTCCGGCTGACCCGCAGCGGCCGCGTCGACCGGCGCGGGCGCGCCCTGCACCTGGGTGACCAGCACGTCATGCAGGACGACGTGCGAGGCGGTGCGGCCGTCGGGCAGGGTGAGGGAGACGAAGATGCCGACCGTGTCGCCGGCGGTGAGCCGGCCACCCACCGCGCGCTGCGGCTCCAGCAGGACGCTGACCTCCTGCAGACCCTCGGGCACGGCGACGGTGCCGGGGGTCTGGAGGTCGTCCGGCCGGGCGAAGCGGCTGCTGAGCAGCTGCTCGCCGGGCAGCAGGTCCACCGTGGACAGCCGGCCGGCGAGTGTCGCGACGTCGGTGACGCGCCCCTCGAGGGCCGCCTTGGCCGGCAGCACCTCGGTGCGCACGAGTCCGGGCAGCTGCTCGGCCGGCGTGCCCTCGGGGATGGGCTGGTCGACGACCAGCACCTGCACGGTTTCGACGCCGGCCAGGGCGCGGCTCTCCGCGCCGCGCACATAGGCCACGAGGACCACGGTGCCGACGAGCAGCAGGACGAGCGCCGCGGAGGCGGCGAGAAGACGACGTCTCACGAGTGGGCGCCCCTTATCGGATCAGTCGGAGGATCCACGCGCCCATGGCGGGCGCGGTGGAGTCGTAGAAGAAGGCGTCGTCGGGCTGCACGAACTGGGTGAAGTACCCGCGGACGCAACGCGCGCTGCCACTGCAGGCATTGGTGCCCTTGTACTGACCGGCGAAGTAGTAGCCGGTCAGGTGGAAGGCCACGTAGCCGTAGACGTGGTACGAGCCGCCGCTGCCGCCGCCGGTGGCCTCGTCGAACACCGGCAGCAGCACGGTCTTGCCGAGCAGCGCGCTCAGGTCGCCGGACGCGCAACCCTTGGACGGGTTGTTGCCCGGCTCCGAGGAGTACCAGTTGCCGACCCGGCTGGTCGCCCGGCAGGTGTTGCCGTCGGTGATCAGCCACCCGAAGCCACCGGGCAGGTAGTTGTTCGCGTTCTTCGGGCCGGGGCAGTCGGTGACGCCGGAGGTCTTCGGCAGCACGATGGTCCGCTCGATCGTTGACGAGGGCATCGCGCCGTTGGTCTGGTGGAACCACTCGCACCAGGAGAAGGCGAGCGGCAGCATGGCCGTTCCGCCGCCGGGTGCTCCCCAGGCAACGGTGGCCGTTGCCGACACCGCGGTCGAGTCGTAGCCGATCACGGGGGCGAACCAGTGTTCCTTGGGAGTCTTGCCGGTGACGGTGACGCTGAGCGGAGCGCTGTTCAGCACCGGCTTGGCCGCCGTTCCGTCGGGATCGTTGGCGAGGACCAGGCTCTGGGCGGTCGCCAGCATGTCGCCGCACGCACCACGGGCACAGTCGGCCGCGACGGCGAGAGCGGCGGCGTCCGCGCCGACCTGCAGGCGCGCACGCTCGGCGTAGAGCGCGCCGACGTCGACCGCGATCGCGGCGAAGCCCATGATCGGAACGAGCAGGAGGGCCAGCGTGACCGCGGCCGCGCCGCGCTCGTCGCGGGTCCGCCGGCCGAGCCGGGAGATCATCCGGCGCATCGCATGACCCCCGTTCCGGTGAGCGTGACGCCCGACCCGAAGAAGCCGGTGAGGTAGGGCATCCGATAGGTGATGGTCAGTCGCACATTGGTGGGGCCGGCGCCCGTCGTCGGGCACGCCACCGGGATCTGGATCTGTGCGTCGGTCAGGGCGGGGTTCAGGGAATCGGCCGCGTTCCGGACGACGGCCCTGGCGTCGACGGCGTCGTTCCGCAGCGCCATGGCCCGCACGCCCTCACGGGCCGCGGCCGACAGGGTGCCCTGCACCTGGAAGGCGTGGCCGAACTCGGCGATGCCGATGACCAGCATGATGAGCAGCGGAACGATGAAGGCGAACTCCACCGCGCTGGCACCGCGTTCGTCGCGGAGCGTCCTCCTCATCCGTGCTCACCACCTCTCCTCGTGCAGCGGCGCAGCGGCCCTCACGTCGGAGGGCCGCTGCGCCGGGGACAGCCGGGACGACTCAGATCAGGGCTTGGGGGTCAGGTCGCCGGCGATGCCCTCGAACATCGCCTTCAGGTTGTCGCCGAGCAGGGTGACGGCGGCGATGATCACGACGGCGATCAGGCCGACCATGAGGCCGTACTCGACGGCGGTCGCACCCTTCTCGTCGTTCTTGAGACGGTCCTGGGCGAAGGCGACCAGGCTGACGATGGTGGCGTAGGCGTTCAGCATCTTCGTGCTCCTGAGGGGGTTGGCCGGCCGGTCCGGATCGGCTGACCCGGCCATTGCGGCTGTGACAGAGATGTCGAACGGGTGCGGGGCCGACTTGAGAGTGAGCCCCTCACACTGAGGAGCCGGGCCACTCCAACGGGCGTACGAGAGTGCCGAAGCTGACTCAGCGTGACCGGAAACGGGGCCTTCAGCGCAGCAGCGCGTCGCTCCAGCCGACCACCAGCGCGGCGCCGAGCAGCATGGCCGGGCCGAACGGGAGCTCGCCGCGCAAGCTCACCTTCCTCGCCGCGAGCAGCACGAGGGCGACGAGCGCCTGGACGACGAAGCCCGCGACGGCGCCGAGCAGGACGGCGCCCCAGCCCAGCCAGCCCAGGTGCAGACCGAGGAGGCCGGCCAGCTTCACGTCGCCCATGCCGAGGCTCTTCGGGGAGATCAGCGCCAGCACCAGGAAGACCGCGAAGAGGACGACGGCACCGAGGCCCGCCCGGAGCAGCGCCGGCCAGTCGTGCTCACCCGCCGCGGCTCCGGTCAGCAGGCCGGCGCCGATCACGACGGACGGTCCGACGACGCGATTGGGCAGGATCCGGTGCCGCAGGTCGATGACGGTCAGCAGGACACCGCCGGCTGCCAGGAACAGGAATGCGGGCAGATCCCAGGACAAGCCGAACCGCAGCGCGACGAGAACGAAGAGCACCGCCGTCCCGAGTTCGACGACCGGCGGCCGGACGGCGGCCCGTTTCTCGCCGCCGGGCCACGGAAACCGGCCGGCGGCCCGGTTGACCACGACGCCGGTCAGCAGGCCGAGAACCCCGGCGAGGACGGCGACGAGGGCGGGCACGGCCGACACCCTGACACAGCCGCCGGCGCACCTCGGGGAACGGCGGCCGACCGCGCGTCAGTCGACCGGGAGCCCGATCAGCCCTGCGGCGAGGCCGAGGAGCGCGCAGACCCCGAGCGTGCGCAGGACCGACCAGCGGAGGCCGAAGATCAGCACGGCCGCGACGACGGCGATCGCGAGGCCGACCGGTCGCAGCGTCGACAGATCGGGCAGCTCGAGCACCAACACGCCCTGGCCGACGGGGTGGTTCCTCCGGAAGAGCGTGTGCACCGCGAAGTAGACACCCAGGTTCGCGATCACTCCCACCACCGCCGCGGTGATGCCGGTGAGGGCAGCCGACAGCGACCGGTTGCCGCGAAGCCGCTCCATGTAGGGCGCGCCGAGAAGCACGAACATGAAGCTGGGCACGAACGTCACCCAGGTGACCAGGAGCGAGGCCACGACCGCGGCCGCCCACGGGTCGAGGGCACCCGGGTCGCGGTAGGCGCCCAGGAACGCCACGAACTGCACCACCATGATCAGCGGGCCCGGCGTGGTCTCGGCCAGCGCGAGGCCACGCACCATCTCCCCGGGCGCCAGCCAGCCGTAGACCGCCACCGCCTGCTGCGCGACGTAGGCGAGCACGGCGTACGCGCCACCGAACGTGACCACCGCGGCGCCGGAGAAGAAGAGTCCCTGCTGGGTGAAGACGCTGTGCCCGCCGGTCAGCAGGGCGACCGCGGCGACCGGCACCCCCCAGACGAGCAGGCCGATGAGGAGCACCCGCAGCGTCCGGCGTCCCGACGGCCGCTCGGTGTGCAGCGCGTCGTCCGGAAGAACCGGAGGAGGGCCCTCGTCGGTCTCCCGGCCACCTCCTTGCGGAACGGTGTCCGGCCGCCACCGGTGCAGGGCCCAGCCGGCGAGCCCCGCGACCAGGACGACGAGGGGAAAGGGGATCCCGAACAGGAACAGCGCCAGGAAGGAGGCTCCGGCGATGCCGATCAGCGCGGGGCCGGTCAGGGCCCGCTTCGCCACCCGGACCACGGCCTGGGCGACGACGGCCAGCACCGCCGGCGCCAGGCCGGCGAACAGCGCGGTCACCGCGACCGTGGAGCCGAACGCCACGTACACGGCCGAGAGCACCAGCAGAGCGACGACGCCGGGCAGGACGAACAGGCCGCCTGCGACCAGCCCACCGCGCGTGCCGTGCAGCAGCCACCCGACGTAGGTGGCCAGCTGCTGGGCCTCCGGGCCGGGAAGCAGCATGCAGTAGTTCATGGCGTGCAGGAAGCGGCGCTGCCCGATCCAGCGCTTGTCGTCGACCAGCGTGCGCTGCATGACGGCGATCTGGCCGGCCGGCCCGCCGAAGGTCTGCAGCGAGATGGCGAACCAGACGCGGACCGCGGTGCGGAACGGGATCCCAGAGGGGACGGCCACCATGGGTGGCCGGTCGGCGTCGCTGCTCACCACATCTCCTCGCGCCCGGTCCTCGATGGCGATGACCGAGGCTCCGGTCCGCGGCCATCTTGCCGAACGGACACCCGTCGGCGCACCGGAACGGTTCCGGCGCCTGCGGGCGACTCGGAGTCATCCGCAGGCCATGATCGCTCCGTGAGCATCGACCCGGCGCCTGCCGCCGTGATGGAACCCGTCCGGTTCGGCCTGGTGGGGTACGGCTTCGGCGGCCGCTACTTCCATGCCCCCCTGCTCGCCGCGGCACCGGAGTGCGAGTTCATGGGGGTGGTGACGAGGTCCGCCGAGCGCCGTGCCCTGCTGGGCACCGAGCATCCCGGGGTGACGGCGTTCGGCTCCCTGACCGAACTGCGCGACGCCGGCGCCGAGGCGGTGGCCATCTCGACGCCGGCCGACACGCACAGCCCGCTCACCGACGAGGCGCTCGAGCTGGGGCTTGCCGTGGTGTGCGACAAGCCGTTCGCTCTGGACGCCGATGCGGCGGGCCGATCGGTCGAGCTCGCGGAGCGGCTGGGGCTGCCCCTCTCGCCGTATCAGAACCGGCGCTGGGACTCCGACTTCCTGACACTGCGTTCCCTCGTGGCCGACGGGGTCCTCGGCGAGCTGACCCGGTTCGAGTCCCGCTTCGAGCGACTGGACCCCGACCCCGGTCCCCCGCCGTCCGGTGGCGGAACGCTCCGCGACTTCGGCAGCCACCTCGTCGACCAGGCGCTCGTCCTCCTCGGTCCGGTGGCCTCGGTCTACGCCGAGTGGCGCGGACGCGAGGACGGCCTGGACGACGACGTGTTCGTGGCGCTCACCCATGTCGGCGGAGCGCGCTCGCACCTCTGGGGCAGCTGGAGCCAGGGCGCGCCGGGTCCCCGGTTCCGCGTCACGGGGACGACGGGCAGCTACGTGAACACCAGCCTGATGGACGGTCAGGAGGACGCCTTGATCGCCGGGTCCACGCCGGCCACCCTCGGTGCCGACTGGGGCGCGGAGCCCGCCGAGCGCTGGGGACGGGTGCACCGCGGTGCCGACGGCGAGGTCGTGCCCACGCTGCCCGGCGCGTGGAGCACCTTCTATCCGACGTTCGCGCGTGCCGTTCGCGGGCAGGGTCCGGTGCCCGTCGACCCACGGGACGCCGTCATGACCGCGACCGTGCTGGACGCTGCCCGGCGAAGCGCCACCGACGGGGCCGTCGTCCGCCTCCGCTGACGCGGGTCAGCGGGCCGGCTCCGGGTGCCAGAGCGCCTCGCCGGTGACGGCGTCGAACACGTGTGCGCGAGCCGCCTCGACCGCCAGCCGCACCGACTGACCCGGCCGGAC
This sequence comes from Blastococcus sp., assembly GCA_025965795.1. GTDB lineage: Bacteria > Actinomycetota > Actinomycetes > Mycobacteriales > Geodermatophilaceae > Blastococcus_B. The sequence continues at coordinate 28,229 of JAOPWH010000020.1, forward strand.
CTCGGCGCGGGCGGGGAAGAGTGAGCGCAGCATCGCACCCGTCGAGATGCTCGGGACGGCCTCCGGATCCGGCACGGTGACCAGTGGCGCGTCCATCACGACGGTCACGACGTTCTGCCGTCCCGTGTACTCCACGTTGGTCACCAAGCCGTCGAGCGCCACCGCGTCCGGGTCGTGCCCGGCGGCCGCGTCGAGCACGTCCTCGGCGCGCAGTCCCAGGATCAGGTCGCGGCCGACCTGCGCGCTCAGCGCCGACGGGAGCGAGCGCCACAGCGGCAGGGTCCGGGCGCCCACTTCGAAGCCCGCCTGCGCACCGGCGACCACCAGCCGGGCGGGCAGCAGGCCGATCGGCGGGCTGCCGACGAACGACGCCGCCAGCAGGTTCGCCGGTCGCTCGTAGAGCTCCCTCGGCGTGCCGACCTGCACGACGGCCCCGCGGTGCAGCAACGCCACGCGATCGGCGACCGCGAGCCCCTCCGCCTGGTCGTGGGTCACGTAGAACGTGGTCACGCCCAGCGAACGGACGACGTCGACGATCTCCCGCCGGACCTCGGCTCGCTGCTGGGCATCCAGGTCGGCCAACGGCTCGTCGAGCAGGAAGAGGTCGGGCTTCTGGACGAGCGCGTGGCCGATCCCGACCAGCCCGCGTTCACCACCGGAGAGCTGACCCGGCCGGCGGGACAGCAGGCCGCCGAGCTTCAGCTGCCGGGCCCGGCGGCCGATCCGCTGCTTCACCTCGGTCTCCGGGACGTGCTGCGCCCGCAGTCCCCAGCCGAGGTTGTGCGACACGTCGAGGAACGGGATCAGCGCCGACGCCTCGAAGACCATCGCCACGTGCCGCTCACCCGGTGACAGCGCCGTGACGTCGCGGCCGTTGATGAGCACCCGCCCGGAGCCGATCTGGTCGAGCCCGGCCATCGCCCGCAGCAGCGAGGACTTGCCGCTCCCGGACGGGCCCAGCACGACCAGCAGCTCGCCGTCGTCCGCCTCGAGGGAGACGTCCCGGAGGACCGGCGTGCCGCCGCGCACGACGGTCAGCCCTGTCACGCCCGTGCCGGTCATCGGCTCCGCCCGTCCGCGCCGCGTCGCTCCCTGTCGAGCCGCTGCTCAGCAGATGGTTCCACCACCACGCGCGATGCGTCGCCTGCAGTACCCCGGACTCAGCGAGCCAGTGCGCCGGCAGGGACCGAGTGCCGTCCGGAGGACGCACGGTTCTGCACCGCGCGGAGGACGGCGAAGTATGCGACTACGAGCACGACGCAGATGAAGGATTCGTGCAGACGAACCCCGTACCGCGTGATCGGGTGGAGCACGCCACCCGGATCCAGGACGCGCTCGAGCACCGAGAAGGTGATCGGGACGAGCACGAGTGCGGCGTAGAAGCCGTAGCGCCCGCCAGACGGGCGGGCGTCGGCGTCCAGGATGTGACGGTCGAAGACGTCGACGGCGAGCGGAAGCAGAACGAGGGCGCCGAGGGTCTCGGCGAGGCCGGTGACCAGCTCGGTCCGGGAGAACAGGACGATCACGGCGAAGAACGTGCCGGAGATCGCGAGCGGCACCCAGCGCGGCAGGGGGCGCGGCAACTGCAGATAGGGCACCACGAGGCCGGCCGCCAGGAAGGTCTCGTTCAGCGTGCGGAACCGCGACGGCAGGTCGGTGACCAGCAGACCGACGCCGACCGCGACGAGGACCAGCCCGACCAGCAGGGTTGCCGGCCACTCGGTGCGGCTCCGGCGCAGGCGGGGACGGGCGAACTGGATCCAGCCGGCCACGATGAGCGCGAGGACGAATCCCTCGCTGTTGAACCCGATTCGCCGCGCTGTTCCATCCGGCAGTACATCGGCCAGGAATTGCAGAAGAATGCTGGCCATCAGCAGTACCAGCCCGCCGTAGAAGACGATCCCGGCAATGACCTGACCCCGTCGCATCGGCAGAACGTAGCAACGGCCGGGGGTGCCGGTAAGAGACCTCGTCGCCCGTAGGAGTGAGACCGGGACGACCGTTCCGGGCGGGGTCTTCCCGGACGCGCCCGGCGAGAAATGACGGAGCACCGCCTCCCGGCCGTGTTCATCCGCCCCCTTGGGGGTAGTCCCTGCTCGTGACCGCGTGAGTCGCACCGGCAGAACTCCGGTTCGGAGCACTGACTGCCGATGACTCAGGAGCAAGGTTCTGGCCTGCGAGTCACCCCACCACGACAAGGATCCGGTCCATGAACGGCACGCTCTGGGCTCGACGCCCCGCGCCTGAGCTCGACGTCCGGTCGACCTGCGTGTGGCACTGGGAACTGCGTGCGCCGCGCGACCTCACCACCTCCCGGATCGCCCTGCGGGAGGCGGTGCTCAACCGGTCGCTCCCCTGCGATGCGGCGGTCGACGACCTGGACCGGCTCCTCCTCACCTTCGAGGAGCTCGCCTCGAACGGTCTCCGCCACGGACGCGGCCCCGTCACCGTCACGGTGACCGCCACCGCCGCCGGCTGGCTGATCGACGTCAGCGACGCGGCAACCACCCGCTCACCGGCCCCCGCCGTCGACCGCGATCCGGCCCAGGGTGGCCTCGGTCTGCACCTCGTGGCCCGGCTCAGCAGCACCCACGGCTGGTGGGTGCGGGCCGGCCGCAAGCACGTCTGGGCCTGCGTGACCCGCGCCGCCGTCGCCTGACCTGCGTCTCCCGGCGGGAACCTCCTGTCCGCGCGCACGGACCGGAGGACGGGTCTCCACGGGCTGACCTGGGACATCCCGTCCTCGATTGATCGATTCCAGACGATCGGCCAGACTCCGACCGTGCCGACGGCTTCGGACCTGGAACGCATGCTGCGGAAGGTCGGCCTGCGCGTCACCCGGCCGCGGACGGCGGTGCTGTCGGCGGTGCACGACCATCCGCACGCCGACACCGACTCGATCCTCGGCGTCGTCCGCCGCGACTACGGGGACGTCTCGCACCAGGCCGTCTACGACGTGCTGCGCGCCCTCACCGAGACCGGCCTGGTGCGTCGTCTCCAGCCCACGGGTTCCCTCGCCCGCTACGAGGCGCGGGTCGGCGACAACCATCACCACGTCGTCTGCCGCTCCTGCGGTGCCATCGCCGACGTCGACTGCGCCGTCGGCCCCGCACCCTGCCTGACCGCGGCCGACGACGCGGGCTTCGCCATCGACGAGGCCGAGGTCATCTACTGGGGCCGATGTCCCCGGTGCCTGAGCCCATCGGCCACCGAGGTAGGCCACTGAGCGACGACCGACGTTCCCCATCCCGCCGTTTTCCAGCACCAGCCCGTCAGACCGACACCCAGATCGAGAGAGGCCAGTCGTGACCGACCCCAACACCGAGAGTGTCAGCGAGAGCGAAAACCCCGGGATGCCCTCGCCGGAACCGGCGTCGCACCGACCGAGGACCAACAAGGACTGGTGGCCGAACCAGCTCGACCTGTCGGTGCTGCACCAGCATTCGACCCGCTCCAACCCGATGGACGCGCACTTCAGCTACAAGGAGGCGTTCCAGGGGCTCGACGTCGAGGCCCTGAAGCGTGACGTCATGGACATGATGACGACGTCGCAGGACTGGTGGCCGGCCGACCACGGCCACTACGGCGGCCTCTTCATCCGGATGAGCTGGCACTCCGCCGGCACCTACCGCATCGCGGACGGGCGTGGTGGCGGCGGCCAGGGCGCCCAGCGCTTCGCCCCGCTCAACAGATGGCCCGACAACGCCAACCTGGACAAGGCCCGCCGGCTGCTGTGGCCGATCAAGCAGAAGTACGGCCAGAAGATCTCCTGGGCCGACCTCCTGGTCTTCGCGGGCAACTGCGCGCTGGAGTCGATGGGGTTCGAGACGTTCGGCTTCGCTTTCGGCCGCGACGACATCTGGGAGCCCGAGGAGATCTTCTGGGGACCGGAGGACACCTGGCTCGGCGACGAGCGCTACAGCGGTGACCGCGAGCTGACCGGCCCGTTCGGCGCCGTCCAGATGGGCCTGATCTACGTCAACCCGGAGGGCCCCAACGGCCGCCCGGACCCGCTCGCCGCGGCCCGCGACATCCGGGAGACCTTCGGCCGGATGGCGATGAACGACGAGGAGACGCTCGCGCTCATCGCCGGCGGCCACACGTTCGGCAAGACCCACGGGGCCGCCAGTGCCGAGGAGTACGTCGGTCCCGAGCCCGAGGGGGCGCCCCTCGAGCAGCAGGGTCTGGGGTGGAAGAACCGCTTCGGCAGCGGCAAGGGCCGCGACACCATCACCAGCGGCCTGGAGGTGACCTGGACCCAGACGCCCACCCGGTGGAGCAACTACTTCTTCGACAACCTCTTCGGCCACGAGTGGGAGCTGACCCAGAGCCCCGCCGGTGCGTATCAGTGGCAGCCCAAGGACGGCGCCGGCGCGAACACCGTCCCCGACCCCGAGACCGGCGAGCTGACCCGGCCACCGACGATGCTCACCACCGACCTCGCGCTGCGCGTCGACCCCCTCTACGAGCCCATCGCGCGGCGCTTCTGGCAGAACCCGGACCAGTTCGCCGACGCCTTCGCGCGGGCGTGGTTCAAGCTGCTGCACCGCGACATGGGTCCCGTGTCCCGGTATCTGGGCCCCTGGATCCCGGAGCCGCAGCTGTGGCAGGACCCCGTTCCGCCGGTCGACTTCGAGCTCATCGGTGACGCCGACATCGCCGCCCTCAAGGCCACGATCCTCGACTCCGGCCTGTCCATCTCCCAGCTGGTCTCGACGGCGTGGGCGTCGGCCGCCAGCTTCCGCAGCACCGACTACCGCGGCGGGGCCAACGGGGCGCGGATCCGGTTGGAGCCGCAGCGCAGCTGGACGGTCAACGAGCCGGAGCAGCTGTCCACCGTGCTCGCGACGCTGGAGGAGATCCAGCAGGCGTTCAACCTCTCCCAGGCCGGCCGGCAGGTCTCACTCGCCGACGTGATCGTGCTCGGGGGCTGTGCGGCCGTCGAGCAGGCGGCGCGCAACGCGGGCTACGACATCACCGTGCCGTTCGCCCCCGGACGGACGGACGCCTCGCAGGAACAGACGGACGTCGAGACGTTCGCCGTCCTCGAGCCGACCGCCGACGGGTTCCGCAACTACTCGCAGCCCGGTGAGAAGCTGCCGCTGGAGGTCCGGTGGCTCGACCGCGCCTACCTGCTGTCGCTCACGGCTCCGGAGGCGGCGGTGCTGACCGGGGGCCTGCGGGCGCTCGGGGCGAACGCGGGGCAGACGCGGCACGGCGTCTTCACCGACCGGCCGGGGTCGCTGACCAACGACTTCTTCGTCAACCTGCTCGACATCTCCACGGAGTGGAAGCAGTCGGCCGAGGAGAACGTGTACGAGGGCCGGGACCGGGCCACGGGCGAGCTGCGGTGGACGGCGACCGCCGTCGACCTCGTCTTCGGTGCGCACTCCCAGCTCCGGGCCATCTCGGAGGTCTACGCGCAGAGCGACGCGGGCGAGAAGTTCGTGCGCGACTTCGTCGCCGCCTGGGACCGGGTCATGAACCTCGACCGGTTCGACCTGCGCTGAGGCCGTTGTCGGGGCCGGTCGCGCGAGGGCCGGCCCCGACGTTCCGGCGTCGCCTCATTCCTGCGGCGGCACCGGCGTCGCCGCCGCCCACGGCAGGACGACGGCGAGGACGACGACGAGCGCGCTCAGGGCGGAGAGCAGAGCTCGCCATCCGGTGCCGAGCCCGTCCAGGAAGTTCTTCGGACCACCGGCCGGCGCCACACCGAACGTCTCCAGGTGCACGCTGAGCGTCGACAGGTCGACCTGGTCGGCCAGCAGAGCCCGCTGGGACTGCAGCGACTCCTGGTTGCACTGTCGCTCGGAGAGCGCCTTCTCGGCCGCCAACAGGGCCTCGGTGTCGGTCGCGCCCTCCATCAAGGTCTGCAGCCGCGCCGCCGAGCTCTGCAGCGCCGAGATCCGGGCGTCCAGGTCGACCGCAGTAGCGGTCACGTCCGAGTGGGACACCGACACGCTCTCGACGTCGCCCAGATCCTTCAGGTCGGCCAGGACACCGGTCAGCTCGTCGGCCGGCACCCGCACCACGAGGTCGGCGACGGACTCCGCCAGCTCGCTGACCCGCTGGGCACCGTCGGCCGGGTTCTCCACGGCCAGGGAGACGGCCAGGAACCGCCCGGATCAGAGGCAGTAGGGACAGCAGCCGCAGCCGACCGCGACGCTGCGGAGGCAGCGGACCAGCGCGTCTCCACGGGCGCTCTTCGGCAGGAGCGCATCGCCTCCCGCGGCCGCGACCGTGTGCCGTTCGACGGAGCCGTCCGCGGTGAACACGACGACCAGCGGCGGGAGCTCGGCGGCGCGCAGCGCCTCGGTGGCGGCCAGGCCGTTCATCACGGGCATGGAGAGGTCCATGAGGACGACGTCCGGCCGCAGGCGCGCAACGGCATCCACGACCAGCGAGCCGTTCTCGCACTCCCCCACGACGGCGACACCGTCCGCGTTCGACAGGGTCTCCGACACCGCCGTCCGAACCATCGGATGGTCGTCGACGACCAGCACGCGGAGGTCGGAGGAGCCGGGGGTACGACGCTGTGCGCACGAGCAACCGGAGCCCGTCACGTCGCCCCTTCCCAGCCCTGCCCTCCAGCCGTCCCGTACCGACGGCCGACATGGCCATGGGCGCAGCTGAGACACAGGCAGCTCACAGGTCCCGGCCGGGGAAGTCCAGTGCTACCGGACCGTGGCCTCCGACGGGGGACGCCCTTCCCGGCGGGCGACGGACGAGTCGGCCTGTACGCCGGGTTCTGTCCACGGGCGCCTTGCGGCCTCCCGATGGGCGGTCATCCATCTAGGCCTGCCGTTGCCGACAGGCTCCAGCGGTCTACCCGCAGGCATCGGGCGGGCAGCCCTCGAACGCCTGCGCAGGACGGCGGCGAACCGCCGTCCCTTGTGACCTTGCTCCGGGTGGGGTTTACCGAGCCACACCGGTCACCCGGTGTGCGGTGGTCTCTTACACCGCCGTTTCACCCTTACCAGCCGCTCTGCCGAAGCAGGACCGCTGGCGGTCTGTTCTCTGTGGCACTGTCCCGCGGGTCACCCCGGGTCGCTGTTAACGACCACCCTGCCCTGTGGAGCCCGGACGTTCCTCGGCGACGGGGTCTCCCCCGCCGACGCGACC
>JAOPWH010000051.1 GCA_025965795.1 Blastococcus sp.
GGTCGCGGTGCTCGGCGGCGCGGGCGTCGCCGTGCTGGGCGCGACGACCGGCCACCTGGCGGGAGCCCGGTCCGCGGCGGTCTACGGCCTCGCGCTGGCGCTGGTCACCGCGCTCGTGGCCCTGGCCGCGAGCTACGTGGTCGTGGAAGCGACCGCCGACGGCGGGGATCGGGTCGCCGGCGACGCGGCCCGGCCGTTCTCCCCGTGGGCCCTGGCGGTCGTGCAGGCCGTGCTTCCGCTGGCGGCGAGCGCTCCGGTCGCCCTGGCGCTGCAGGCCGCCCTGTGAAGGCGTTCCTCGTGGTGGTCGTGCTGCTGCTCGGCCTCCTGGTGCTGGCCGACCGCGTCGCCGTCGGGTTCGCCGAGGAGAAGGTGGCGACGCAGATCGCCGAGAAGGGGGCGCTGAAGGGGACGCCCCAGGTCGACATCCCCGGCTTTCCCTTCCTGACCCAGGCGGTCGCGGGGAGCTACGACGAGGTGCGCATCTCGCTGACCGCTGCCGAGCTCGGCCAGCCGGAGGGCACCCGCGCCGACGTCGTCCTGCACGGCGTGCAGGTGCCGCTGTCCGCGGCGCTGTCCGGCTCGGTGTCGGAGGTGCCGGTCGACCGCATCGACGGAACGGCGACGCTGTCCTACGCGCTGCTGTCGGCGCAGCTGGGATCTGACACCACGCTCACCCGTGAGGGCAACGGGCTGCGGGTCACCCGGACCGTCGAGATCCTCGGTCAGCGGCTGCCGCTCACCGCAGCGGGCAAGGTGACCATCGACGGCTCCGACCTCGTCGTCGACGTGCAGGAGGCCGCGGGTGCCGGGGTCGACGTCCCGGACTTCATCCTCTCCCGGGCCGCGGACCTGCTCGACCTGCGCTACACGGTGCCACGCCTCCCGTTCGGTCTGCAGCTCACCGGCGTGAAGCCGGCCGACGACGGCGTCGACCTGCAGGTCGAGGCGACCGACACGGTCCTGAGCGGCTGAGTGCGGAATACCGGGCCCGCGGACCGGCGTTCGCCCGGCGATGAGTGGAACCGGAGTCCTCGTGCTGGCCGTTGCCCTCGCCGGCACGGCCGTGCTGGTGTGGTGGCTGCGCGCTCGCGACGGCGCCGTCCGGCCGGTGGCTCCGGCGGATCGTGCGGCCGTCGTCCCGCCCGCCCTGGCCCGTCTCGGCGTCCGCGCCGGCGAGGCCGACCTGACGGTGGTCCAGTTCTCCACTGCCTTCTGCGCGCCCTGCCGGTCGACCAAGGCTCGTCTCGAGCAGCTCCGTGCCACCCGGCCGGGTCTCGCGGTGCTGCAGGTGGACGCCGAGAGTCACCTGGACGAGGTGCGCGAGCTCGACGTCCGGCGCACCCCGACGCTGTTCTATCTCGCCCGCGACGGGTCGCTCGTCGGACGGAGCAGCGGCGCGCCCAGGCCGGAGGAGCTGACCGCTCTCATCGACGCCCATGTCGGGGCCCGCTCGTGATCGGCTACTCTGGCCCGGTGGGCACCATGCTGACCTCTCGCCGCACAGTTGACCTGTGCCGCGTCGGCAGCTGCCTCTGTCCGACCTTCTGAGGACGAGCCGCGCTCGTCCAGACGTGCCCTGACCGCCGTCCGAAGGTCGATCTCCTGATGTCTGCACCGCTTCGCACCGTTGACGTACGCGGCCCGCGCTTCGCCGCGTGGGTCACCAGTGCCGTGCTCGCCGTCGCACTGGTCCTGGGCAGCGGCGAGCTGGTCGCCGTCCAGGCGGTGATCTTCGCGGTGGGCGCCTTCGCCGGCCTCCGGTACGCCCCGTACGGCGTCCTGTTCCGGGTGCTCGTCGCACCCCGGATCGGGCCCGCACGCGAGCGGGAGCCGGAGGCGCCGCCGCGCTTCGCCCAGCTGGTGGGCCTGGGATTCGCCGTCGTCGGCGCCGCGGGCTATCTACTGGGCGCACCGGTGCTCGGTGCCGTCGCCACCGGCCTCGCGCTCGTGGCGGCCCTGCTCAACGCGGCCACCGGCTTCTGCCTCGGCTGCGAGCTCTACCTGATCGCCCGGCGGACCCTGCCGGTCCGCACCTGACCGCCCGCACACACAGACCACACCACGCACCCACACCGACCACCCCACGCACGCATACCCACCCGGAGGAAAACCCCATGAGCCGCAACGACGTGCTCGTCACCGCCGACTGGGCCGAGGAGAACCTCGGCAAGCCCGGTCTCGTCTTCGTCGAGGTCGACGAGGACACCAGCGCCTACGACGGCGGTCACCTCGAAGGTGCCGTCAAGCTGGACTGGAGGGCCGACCTGCAGGACCCCCTGCGCCGCGACTTCGTCGACAAGGCCGGTTTCGAGGCGCTGCTGTCGTCCCGCGGGATCAGCAACGACGACACCGTGATCCTCTACGGCGGCAACAACAACTGGTTCGCCGCCTACGCGTACTGGTACTTCAAGCTCTACGGGCACCGCGACGTCAAGCTGATCGACGGTGGCCGCAAGAAGTGGGAGCTCGACGGCCGCGCCCTGTCGAAGGACGCCGTCTCCCGTCCGGCCACGACCTACCGGGCCAGCGAGCCCGACCTCTCCATCCGCGCCTTCCGCGACGAGGTCGTCGCCTCGATCGGCAGCAAGAACCTGAACGACGTCCGTTCGCCCGACGAGTTCTCCGGCAAGATCCTCGCCCCGGCGCACCTGCCGCAGGAGATGGCGCAGAAGGGCGGCCACGTCCCGACGGCGAAGAACATCCCGTGGAGCAAGGCGGCCAACGAGGACGGCACCTTCAAGTCCGACGAGCAGCTCGCCGCCCTCTACGAGGAGCAGGGCTACGACGAGGACAAGGCGACGATCGCGTACTGCCGCATCGGCGAGCGGTCGAGCCACACCTGGTTCGTGCTGCACGAGCTGCTCGGCAAGCCCGACGTCAAGAACTACGACGGCAGCTGGGTCGAGTACGGCTCCCTCGTCGGCGTTCCGATCGAGAAGTGAGCTGACATGTGCGCAGCGCCGAAGCAGGGCGGCACCCTCGCGGGCATCGACCTCGGTACCCAGACCGTCATCCAGGGCCAGGTGTGGCACGACGGCGCACCGGTCGCCGGCGCCTACGTGCGGCTGCTGGACGCCACCGACGAGTTCACCGCCGAGGTGGTCACCAGCCCCGAGGGTGAGTTCCGGTTCTTCGCCGCACCCGGCGACTGGAAGGTGCGCTCGCTCTCGCCTGTGGGTCGGGGCGAGCAGGTCCTGTCCGCCGACGTCGGCCTGAACGAGACGACCGTCGTCATCGTGTAAGGACCCCCTCCCCCACCCCTCGCAGGCTCGGGGCGGGCGCTGTCGCGGATCAGACGGGCGGCAGGGGCGTCACCGGGCTCTGCACGACGACCGCCACCATCCCCTCGGCCGAGCCGCTCGTGTGCTCCTCTCCGGGCTCCCAGAGCACGGCGTCTCCCGCGTCGAGCGGCACCTGCTGGTCATCGGCGGCGGCCGCCCAGCCGGCACCGCGAACCACGACGAGCAGTTGCCAGAGCGCCGTGGGGTGCCGTCCGATCGTGGACCCGGCCCCGTACGTGACGACGTCGACGGCGAAGCCGGCGACCGGCTGCTCGACGCGGGCGTGCGGGGTCAGGGTGACCCCGCTGCTTCCGAAGGCGTCGAGCTCCCGCGACGAGAGGTGTACGTGCTTCACCGGTCCACCCCGGGAGCCAAGCCGATCAGCCGGGCGAGGTCGGTCATCACGCGGTCGAAGTAACGGTCGGCGTCCTCGACCGAGCCGACGAAGTGGCCGAACAGCTCGAAGCTGATCGTGCCGAACAGCGAGCTCCAGGCCAGCAGCGCCCGTACCCGGACGGTCTCGTCCAGCGAGGGGTGCTCCCCGCCCAGGGTGTCCACGACGTCCGCGGTCACCAGTCCCGGGTCGCGTTCGCCGGCCGTCTCCGGCAGGTCGCCGCTCCGGGCGGCGTCGCCGAGGATCCGGCCGAGAGCGACGCCGACCCGTGCCGCCGCGGGCACGGTGTCCTGCGGCGCCTGGTAGCCGGGCACCGGCGAGCCGTAGAGCAGCGCGTACTCGTGCGGGTGCGCCCGGGCCCAGGCCCGCACCGCACGGCAGACCGACAGCCAGCGGTCGAGGGGCGCCGTGCCCGGGACGTCCGCCGCCTCGGCCGCCGCACCGAGGTCGTCGTAGCCGTCGACGAGGAGCCTGGTCAGCAGGTCGTCGCGGCTGGGGAAGTACCGGTAGACGGCGGAGGAGACCATGCCCACCTCGCGCGCGACCGCCCGGAGCGAGAGCGCTGCCGCGCCGACCTCGGCCAGCTGACGCCGCGCCGCGTCGGTGATCTCGGCGGTCAGCTCGGCGCGGACCCGTTCTCGGGCTGAGGGCACGGCTCTGATGATGACGTCTGCGAGCACTGATCGCAAGAGAGAGCATCGCTCTTGACGTCCGGCCGGGGCAGGGCCACTCTGCAGGCAGAGCGAGAGCACCGCTCTCGTCACTGCTTCCGAGGAGCTCGCCATGGCACTGCACGTTCTGGTCGGCAAGGGCCCGGTCGGGGCCACCACCGCGGCCGAACTGGTGGCCCGCGGCCACGAGGTGCGGGTGCTCTCCCGCAGCGGAGGCACCTCGACGGACACGATCGAGCACCGGCAGGTCGACGCGGCCGATGCCGACGCCGTCACGGCGGCCGCGCGGGGGGCCGCAGCGCTCTACAACGCGGTCAATCCGGCGTACCACCGCTGGCCGACCGACTGGCCGCCCGTGGCCGCCGCGCTGCTGACCGCGGCCGAGCGCACCGGCGCCGTCCTCGTCACGATGTCGAACCTCTACGGCTACGGCCGTCCGACCGGTCCGATGACGCCGGACAGCCCGCTCGCCGCCACCGACACCAAGGGACGCGTACGGACGCGGATGTGGCTCGACGCCCTCGCCGCGCACGAGGCCGGCCGCGCCCGGGTGACCGAGGCCCGGGCGGCGGACTTCGTCGGCCCGCAGGTGCCGGCGGAGGGATCGCACCTCAACCGTCAGCTGCCGGCTCTCCGGAAGGGACGGCGCGCCTGGGTGATCGGCGATCCGGACGTGCTTCGCAGCTGGGCCCATCTGCCGGACGTCGCAGCGACGCTGGCCACGCTCGGTACCGACGAGCGGGCGCTGGGCCGGGCGTGGCACGTCCCGGTCAACCCGCCCCGGTCGCAGCGACAGGCGCTCGGCGACCTCGCCTCCGCGATGGGCCTCCCCGCCGTCCCCGTCAGCGGCGTCCCGTGGCCGGCGGTCCGCGCGATCGGGCTCGCCGTCCCGATGATGCGCGAGATCGCCGCCATGCGGCACCAGTTCGACCAGGAGTTCGTGACCGACTCGAGCGGCACCACAGCCATCTTCGGCCTCGCTGCGACGCCCTGGGGCGAGGTCATGGCCGCCGCGGCGGGTGCGGTGCCCGTGACCGGGTGAGGGCCGGCTCCGGCGCCGTCATTTACCGTGGGGCCATGGTTTCCGCCTGGGTTCTCGTCACCCTGGCGTCGTTGCTCGCCCTCGGATGTGCCTACGGCGCCGTGCGACTGGCCCGCCGGCCGAAGAGAACGCGGCGATGACCGGCCCGACCGAGCTGCCGGTCCCCGACACCGCCGACGTCCGCTCCGGCCCGGAAGTCTCCGGCGACCTGCTCGCCGTGCTCCCGCTGCTCGGTGAATGGCACGGGGAGGGGCAGGCGGCCGGGACGTCGGGAGACCACCGTTTCGGGCAGTGGATCCGCTTCAGCCACGACGGGCGAGGCTTCCTGGCGTACGAGTCGCGCACCTGGCGGCTGACCGACGACGGCGCGGTCGTGGGCCCCGACGTCCGCGAGTCGGGCTTCTGGCGTCCCCGGGGCCAGGACGACGTCGAGCTGCTCGTCGCCAGTCCCGAGGGGCTCGTCGAGCTCTACGTCGGCACAGCCAGGACCACCACCAGCTGGGAGCTCACCAGCGACGTCCTCGCCCGGACGCCGGACGCCCCCGACGTCAGCCGCGCCGTCCGGCTCTACGGCATCGTCGAGGGCGCACTCATGTACGCCATCGACCGGGCCGGACCCGACGGGCCGCTCCGCCCCACCATGTCCGCCCGACTCGAACGGATCCGATGACCTCCCAGGACCAGCCGGCCGACTCCGCCACGCCGGATCAGCCCTCCCGCACCACCCCCCGGCAGATCGCCGACCGCTACGTCGACGCGGTCTGCGACCTCGACCCGCTCGTGGCCACCTCGCTGGGCGCCCGCCCCGGGGACGACCGGCTGCCCGACCCGAGCCCGGCGGGGCTCGAGGCGGAGGCAGCCCTGGCCCGCGAGACGCTGGCCGAGCTGGACCGGGCGCTCGCCGCCGACCCGTCGCTGGCCGAGGACCCGATCGAGCGGGGCTGCGCACGACTGCTCCGCGAGCGGCTCGGCGCGGAGCTCGCGGCGCACGAGGCCGGTGAAGGGCTCCGGGTGCTGTCGAACCTCTTCAGTCCGATCCACTCCATCCGCCAGGTGTTCTCGCTCATGCCGACGGCGAGCAACGAGGACTGGGCCGTCATCGGCCGTCGCATGGCCCGGATCCCGGTCGCCTACGCAGGTTTCCGTGAGTCGCTGGACGAGGGCGCGCGCCGCGGGCTGCTGGTCGCCCCGCGGCAGGTGCGCACCGTTGTGGCCCAGCTGGACGAGTGGCTCTCCGGTACCTACTTCGCGTCGTTCGTCGCCGGTGGGCCGGAGTCGCTGCGGCCCGACCTGGACGCCGCCGCGCGCGCGGCCGACCAGGCGGTCGCCGACATCCGCGACTACCTGAGGAACGACTACGCGCCCCGCGCCGAGGGGACGCCGGACGCCGTCGGCCGGGAGCGCTACGCGATCGCCGCCCGTCGCTGGACCGGCTCGGACCTCGGCGACGGGACCGGCCTCGAGGACGCCTACGCCTGGGGCTGGGGCGAGCACCGACGCATCCTGGCCGAGCAGCGGATCGAGGCGGAGAAGGTGCTGGCGGGAGCCACACCGATGGAGGCGATGCGGTGGCTCGCCACCTCCGGGCCGGCAGCGGAGGGAGAGGACGCGATCCGCGAGCGGTTGCAGGCGATGATGGACGAGGCGATCGTCGCGCTGGACGGCACGCACTTCGACCTGGCCGAGCCGGTGCGCAAGGTCGAGGCGATGATCGCGCCGCCGGGCAGCGCCGCCGCGCCCTACTACACCCGGCCGGCCCAGGACTTCTCCCGGCCCGGCCGGACCTGGCTGCCGACCCTCGGGCGCACCCGGTTCCCCCTCTGGGACCTGGTCTCCATCTGGTACCACGAGGGTGTGCCCGGCCATCACCTGCAGCTGGCGCAGTGGGCGTACGTGTCGGGTGAGCTGTCCACGTACCAGACCTCGCTCGGCTCGGTCAGCGCCAACGTCGAGGGCTGGGCGCTGTACGCCGAGCGGCTGATGGACGAGCTGGGCTATTTCAAGGATCCGGGGGAGCGACTGGGCTACCTGGACGCGCAGCAGCTGCGCTCGGTGCGGGTGGTCATCGACATCGGCATGCACCTCGGTCTGCCGATCCCGGACGACGCCGAGGGATCGCTGGCCGAGCACCGCGGGCAGCCGTGGACGCCGGACCTCGCGCGGACCTTCCTCGGCGAGAGCTCCGGGGCCGACGTCGCGTTCCTGGACAGCGAACTGGTGCGCTACCTCGGGATCCCGGGGCAGGCGATCAGCTACAAGCTGGGGGAGCGGGCCTGGCTGGCCGGCCGCGCGGCGGCCCAGCGGAACCGCGGCGCGGACTTCGACCTGAAGGCCTGGCACATGGCTGCGCTGTCCCAGGGCTCGCTCGGCCTCGACGATCTCGAGGCGGAGCTGGCCAGGCTCTAGGCGCCCCTACCGCGGCGGCACGGGGTTGAGGGCGTCCGCGCCCGCGTCGACGCGGTCGGCGACGGCGGACCGGGCGACCTCCAGCTCCGGTGCGGCCAGCAGGTCCTCGATGCACGCCGCACTGCCGCCCACGTAGGTGCTCATCAGGTCGACGTCGGTCACGACGCACCAGGCGCGGTCGGCCGGCCACCAGATGTTCGCGCTCTGCTCCGAGGGTTCCGGCGCCAGGTTCGTCGCGGCCAGCTCGACGGGTCCGCGCAGCAGCCGGTACTCGCGGCCCAGGAGGACGGTCTCCGCGACGTCCATGCCCTGCGAGTGCCAGCCGAAGCCGGCCCAGACGCCGAACCAGCAGTCGTCCGGTGTGGCGGTGTGCCGGCGCAGCAGCGGAAGCAACCGCTCCGCCACGAGAACGGGCAGGTGCCCCTCGGCCGGGGAGTCGTCCCACAGGGGCGACTGGTCGTCCTCGTGCACGAACTCCCAGCCGCCGGTGATCGCCGGCCACTGCATCAGCGGGTGGGGGAGGGCGGCGTTCGCGTCCGCGACCTCGGCCCAGGAGACCTCGACGTCGTCGTCGCCCGCGTAGCGGATCGCGGGGTGCAGCACGCGGGCATAGGCGGCGAAGACGGGCGGCACGAGCCAGCCGGCATCGGCGATCCACGCCGTGGCGGACGGGTCGGTCTCTACGGGGCGTCCGGCCACGAGCACGGCGTCGGACCTCCCCCGGAGAACGGACAACCCCCGGGCTGCTCCGCGGCGCCGGTCCCTGGAGCAGGGGCAGCTGCACGCGGGCCGACTGGACAAATGTCGGCGGCCCGGGGGTCGGGTGACTGTCCGGTTCTCGCTCGCCGCCGTTCGACGGACGGGCGATCTGCCGTCGTTCAGACGCGAGTCTGAACGGGCGGCCCATCTGGACGGCGGCTAGCGGACAGCCACCTCACGAGTCCTGTAGCTCAGCAAGTTACGGACCACCTCCTCTCTCGTGTACGACGAAAATACGTCGGTTCCGGAAGGTCGGCAATCAGGATTACCAGCCGATTTTCAGCTCTCGGCGGACGGCTGCTGGTAGACGTCCGGAACGCCGTCGCGATCGGCGTCGGCCTGCTCGGCGGCGGCGATCCGCCGGTAGATCCGGTTGCGCAGCCGCAGCACGACGGCGGCGAGCATCGCGGCGGTGACCGTGCCGACGAGGACGCCCACCTTCGCGTGCTCGTCCCGCACGCTGCCGGCGCCGAAGGCGAGTTCGGCGATCAGCAGCGAGACGGTGAACCCGATCCCGCCCAGCAGGGCGAGCCCGACGACGTCCCACCAGTGCAGGTCCTCGTCCAGCTCGGCGCGGGTGAACCGCGCGACGAGCCAGGTGGCCGCCGTGATGCCGACCGTCTTGCCGGCGACCAGGGCGACTCCGATCCCCAGGGCGACCGGATCGACGAGGGAGTTCCCGAGCCCGGAGAGCCCACCCACGGTCACCCCGGCGGCGAAGAACGCGAACACCGGCACGGCGACTCCAGCCGACAGGGGACGGAGCCGGTGCTCGAAGTGCTCGGCGAGGCCCGGTCCGGCGTCCGGGCCGCCGGCCGCCGAGCTGCGCACCACGGGCACCGTGAAGGCGAGCAGCACACCGGCGACCGTGGCGTGCACGCCTGACCCGTGCATGAGCGCCCACGCGACGACTGCGAGCGGGAGCAGCAGCCACGGGGACCGCACCCGCTTCTGCACCAGCAGACCGAACACCGCGATCGTCGCCAGCGAGAGCCCGAGGAGCGCGGCCGACAGCGCGGTCGTGTAGAAGATCGCGATGATCGTGATGGCCAGCAGGTCGTCGACGACCGCGAGCGTCAGCAGGAAGGTGCGCAACGCACTGGGCAGGTGGGTGCTGATCACCGCGAGGACGGCGAGGGCGAAGGCGATGTCGGTCGCCGTGGGGATCGCCCAGCCGCGCAGGGCGCCGTCCCCGGAGCCGAGATTCACCAGGACGTAGATGAGCCCCGGCACGACCATGCCGCCGACGGCGGCGGCCACCGGCAGCGCCGCACGCCGTGGGTCGCGCAGGTCACCGGCCACGAACTCCCGCTTGAGCTCGAGCCCGGCGACGAAGAAGAAGATCGCCAGCAGGCCGTCGGCAGCCCACGTACCGAGGGAGAGGTCCAGGTGCACCGACGACGGCCCGACCGTCGTGTCCCGCAGCGAGGCGTAGGCCGAGGACCAGGGCGAGTTGGCCCAGGCGAGCGCGACCACGGTGCCGACGAGCAGCAGCACCCCGCCGACGGTCTCCTTGCGCAGCACCGCCGCGATCCGCTGGGCCTCCGGCCAGGAGCCCCGCCCGAACAGGCGACCGTCGGTGGTCGTCACGGGCGGCCCAGCAGCTCCCGCACCCGCACGGAGAGGCCCGTGTCGTCCCGGCGGACGCCGTCGAGGGTGTGCACCGTCGCCGCACCGCGAACGCCGGACAGCAGCCACACCGCGTCGGCGGCGTGGAGGTCGTCGACCGTGCCCGGCGTGGCCGCGGTCGGCCACCCGTCCTCCGCGGCCCGGGCGAAGAGCCGGGCCGCCGTCGTCCCGCCCAGGATCCCCGTCTCCAGCGGTGGCGTGTGCAGGGTTCCGCCGGCCGCCCACACCACCGTCGACGTCGGCCCCTCGAGCAGCTGCCCCTCCAGGGAGGTGAAGACGACGTCGTCGGCCCCCCGCGCGACGGCGTGCCGCTGGGCCGCCATGTTCACCGCGTAGGACAGCGTCTTCGCGCCGCCGAGCAGCCAGGGTGAGCGGGCGCGGAAGTCCGCCGGGATGCCCAGCCCCAGGGAGATGACCGAGATCCCCTCGGCGCGCTGTCGCAGGGTGTCGGCAGGGACGGCGGCCAGGAGGGCGAGCGCCGTGGGCGGGGCGCCGCCCCCCGGACCGCGGGTGAGGAACAGGCGCACCACCCCCTCGGCCGCCGGACGCCAGTCGAGGAGGACCGCGTCGACCAGGGCCTGCCAGGTGCCCTCGCCGGGGTCGGCCAGGTCGAGCAGCGCGGCCGAGCGGGCCAGCCGGGCCAGGTGCGCGGGCAGGTGGGGAGTGCCGCCGTCGACCACCGCCACCGACTCGAAGACGCCGTCCCCGCGGGCGAGGCCCTGGTCGAAGGCCGTCACCACCGGCTCCCCGGCCGGCACGAGGACCGCCGCCCCGTCGCGCCACAGGGCCACCGTCCGCACGTCGCTCACGGGTCCAGCCTGCCGCATTCCGGGCCTAGGCTCAGCGCATGGGTACCGAGCACAGTCAGGCGCCGCTGGCCGAGCGGCTGCGGACCCGCGGTCTGCGGCTGACCGCCCAGCGGCAGCGGGTGCTCGATGTCGTCGACGCCCTCGAGCACGCGACGCCGGAGGCGATCGGCGCGAAGCTGCGTGCGGACGCCGGGCCCGGGGGAACCGCGCCCGACCCGTCGACGGTCTACCGCACGCTGGAGCTGCTGGAGCGGCTGGGCCTGGTCTGGCACACCCACCTCGGGAAGGGCGCTCCGGTCTACCACGCCGCCGAGCACCCGCACGTGCACGTCGTCTGCGCCTCGTGCGGCGAGATCGCCTCGGCCGATCCGCAGTTGCTCGCGGGGGCGGCGGAACGTCTGGCCGCCGATCTGGGTTTCACCGTGGACGTGGGCCATGTCGCCCTGTCCGGGACGTGCCGTGCGTGCCGGGAACGAGCTGGAACGGAGCACGCGTGACCGGATCACCCCTACTCGCCCTCCCCGGTGCGGTGGCGATCGAAGGCGGGTCGATCGCCGCGCACTACGGCGATCCGCTGCGGGAGCAGCGCCGGCTGGCCGAGGGGGTCGGGCTGGTCGACCGCAGCGACCGCGACGTCGTCGTCGTCCCCGGGGCCGACCGGCTGACGTGGCTGCACAGCCTGACCAGTCAGCACCTCGACCGGCTGGCCGACGGAACCGGCACCGAGGCGCTCGTGCTGTCACCGCACGGGCACGTCGAGCACCACCTGGTGCTCGCCGACCTCGGCGGGACCACCTGGGCCGACGTCGAGCCCGGCACGGGATCGGCGCTGGTCGCCTTCCTCGACCGGATGCGCTTCCTGCTGCGCGTCGAACCGGCGCTGGTCACCGACGGGTGGGCGCTGCTCAGTCTGGTGGGCCCGACGGGGACCGAGGTGCTTGCGGCCGCGGGCATGGTCGAGCCGTCCTCGGAGTACGCCGTCCTGCCGCTGGAGCGTGGCTGGATCCGCCGCATGCCCCCGATCGGCGACCGCGCCGAGACGTTCGATCTGCTCGTTCCCCGGGCCGATCTGGGCGAGGTCGGCGACCGGCTGATCGCCGCGGGCGCGGCCCCCGCCGGGTTCCAGGCCTACGAGGCGCTGCGGGTGGAGGCCAGGCGGCCGCGGTTCGGAGTGGACAGCGACCACCGCACGATCCCCAACGAGCTGGCCTGGCTGACCACCGCCGTCCACCTCGACAAGGGCTGCTACCGCGGACAGGAGACCGTCGCGCGGGTGCACAACCTGGGCCGGCCGCCGCGCCGACTGGTGCTGCTGCACCTGGACGGCGTGAGCGAGGTCCTGGCCGAGCCCGGAACCCCGGTGGTCGCCGGAACGCGCGAGGTGGGCCGGGTCGGCAGCGTGGTGCGCCACTACGAGTTGGGCGTGATCGCGCTGGCTCTGGTCAAGCAGTCGGTGGCGATGGACGCGGCCCTCACGGTGGCCGGCTCGGCAGCCGCGATCGATCCCGAGGACGCGCCGGCCGACGCCGACGACACCCTGGCCGCGGCCCGGGAGCGCGTCCGCGCCGTGCGGTCTGCCACGATCGGCCGGTGACCCCCGGCACTCTGCTCACCGTCGCTCCCACAGGGGCGGAGTCGGCGAAGGCGGACGTCCCGGCGCTGCCCGTCACCGTCGAGGAGGTCGCGGCGACGGCGCGGGACTGCCAGGCGGTCGGCGCCGCGGTGGTCCATCTGCACGTGCGCGACGCCGACACACGCCCGACGCTCGACCTCGGGCGGGTGCGCGAGGTGGTCGCCGCGGTCCGCGAGTCGAGCGACCTGGTGGTGCAGCTCTCCAGCGGCGGCGCGGTCACCGACCCGTTCGAGGCGCGGCTCGCCGTCCTCGATGCCGAGCCCGACGCCGCGTCGCTGACGCTGGGCACGGTGAACTTCGGCCGCGACGTGTTCAGCAACCCGTGGGACCTGATCGTCGAGCTGCACACCCAGATGCAGCAGCGCGGGATCGTGCCCGAGTACGAGGTGTTCGACCTGGGCCATCTGGCGACCCTGGCCCGCCTGCTGGACAGGTACGGCCCCCCGCACGGCGGGCACGTGCACGTCGACCTCGTCATGGGTGTGCCCGGTGGCATGCCCGGCACTGCCCAGGCGCTGACCGCGTGCCTGCCGTTCCTGCCGGAGGGAGCCACCTTCGCGGCGACCGGCGTGGGCCGGACGTCGTTGCCGGTGATGTTGGCGGCGCTCTCTGCCGGCGGGCACCTCCGCGTCGGCATGGAGGACACGCTCACCTACTCCCCGGGGGAGCCGGTCCGCGACAACGTCCAGCTGGTGGCGCGGGCTGCCGCGCTCGCCCGGATCGCCCAGCGTCCGCCGCTGGATCCCGCAGCCGCCCGTACCCTGCTGGGCATCGGCCTCACCGGCCGAGACGACCCTGAGAACGAGCACCCCGAGAACGAGCACCCTCAGAACCAGCACCCCGAGAACGAGCACCCCGAGAACGAGCGCAGCCTGGAGGCAGCCCCGTGAGCCGGAAGACTCCCCCCGCCGGAGGCGCCGCAGTCGACGAGCTGCTGGACCCCGGCTTCCTCGACGCCGCGACGCAGAGCCCCATGGCCGAGGTGCGCCGATTCCGCCGCCAGGCGGAGCAGGAGGAGGTCAACCTCTCCTACACCCGTCGCCTGCTGCAGGGCCGGCTCGACATCGTGCGCCGCGAGCTGCAGCGACGGGCCGAGCACGACGGGCGGTCGCTGGTCGACCTGCTGCCGGAGATCCTCTCGGAAAAGGGCCGCGGTCCGGCTCACGGCCTGGGCCGGCACCAGACGGTGCAGCCGTCGGTCCCGGAGGAGTACGAGTCCTGGGTGAACTCGCTGGCCCCCGACGTCGACCTGTCGGCGATCAGCGACCTCACCGACGCCAAGCTGGAAAAGGCCGCCCGCGCGCTGGCCGCGGCGGAGACCGGGCTGTCCGAGCGTCGCCGTGGCGTCCAGCAGGTGATGGACGGCCTGGCCGCCGAGCTGGGCCGGCGTTACCGCGACGGCGAGGCCGACGTCGCCGCGCTGCTGGCCGACGAGGGTCGTTGATGGGCGAAGGACCTCCTCCCCTGCACCCTCCGCAGGCTCAGGGCGGTGCCCTGGACGGGCCCGGCTGGCCGGACAACCCGGTCCTGGTCGAGGTGTGGCGGTCGGGATTCCTGGAGTCGGTGCACCGCGGCTCGCTGGTGGTGCTCGATGTGTCCGGTGCCGTGCGGTTCGCCGCGGGTGCGGTCGACCGGCCGACGCTTCCGCGCTCGTCGAACAAGCCGGTGCAGGCCACCGCTCTGCTGGCCGCCGGCTGGACCCCGAACTCGGGCGAGGAACTCGCGATCGCGGCGGGCTCGCACAACGGTGAGGACCGCCACCGCGAGACGGCGGCCGCGATGCTCGCCGCGGCCGGCCTCGGCCCTGATGATCTCGGCTGCCCGCCTGCGCTGCCACAGCACGAGCCGACCCGCGCCGGCTGGCTCGCCGCCGGCCGGGCGCCCGAGCGGCTGGCGATGAACTGCTCGGGCAAGCACTCGGCGATGCTGGCGGCCTGCGTCGCGGCCGGGTGGCCGACGGCGGGCTACCTCGACCGCGACCACCCGTTGCAGCAGTCGATCGAGGCGGGGCTCTCGGTGGCCGCGGATGAGCCGGTGACAGCCGTCGTCGTCGACGGCTGTGGCGCACCGCAGCACGCCCTGTCGCCGGCCGGGCTCGCGCGCGGCGTGCTGGGTCTGGTCGAGGCTGCTGCCGGCAGCCGCGAGCGGGCCGTGGCCGACGCCATGCGTGCGCACCCCTGGTTCGTCGCCGGAACGGGCCGGGAAGACACAGATCTGATGTGTGCCGTGCCGGGCCTGCTGGTCAAGGGTGGTGCGGACGGCGTGCACGTGGCCGCGGTGCCCGGTCGCGGCGCGGTGGCGCTCAAGCTCGACGACGGCGGTGACCGCGGGCGGACACCAGCCCTCTGTGCGGGCCTGCGCATGCTCGGGGTCTCCGCCGACGATCTCCGGCCGTGGTTGCTGGCGCCCGTCTCCGGCGGCGACGGCGTCGTCGGTGAGGTGCGGGCGGCCGACGCCCTGTTCGGCTGACCAGGCACATCGCTGTGAGGGGTCTCACCCCGCTCCGCTAGCAACTCCGCTTGCAGTTGCTAGCACTCCAGCCTAGGGTCGAGCTGTGCAGACACCCGGTGAGTTCGTCCGCGACCAGGTGACGACGGTCCGCGAGACAGTGGACCGTGTCGCCGGCAGCGTGGTCGAGACGGTGCACGACGCGCCGAGCGTCGCCGCCGTCAGCTCCCAGGTGGGCGATTTCATCCGGGAACAGCGCAGTGCCGCCCGTGTCTCGCTGCGCGAACTGGCCCGCAACGCCGGGGTCAGCAACCCCTACCTGTCCCAGGTGGAGCGGGGGCTCCGCAAGCCGTCAGCGGAGATCCTCGCGTCGATCGCCAGGGGCCTGAAGATCTCTGCCGAGACGCTGTACGAGCAGGCGGGGATCCTCGACCGGCGTTCGGGCAATCCGGACACCGTGGCGGCGATCCGCTCGGACAGTGCCCTGTCCGAGCGTCACAAGGCGGTTCTGCTGGAGCTCTACGAGACCTACGTCCGAGAGCACCTGGCCTCGTCCCCGGCCGCCACCCAGACCATCCCCACCTCTTCCAAGGAGTCGGCATGACCCCCACCCAGACCGTGAAGCAGTACGGCGAGACCGTCGTCGCTGCCGCCAAGACCCCCGTCCTCGCCGCCATCGGCGCCGGTGACCTCGCCGTCGAGCGCGCGAAGACCGTCGTCGCGCAGTTCCGTTCGACCGCCGAGGCGCTGCCCGGTGAGGCGCAGGTCCAGGCCGATCTCGCCGTCAAGGAGGCCCGTACCCGGGCCACCGAGGCTGCCG
>JAOPWH010000062.1 GCA_025965795.1 Blastococcus sp.
CGCCTCGATCCGGGCGATGACGTCGGGCAGCTGCGGCTCGGCGAGGAGCTCGGAGTCGAACTCGCGCAGGTCTGACCCGGCGTAGAAGTGGCGGCCGCCGCTGGCGATCACCACCGCGTCCAGGTCCTGGCCGTCCAGGGAGGAGAGGGCGTCGGCGAGTGCTGTCCGCTGCGCGGTGTTGCCCGTGTTCACCGGGGGGTTGGCGATGGTGAGGACCGCTGTGCGGTCGCGGTACTGAGTAGTCACGATACTCACTGCGGGGTTCCCCGATCCGTCGCGTCGGCGTGGGGGCGCACCGCGTGCCGCGTCACGCCGCCCGTTCCACTTGCCGACCTTAGGTTCTTCGGTAGCGTTGGGCAACCAGACGTTTGGTTGTGTACGGAAGCCTGACGGCCGGTTGGATCCGGTCGCGGATCGGACCACGCACCGGGTGCGCGCTGGAGGAGCCATGGAATCCGAACTTCTCGTCGACGAGGACGGGCCCATCGCATGGCTGACGCTGAACCGGCCGGACCGGCTCAATGCGATCACCACCACGATGCTGGACCAGCTCGCCGATGCACTGACCGAGCTCGAGCACAGCGACACCAAGGTCGTGGTCATCCGGGGCGCCGGGCGCGCCTTCTCCGCCGGCTTCGACATCAACCCGGACGCCGACGAGGTCGGGGAGGCGCACCGGCGAGGACCGGTTGCCGACCGCAACCGCCAGGCGGCCTACATCGAGCGGTTCACCCGGATCTGGCGTCATCCCCAGCCCGTGATCGCGGCGATCCACGGGTTCTGCATGGCAGGGGCGTCACAGCTGGCCTGCTTCTGCGACATCACCGTGGTGGCGGAGGACGCGGTCATCGCAGCGTCACCGGCCCTGCCCCTGGGCGGCGGTTTCATCTCCCCGCTGTGGTCATTCCGCGTCGGCCCGCAACGGGCCAAGGAGATGTCCTTCGTGCCTGGGCGCCGGATCGACGGACGCACCGCGGTCGAATGGGGGTTCGCCAACACGGCGGTCCCGGCCGCCGAGCTCGACTCGTACGTCCGCGACCTCGCCTTGTCGATCGCCACCGTTCCGGCGCCGGTCCTGCAGATGAAGAAGCTCGCGGTGAACCGGGTCCAGGAGCTCCAGGGGTTCCTGACCATCGCCGGGTTCGGTGCCGACACCGACGCCCTCATCCACACCACATCCGCCGTCGGGGCGATCCAGGAGCTGGTGCGCGAGGTCGGCATCAAGGAAGCGATTCGGCGGTTCTCCAGCGGCCAGCCCTGAACGGCGCTGCGAGCCGTCCGTCGTTGGCCCCAGCGCACGAGGTGGCACATGTTCATGGCAGCCCTCCGCTGCGGGACGGTGCTCACGTACGAGGCCCGCGGCGTCCACGTGGTGGGCGCGAGCACCCGGTCGTGGACCGCGGCTCCTCCGTTGCCACGCGCACAGCCGAGGGCACAGCACGAACTCGAGGCGTGGCTCCGGGAACGATCGGCGACGACCGTCGATGCGCTGAAGAGGGGGCGCTTCGCGCAGCACCGCGGCAGGACCCCCCGCGCGCGCCTGCAACTCATGGCCCTCGACGGGCCGGCCCCGCTCCGCCCCACAGAGGCGCCGTGGCTCGATCGGTCGGCCCGCGACAGAGCGGTGGCGGCTAGACGGGGCGGTCGATGGGCTCCGCGCGGTGGGCCTCAGGCCGGCCTGTCATCTCGCCCAACTCGGCGATCTCGACACGGAGTTCCCGCTTGAGCACCTTCCCGGAGGCGTTCCGCGGGAGTTCGGACGCGAACGTGACGCCCTTCGGCACCTTGTAACCGGCGAGCCGCTCGCGGCAGTGGTCGAGCAGCTCGGCCTCCGTGAGATCTTCGCCGCTGACGACGAACGCCCAGGGCACCTCGCCCCACCGTTCGTGCGGCCGTCCCACGACGGCGACCTCGGTGACGGCCGGGTGCTCGTAGAGGGCCCGCTCGACCTCGAGGCTGGCGATGTTCTCGCTGCCCGACCGGATCATGTCCTTGAGCCGGTCGACGACGTAGAGGTACCCGTCGTCGTCGAGGTAGCCCAGGTCCTGCGTGTGCAGCCATCCCCCGCGGAAGGCCTGGCGGGTGGACTCGGGATCCTTCCAGTAGCCGTGGAAGACGGCAGGGGAGCGCATGACGATCTCGCCCACGACGTTCGGCCCGACCGTCTCCCCTCCCGGGTCCATGATGGCCAGCTCGACGAACAGCAACGGCTTCCCGGGGCTGCCCCGCTTCGCCAGTGTCTGCGACCGCTGCAGCACGGTGACCGCGGAGCCGCCCTCCGTGAGGCCGTAGGCGTCGGCGAACCACGCGGACGGGAAGACCTTCAGCAGCTTCAGGATCAACGGCTCGGGAACCTTCTCGCCGCCGCTGACGATCAGTCTCACGGAGGAGAGATCCCGGCGCTCCACGTCCGGATGGGCCAGGAGTGCCTGGAGCATGGCCGGAGCGAGCCAGATCGTCGTCACGTGCTGTGCCTCGATGGCGGCCAGCACCCGGGCGGCGTCGAATCGGCGGTGCAGCACGAGGGAGCCGCCCACGTGCAGGAGGCTCGTGGCGGTCACGTCGAAGGCGCCGACGTGGTACATCGGTCCGCAGATCAGCCCGACGTCCTCGGCCGCATAGCCGAAGTCGCATGCGTGGACGAGGTTCTTCCAGGCGATGTTCCCGTGCGAGATCATCGCCCCCTTCGGGTAGCTCGTCGTGCCCGAGGTGAACACCAGTCGGTGCATGTCGTGCTCGGCCATCACGGCGAGTGCCGCGTCCGGGTCGTCGGTCATGAGCTCGTCCATGGAGACGGAGCCGTCGGCGGGCGGTCCCTCCATCGTCACGGCTCGTACCTGCACACCGGCCCTCTCGGCGGCTGCCGAGAGCCCCTCGGACAGTTCGGAGTCACAGAAGAAGAGCGCCGGCTCGGTCTGCCCGAGCAGGTGGGCGATCTCCGGCACCGCGAGTCGGAAGTTGGTCGGCATCGAGACGGCGCCGATGTAGCTCGAAGCCAGGACGACCAGGAGGTACCGGTAGCTGTTGAACCCGAGGACGCCGACGATGTCACCCCGCCCCAGGCCTTGTGCCTGCATGCCGGCCGCCAGGCGGCGGACATCGGCCCACATCTCGCCGTAGGTCCGCGACTGTCCTGCGAACTCGACTGCGGGGCTGTCGGGTGACCGATCGGCATGGCACTTCAGGGCCATCAGCCAGTTCGAATTGCCCGAGGGCCTGATGTCGTCCACGCTCCGCCTCTCTCCGTCGGTCGCCACTGTCTGCTGCCCCCCGTCGGCCGGGAGGATCCCGGTCACCGTCCGGCGTGGAAGCCGGCGAGGAGCTTCCGGGCCGGATCACCCGCTCCTACGGGCACCACGACGGGTCGCACGCCCGCCGCCGCGATCGCGTCGATGCGGTTGCGGCACTCCTGGGCCGAACCCAGGATGACCAGTTCGTGGAGCAGGTCCTCGGGGAGAAGGCCCGCCGCCTCGTCGGCCGGGGCCGCCTGCAGCTTCTCGAGGTCCCAGCCGCTGCGCGCCAGATTCGCCGCATAGACGCCGACCCGGCAGTAGCTCGCGATCTCCCGCCGGATGGAGAGCAGGTCCTCCTCCGTGGGCGAGACGCAGACCCGCTGGCTCAGCAGGGTCGCGTAGCCGGGACCGGACACCCGCCTTCCCTCCTGGGCAAGGTCGGCCGCGATGGTCAGGGGGACCAGATTCAGGATCAGGCCGTCCGCGTGCTCGTAGGCGACCTGCACCATCCTGGGTCCGAGGGCCGCCAGGAGCACCGGGGGCGGCGCGGCCGGTGCGTCCACCCGGAGCCGGCTCACCTTGGGGTCGGCCGGGTGATCCACGACGTCCCCACGGAGCGCATGCCTGACGACGGTCAGGACCCCTCGGGTGGAGGCGACCGGTCTCGCCAGGGCGCGGTCGTGCCGCTCCTCGACGATGGTGGGGGTGCTGACGCCCAGTCCGAGGGCGAACCGGCCCGGGGCCAGGCCTTCGACGGTGGCGCCCATCATCGCGAGCAGGGCTGCGCTCCGGGTGCTGACGGGGACGATGGACGTCCCCAGGCGCAGGGCCGGGGAGGTCTGGGCCACCGCCCCGAGCAGGACGGCCGCGTCCAGCGACAGGACCTCCGAGAGCCATACTCCGCTCCAGCCGGCCCTGTCGGCGGACGCCGCGATGTCGACGACGTCCGCCGGACGGAGCCTCCTGGCCGGGATCGAGAGCTCGTACCCGAACGAATCCCAGAAGGGCTCGAAGGAATTCGTCATCCGGAGACCCTCAGTGGCTGCCGGCGCCGGCATAACGACCGAAGTCCGGGGGCCGCTTCTCGACGAACGCCAGCGCACCTTCCTTGCCCTCGTCGCTGGACACGAACAGATCGAGGCCGGCGTTGGCCAGCTTCTCGAGTCCGGCTTGGTGCGCGGTGTCGGCGTTGAACGAGAACTTGAGGAACTTCAGCGCGGTCGGGCTCATCGCCTTCAGCTCCGCCGCCCATGCCTTCGCCGTGCTCATGAGCTCGTCGGGTGGGACGACGGCGTTCACCAGCCCCCAGTCCAGCGCCTGGGCCGCCGAGTACTGGCGGCAGAAGAACCAGATCTCTCGCGCGCGCTTCTGCCCGACGACGCGCGCCAGGTAGTTCGTCCCGAAGCCTGCGTCGAACGACCCCACGCGTGGGCCGACCTGACCGAAGCGCGCGGTCTCGGAGGCGATGCTGATGTCGCACAGCACGTGGAACACGTGGCCACCGCCGATCGCGACGCCGTTGACGGCGGCGATCACCGGCTTGGGGATGTCGCGGATGAGGCCGTGCAGGTAGTCGGCGTCCAGGATCCCGTCCCGCGTGGGGCCGTAGTCCCCGGTCTCGGCGCGCTGCTTGACGTCGCCGCCCGAGCAGAACGCCTTCTCGCCGGCGCCGGTCCAGATGACCGAGCGCACCTCGTTGTCGGCCCACGCCCGACGGAACGCGTGCACCAGTTCGTCGATCGTCCGTCCGCGGAACGCGTTGTAGCGCTCGGGCCGGTTGATCGTGATGATCGCGGCGCCGTCGTCGACCTCATAGAGGATGTCGGTGTACCCGCTGGTGTCGCTGAAAGCCTCGCCGGATGCACTCATGTCGAACTCCTAACCTGCCATGGTGAGGCCGCCACTGACGCTCAG
Source organism: Blastococcus sp. (assembly GCA_025965795.1). Taxonomy (GTDB): domain Bacteria; phylum Actinomycetota; class Actinomycetes; order Mycobacteriales; family Geodermatophilaceae; genus Blastococcus_B. Next base: position 5,148 of record JAOPWH010000062.1, read on the forward strand.
TGTCTGGCCGGTGATGTATGACGTGTCGTCGCTGGTGAAGAACCGCACGGCGTGCATGACGTCCTCCGGCTGTGCGAGCCGGCCCATCGGGATGACCCGGGCGAGCGAGTCCGTCAGCTTCTTCGGTGCACCGTGAAGCATCGCTGTGTCGGTCGGCCCGGGACACACGCAGTTGACGCAGATCTTGTGGCGGGCCATCTCACGGGCGAGCGCCTTGGTGAAGCCGATGAGACCGCCCTTCGCGCCGGAATAGACCACCTCTCCGCTGCTGCCGACGCGGCCCGCGTCGCTGGAGATGTTCACGACCCGGCCGCCCAGGCCCTCGGCGATCATGCCCTCGAGGAAGGCGTGGCTGACCGCCATCGCGCCCAGGAGATTGATCGACATGATCTTGATCCGGAAGTCGGTCGTGGTCTCCATGAAGGGGTGGATCTCCTCCCACCCGGCGTTGTTGACCACGATGCGAGCCGTTCCGTAGTGGGCGACGACTTCGTCGCGGACCGCTACGACCGCCTCTGCATCGGCGATGTCCAGCTGGAAGGCGGTGGCGTCGCCGCCCTTCCCGCGGATCATCTCGACCGTTTCCTGAGCCGTCCCCTCGTTGATGTCCAGCGCCGCTACACGGCGGCCGGACTCGGCCAGGCCCAGGGCGATGGCGCGGCCCATGCCGGAGCCTGCGCCGGTGACGACGGCCAGTGCGTCGGACTCGTTCATGTGGGATCTCCTAGTTGTCTCGGGCGAAGAACTTCTTCAGGCCCTCTCGAGCACTCGGGTCGTCCATGAGCAGGCGCGTGGTCTCGATCTCGAGCGCGTAGCCCTCTCGGCTGTCGTCGAGCTGGATGCACCGCTTGATCGCGGCCAGGGCCACCGGCGACCGGGAGGCCAGCTCGTCGGCGAGCTCGGTCGCGAAGGTCAGCACCTCAGCGGCCGGCAGCGCCCAGTGGACCAGCCCGAACTGCTCGGCCTGCGACCCGCTCACCGTCTCGCCTCGCAGGGCCAGCCGGAAGGCCAGGGCCCGCCCGCCGATCCGGGTCAGGCGCTGGGTACCTCCGGCGCCGGGCAGCAGCCCCAGTTTGATCTCCGGAAGTCCGTACGACGCGTCGGCAGCGGCGATGCGCAGATCGCAGGCCAGGGCGAGCTCGAAACCCCCGCCGAGCGCCGTCCCGTTCATGGCGCAGATCGTGGGGATGGGCAAGGCGGCGATGGTCGCGTAGGCGTTCTGCAACCGCTGGACGAAGGCCACCATGTCCTCGCCGCCGGTCGGGCTCTCGATATGGGTGCGGACCAGCTCCAGGTCCGCGCCCGCTCCGAAGTGTCGGCCTTCCCCGGTGACCACGAGGACACGAACGCCGGAATTCGGGCGCTGCAGTGTCGCCAGGACGTCCTCGAGGGCGGCGAGTACGCCCTCGCCGATGGCGTTGACCGGAGGCGAGTCCAGCGACACCGTCATCACGGCGCCCGAACTGCGAACCTTCACGCTTCTCCAGCCTACCCACCGTTTGGTTGTCCGTGGCACAGTAGCAAGAGGGATGGCCGTGTCAACAGAGCGCGGGCGACCCGGCCGCCCGCCCGGGTGGCCGCTGGGAGCGCCAGGAGCGGTAGTGATACAACCAGGCGGTCGTCAGCGGGAGGCCGAACACCGGCCGCCGCTGGCAGGGCCCCGGCCCGCGTGCGCACAAGTCGAGGAGAGGTTCAGGTGACCGGTCCCCTCGAGGGCCTGCGGGTGCTGGAGCTGGGTGCGATCGGCCCGTCCGCGCACGCGGCCATGGTGCTGGGGGACCTGGGGGCCGACGTCGTCCGTGTCGACCGCCGGATGGCGGCGCCGACCCCGGAGATGCGGCTGACCGGCGACGTGCTGCGCAGCCGCCGGTCGGTGTGCCTCGACCTCAAGGACCCGGGAGACCTGGAGACCCTGCGCCGGATGGTCGACCGGGCGGACGTCCTCCTCGAGGGGTTCCGCCCCGGCGTCATGGAGCGGTTGGGTATCGGGCCGGACGAGTGCCTTCCGCGCAATCCGCGCCTCGTCTTCGCCCGCGTGACCGGATGGGGGCAGGACGGCCCGCTGGCCCAGACAGCCGGCCACGATCTCAACTACATCGGCCTGACCGGGGTGCTGGGTGCCCTCGGGCCCCGGGACCGGCCGCCGCCCCCACCACTGGCCCTCGTCGGCGACTACGGCGGCGGCTCGATGTACGTGCTGCTCGGTGTCCTGGCGGCTCTCGTGGAGCGGGGGGTCTCGGGGCGGGGTCAGGTCGTCGACGCGGCGATGGTCAACGGCGTGTCGCTCCTGTCGCAGCTGATGTGGTCGCTGCGCAGCGACGGGGCGTGGCAGGACACCCGGCACAGCAACTTCCTCGACGGGGCGGCTCCCTACTACCGGACCTACGAGTGCTCGGACGGCCGCTACCTCGCCGTGGCTCCGCTGGAGCAGAAGTTCTACGACGTCCTGCTGACCGGACTCGGTCTCGCGCCCGGAGACCTGCCCGACCGCGGGGATCCGGCGAACTGGCCGGTCATCGAGGCGCGGCTGGACTCGATCTTCCGCACGCGCTCACGCGACGCGTGGGCCGAGCACTTCGCCGGGAGTGACGCCTGTGTCAGCCCCGTGCTGACCTGGGACGAGGCGAGCACGGACCCGCAGCTCCGGCATCGCGAGGCGCTGGTGACCATCGAGGGGCGGCTCCAGGCCGGGATCGGCCCCCTGTTCTCCCGGACGCGGCCCGACGTCCCGTCCGCACCGCGCCGACTGGGTGAGGACGGTCCGGAGGTCTTCCGGGACTGGGGGGTCTGACACCGACGCGCGCGGGTCGGTCACTGCATCGTGATGCCGCCCCCGATGCTGAGCACCTCCCCGTTCAGGCAGCCTCCGCGGGCGGAGAACGCGTATCCCACCCCGTGAGCGATCTCCTCCGGGAGGCCCAGGCGGCGGAGCGGGACCAGTTGCCGCAGACGCTCCATACCGTGCTCGGCCCGGGCCGCCCCCCCGTGGGTCGAACGCATCAGGGGGGTGTCCACCGGACCGGGCGACACCGTCGCGCTCCTCAGGCCCGGGTGGATCGGTGGAATCTCGCTGAGCAGCCGGCTCAGACCCGCCTTGGCGCCGGCGTAGACCGACCTGCCCGCGTCGCCCACTCGGCCGGACTCGGACCCGATGCCGACGACGCATCCGCCGGCCTGCTCCAACGGAGCCGCCAGTCCGGCGATCAGTCGAGCGGGTCCGGTGAGGTTGATGGCGACGGTCGTCCGCCACTCGTCGGGCTCGGTGTCCCAGAAGCGCGCGGTCCTGTTCCACCCGCCGCAGATCACCAGGCCGGTCAGGCGCGGTCCGGCCGCCAGCTCGCCGAGGCCGTCGAGGACGCGCTCCCGGTCGGACACGTCCAGCGGGGTCGCCGAACATGTCCGGCCCGACGGGTCCAGGTCCGCGCAGAGAGCTCGCGCGGCGGCTTCGCGGACGTAGCCCACGACCACGTGGTGCCCGTCGGCGTGCAGCCGCCGGACGATGGCGGCTCCGATCTCTCCGGATCCTCCGGAGACGAGAACCCTCCCGGGCTCGGCCGCGGCCGACGGTCCTGGCCGCGGGCGTGCCAGCCGCTCGCCGGCCGTGCCGAGCGTCTGGCCGGTCACGTAACCGGCCGGCTCGTCGGAGAGGTACGCCACGACGTCGGCGAGGACGTCGACCGACTGTGCGAGGGCTGGGTCGGCACCGACCGCGTTCACGGTCGTCCCGTCCCGTGCCAGCTCCCGGGCCCACGACTTCGTCAGGCCACCGACGGCGGCGCCCAGGGTGGCGCTCCACATTCCGGCGGCCTCGGGGTGGACCACGTTGACGATGCGGCGCAGTCGATCCGGCCGACTGCTGGAGGTGGCGACCTCGTGGTAGCGGCCGAGTCCCTCCAGCAGGGACTCCTCGAGCGCGTCGACGGCCGACTGCTCGAGCCCGGCGACCTCCGGCAGGGCCCACGCGATGACCGCGACGTCGTGGGGGCGGCCGATGTGCCGGGATGCCCCGAGCTTCTCGGTCAGTTCGGCCACCCAGGGGAGATCCGGTCCGAGGACGACCGTCGTCCGCGCGCTCATGCGCCGAGGTACGGGCGACTGGCGACGAGTTTCTGGATCTCCGCGGTGCCCTCCTCGAACCACATCGCGCGCGTATCGCGGTACATCCGCTCCAGCCGGTGCTCGCCCATGTACCCCGTGCCTCCGTGCATGCGCAGCGCGTGGTCGCTGACCCGGCCGGCTATCTCGATCCCGAGGAGCTTGCACATCGCCGCCTCGGACTGGATCGGGTGCCCCGCGTCGTACATCTGCGCGGTCCGCTGGATCGCGCTCTCGAGCGAGAACAGTTCAGCCGCCGACTCGCCGACCATCATCTGGATCGCCTGCCGCTCCGCCAGCACCTTGCCGAAGGTCGTCCGGTGCCGGACGAACTCGCACGCCAGCTCGAAGGCGCGCTCGGAGATCCCGAGCAGCGACGTCGCGATCCCCAGCCGGCTCACGTCGAGGAAACTGGCGCCGACCCGCAGTCCGGCCCCACGCTCTCCGAGCAGGTTCTCCGCCGGTACCTGGACGTCCTGGTAGGAGATCCGGTCATGGATGGATCCGCGGCAGCCCATGCCGTCGCGGATCCGCTCGAACGTCATGCCCTCCGCCGACCGCGGCACCAGGATGCAACTGATCTCCGCTGTCCCCGCCGGCGTCGTCCCGGTTCGGGCGATGACGTACTGGACCTCGGCTTCGCTGGCCCAGCTGATGAGGTTCTTCCGCCCGTTGATCACCCAGGTGTCCCCGACGAGCTCGGCAGTCGTGGCGACGTCCCGTCCGGTTCCGGAGTCGAGCTCGGTGAGCGCGAACGCGAACAGCTCGCCACGAGCGGGGATGCCGAGCCAGCGGTCCTTCTGTTCGTCGGTGCCGAACGTCGCCAGGGGACGCCAGACGCCGTTCATCCCGTGGACGAACATGCGGATGGTGCCGTGGAACCCCGCCACACGCCGGAGGACGGGGAGGTACTCCTGGGCGGTCAGCCCGGCTCCACCTCGCTCCTCGGGGAGGGTGAGTCGCATCAATCCCGTCTCGTGCAGCAGTGCGCGCACCCCGGGGTCGGCCCGGCCGGTGTCCTCGATCTGGTCACCGTATTCCTCGAGCCGGGGCGCGAGGGACTCGACGACCTCCAGGAAGTGGGCCGTCCGGGCCGATGGCGACGACGTCATGAGTCCTCCTGAGTGCGGATGATCGAGCAAGCTACCAGCCAAACGGTTGGTCAACTACGTATGCTCGACGGGTGCTGCGAGGTGGCCGGCTGCGCGACGCCCCGGCCCGACGAAGGTGGGTACCGGGATGTCCGTAGGCGGCGAGCGGGTTCTCGTGACCGGCGGGACAGGTCTCATCGGCTCACGTGTGGCGCGTGCGCTCCTCGGTCGCGGCGCGACGCCGGTGCTGCTCGACGTGCGTCCCGATCCGGGCACCATCGCGGGCATCGCTGATCGCGTCCTCCTGGAAGCGGGAGACGTGACCGATGCGGCGACACTGCTGAGGATCTGCCGCGAGCAGGGGATCACCCGGGTCGTCCACCTCGCCGCGCTGCTCACCCTGGACACGGGGCGGGACCCGGTCGAGTCGATCCGGACCAACTGCATCGGCACCGCGAACGTCTTCGGGCTGGCCGCACAGCACGACCTGCGCCGGATCCTCTGGACGAGCACGGCGGGGGTGTACGGCCCCCGGCCGTTCTACGAGCGACTGCTCGGCCGGCACACCGTCGACGAGGACGATCCGGTCGCCCCCTACGACGTCTACGGCGGTACGAAGCAGCTCTGCGAGGTCCTGGCTCGGCGGTTCACCCGCGACGGAGCGGACATCGTCGGCCTGCGTCCGGTGATGACATTCGGCGTCGGGCGGCTCCCAGGTGCGGTGGGCGTGCTCACCGACGCGATCCGGGATGCCGCGTTGCGCGGGCACGGGGTCGTCGGCCGGCCGTGGTCGGCCGCGGCGAGCATCAATCCCATGTACGTCGAGGACTGTGCCGACCTGATCGTCCGGGCGGTCCTGCACGACGAGCCGTTGCAGCGGACCGTCTACAACATGGGAACGGGGGAGTACCACGGCCTTCAGGCGATGGCGGAGATGGCGCTGGCCGCCATGCCGGCCGGAGCTCGCCTCGAGTTCGGTGATCCTGGCTCGGGACCCGCCGCCCACGTCCCGGAGTTCGACTATCCCGATGTCGACTCGACCAGGCTCCGCGCGGAGCTGGACTGGACGCCCGGCCACGACTTCCGTTCGGCTGTCGCGGAGTGCGTCGACATCTTCCGCTCCGAGGGCTGACCCCAGGGCCCGATGGTCAGCGCCCTCGGAACGTGGCCGGGGTCTTGTTCTTGAATGCCTCGATGCTGTCGCGGTGGTCCTCGGAGCCGGAGGTGACCGACTGCCCGAGCTGCTCGAGTTCCAGGGCGGTGGAGAGGTCGGTCTCGAAGGTCCGGTTCAGCAACCGCTTGGCCACCCCGTACGCAACGGTCGGCCCCTCGGCGAGCCGACGGGCGAGGTCGTCCACCTGACGGTCGAACTCGGGCGACGGCCACAGGTGGGCCACCAGGCCGAGGTCGTGTGCCTCCTGGGCCGGCACCGGACGACCGCTGAAGATGATCTCCTTGGCGCGGTAGAGACCGACCTGGCGGGCGAGCCAGTACGTCCCGGCGAGATCCGGGATGAGCCCGCGGTGGATGAAGACCGACCGGAAGACGGCCGTTTCGTCGGCGACGATGAGGTCGCAGGCCATCGCGATGCTGAACCCGGCGCCCGAGGCGTGGCCGCGGACAGCCGCGATCACGGGTTTCGGCAGCCGGGCGATGCTCTCGACGATCGAGCGGCCCTCGTCGAGCTTGCGGGCCACCGTGGCCGGCCCGCCCCCCATCTCCTTGATGTCACCGCCGGAGCAGAAGGCTTGTTCGTCCCCTCGGATCACCACCGCACGTACCTCGGGCGCCGTGGCGTCCGTGGCCAGCCGGTCGCGGAGCTGTCCGCGCAGTGCGCCGTTCATCGCGTTGCGGGCATGCGGTCGGTTGAACGTCAGCCGGAGGACACCGTCGCTCAGCTCGGCGAGAAGTGGCTGTTCTTCGGAGTGCGCCGTCGTCATGCTGTCTCCTCTGCCAGGCCGCAGGACGCGGCGACGTTACCAGACGGTTGGTAGGCTCAGCGCCGTCCGATTCCCTTTCCGCCGCACCCTCGCAGCACGGCCGCCGGCGGCTAGCGCGCGCCGGATCCCACGGTGCCGGCCCCGAATTCGCGGAGCGCCGACTTCAGTCCATGTGCCTGGACATGCGCCTTCAGGCGCGCCACCTCGTCCGTGCCGTGGACGACCACGTCGGTCTCGGCGCCCATGTACGCGACGGTCCGGAAGCCCTGGAGTTCCAGGACGCGATTGATGGCGATCTTCTTCATCCGGAGAACGCTCGCGGGTGTCCGGGCGATCGACGTCGCCAGTTGCCGGACCTCCGCGTCCAGGTCCGCCGGCGGGACGGCCAGGGTCGCCCATCCCCAGTCGGCCGCCTCCGTGCCGGACATGCGGTATCCAGGAACGAAGGAGAGCAGTTTTGCCCGGTTCGCACCGACCTTGTAGGCGAGCAGCGGAGTGATGAAGCCGCCGCCCAGCGGCAGCACCGGAGAGGCCGCGACGACGGCGTCCTCCGCGATGACCGTGAAGTCGCAAAAGGTGACCAGCTGGGTGGCACCGGCCATGCAGTAACCGTGGACCGCTGCGATGACCGGCTTGGGGTGGTCCCAGATGGCCAGGAAGAGGTCGATGTAGGAGGCCTGGCGGTCGCGGTCGGCCACCGAGTCACCCGGTTCGACGACCTCGTCCGCATCCGGACTGAGATCGTGGCCCGCGGAGAACGCCCGTCCTGAGCCGCGGAGCACGATCACGCGGCTGTCGGAGCGGTGTTCCTCCTCCAGCGCCCGCCGCAACAGCTCCAGCATGGGCCCGTTGAGCGCGTTCAGTCGATCGGGCCGGTTGAGCGTCAGCCACGTGATCGGTCCCGCACGCTCGACGACGAGTTCGTCAGCCATCGGTCTCGGCGAGCAACTGGTCGCGCAGCTGATGCTTGAGGATCTTGCCGCTCGTGTTGTGCGGCAGTGCGGGCACGAGCCGGATCTCCGACGGCTTCTTGTAGCCGGCCAGTTCGCGGCGGCAGTGCTCCAGTACGGACTCGGCGGTGACCGAGCTGTCCCGTGCGACCACGAAGGCGACCGGGGTCTGCCCCCACCGAGGGTGGGGCGCGCCCACCACGGCGCAGCCGCCCACGCCGGGCAGGCCGAGGATCACCCGCTCGAGCTCGCTGGGATAGACGTTCATCCCGCCGCTCACGATCAGATCCGGCCGGCGGTCGAGGATGTGGACGTAGCCCTCGGGGTCGATTCGGCCGAGGTCGCCGGTGTAGTACCAGCCGTCCTGGAAGGCCTGGGCCGTCGCCGACGGGTTGTTCCAGTAGCCACGGGCCAGGGAGGCCGAGTGGGCGATGAGCTGCCCGACCGCGGAGCCGTCGTGCGGGAGCGGGTCGCCTGCCTCGTCGACCACGCGGACCACGGCGTCGGGCGCAGCAATGCCGCACGAGGAGAAGATGTCCGGTCGCGGATGGTCGTAGTCGGCCGCGCGGGTGGCAGTGAGCAGGCCACCGGAGTTCTCGGTCATGCCCCAGCCTTCCACCAGGCGTGGCCCGATGACGCCGACGAGTCGTTCCAGGTGCTCCGGCGGGGCCTTGGAGGAGGAGTGCAGCACCGATACCAGCGAGGCCACGCGCCGGGGGTCGGTGTCGAGCAGCTCGCAGAACTCCGGTATGGGCGGGCTCGGAAGGATGGTGAACGTCGCCCGGTGCCCTTCGATGGCGTCGATGAGGACCTCGGTGTCCCAGTCCTCCATCAGCACGGTCGTGCCACCCACATAGAGATGGGTCAGGACGTGGGCCGGGATGGCGGCGGTGAAGGAAAGTGACAGCCCGAACACCTGCGTCCCGGCGACGACGTAGCGGCAGGTGATGGCGTTGGTCTGGCCCAGCGTCTTCACCGAACGGTGGGTGAGCTCGGCGCCCTTGGGGAAGCCCGTCGTCCCGCTGGTGTACCCGATGACGAGCAGGTCGTCGTCGTCGGGATCAGGAGGCATGCGGTCGGTTCCGGTGGCGAGGAACTCCTCGAAGCCGGCAGCACCGCTGACCCGGTCCTTGCCGGTCGTCGCCAGCAGGAGGTCCTCGAGGCCCAGCTCCTCGACGTAGGCCGCGACGCTGTCGCAGAAGACGAGAGCGCGGGCACCGCTGTCCTCGAGCTGGTAACGGGCCTCGGACGGCTTGTGCCGGATGTTGATCTGGACGACCACGAGGCCGGCCTTGGCGCAGGCGATGTAGGTGTCGATGTACTCGAGGCAGCTGCCCAGCCAGACGGCAACGCGGTCACCGGGCCGAAGGCCTCCGCCCAGCAGAGCCTGCGCCAGCCGGTTGCTGCGCTCGTCCAGTCCGGCGTAGGTGCGGCGCGGACCCTGCACCATCTCCACGGCGGAGCGGTCCGGGGAGCGCAGGGCGCCCAGATGCACCTGCGCGCCGATCGCGGCCGGCCCGGGCCGGGCGGGGAGCGCAGGGAGACGTGACATGTGTCCTGATCCAGGTGGGGGAGACGGTCGGTCCGACGAGAGTCGGCCGGCGGCAGGGCACGGGCTAGGACGCACCCCGGGGGAGCAGGGTGGCAGCGACGGACAGCGACGCCACCTGGTCGGCGATGCGGGACGCCGACATCGAGCCTCCCCGGCGGTACCAGATCAGAACGCCGTTGATGGCTGCCATCAGGTAGAAGGTCGCCAGCTTGACGTCGAGGTCCTTGCGCGCGAGCCCGTCCTTCTTCGCCCGGTTGAGGATTCCGAAGAAGTAGCTGGCGAACTCCTGGCGCTGCTTCTGGACCTCGGCCAGCTCGTCCCCGGTCAGGTGCCGCCACTCGCTGAAGTAGAGGCTGGCTCGCTCCGGGTTCTCCAGGTAGAAGACGGTGAGCCGCCGGGCCCACTGACGGAGGTGCTCGTCCGGGGGGAGCTGCAGTGCGTCCAGTTCGTCCATGAGCTGGCGGGCCTGCTCGTGCGCCTCCAGAAAGATGCGGTGGAGCAGGCTCTCCTTGGAGGAGATGTAGTGATAAAGACTTCCCTTGAGCAGCCCGACCGCATCGGCCACGTCCTGGAGCGAGGCGGCTGCATAGCCCTTCTCAGAGAAGATCTGGACGGCGGCCTCGAGAATCTGGGCATCGCGATTCCGGCGTGGTTCGCGGGGGGCTGATGTCATGATTTCTCCTCTTGAACACCGAATCCCGAGTCAATCCTACCATACACTTGGTAGGCTCGTATGTCCGTCTTGTGTGAAGTTGGTGCCCTGAGGGCAGTCCGAGTACGCATGACGACGGATGCGCGATCCGATCGATGAGAAGGCGTTGGAGCCGACGCCGGCTCGTCCGGATCACCCAGCCGCCTGACGTCCACGCCGGCGCAGAGGGGGCGGCACCAGTTGGGACGAACCGTCGACGCCCTCGCGACGACTCTCGCCCGGGGCGCTGCGGGACGCGAGGGCAGGTCGCCGCGCGGCCCCGTGCGATCCGGCGCCACGATCGGCGCCTCGTTGCTCGGCCGGGGAAGGGCTCTGCGGCCGCGGCTCCTTCCGGTCCGGATCCGTGTCGCACTTGTTGACCGGGCCGGCTACTCAGCTTACTGTCAATCAAACAACCGTTTGTGAGAAACAGGGAGTGGCGGATGGTCGCGGCGACGACTGTTGAGGGCGCGGCGCGGTCCCGGTTCCGGCGCGATGCCGAGGCGTGGCTGGCCGAGAACGTCTCGGAGTACTGGCGGCAGCACCGCGGCGCGCTGGAAGAGGCGGAGGAGACCCGGATCCGGGCGGAATGGGACCGGAAGCTCTACCAGGGCGGCTACGCCGGCCTCTCGCTCCCGGTGGAGTACGGCGGCCAGGGGCTGGGACTGGCCGAGGAAGTCGCCTTCGGCGAGCTGGCAGCCCGCGCGCAGGCCCCGGACGGGCTCGGGCGCATCGGCAAGATCCTGACCGCGCCCACGCTCATCGCGCACGGCACGGAGTACCAGAAGTCGACCTATCTCCAGCCGATCCTGTCCGGCGAGCACGTCTGGTGCCAGGGTTTCTCGGAGCCCGGTTCCGGGTCCGACCTGGCCAGCGTCGCCTGCTCGGCCCGCCGGGTGGACGGCGGCTTCCTCGTGCGTGGCACCAAGACCTGGACCAGCTTCAGCAGGCACTCGCATCGCTGCCTCCTCCTGGCCCGCAGCGACGAGTCCGCCCCGCGGTACCGGAACCTCTCCCTCCTGCTGCTCGACATGCACGCCAGTGGGGTCGAGATCAGTCCGATCCAGCAGATCTCCGGAAGCCGGCACTTCTCGGAGACCCACTTCGACGACGTGTTCGTCGCCGAGGAGGACCTCGTCGGCGAGGAGGGTGAGGGCTGGAAGATGGCGATGACCGTCCTGGCCAACGAGCGTGGGGCGGTCGAGGGGATCACCCGCTACGTCGAGATCCGGGCCGACATGGACCTGCTCCTGGAGTGCTGTTCGCAACCCGGAGAGGCCATGGAGCAGCTGGAGAGCCTGAACATCCGCGTCGAGATCGTCCGGACGCAGGTGAGCAAGGCCGTCTCGCGCCAGGACGACGAGGTGGCGTTCCTCCGGTCCGCCATGGTGCTGAAGGTCATGTGGAGCGAACTCTGGCAGGAGCTGACCAGCCTCGCGGCAAAGCTCAGCTGTCCGGTGCACCGGGCCCACTGGCGGCATCAGTACCTGGAGAGCCGATCAGCGACCATCTACTCGGGCACCTCGGAGATCCAGCGGAACATCATCGCCGAGCGCGTCCTCGGGCTGCCGAAGTGAGCGCCGTCGACGAGATGGGGCTGGGCGAGGTCGGCGTCGTCGCGTCCGAGGCGTTGCGGGAGATCCTGGCCCGTGCGGTGGGCGGCTCGCCGGTCGCCTCCTACGTGAACGAGCGGCCACTCTCCTGGGACAGCGTCCGTCAGGGCGACTGGGACATGCTCGGCGCCGCCGAGGAGGACGGCGGGGCGGGTGCCTCGCTGCGGGACCTCGTCGAGCTGGCCCGGGTGTGGGGGAGCGCCGTCGTCCCCTCGCCCCTGGTACCGACGCTGATGGCCAAGCGGTGGTCGCCTGCGGCCCGGGCCTGTGCAGGCCCGGTGACCGTCTCGGTGCCGACCCGCGCGTCCGGTGGCCGGGCGGTCACTCCCTTTGGCGTCGAGCCCGACGTCCGGGTGCTGCTCGACACCGAGGGTGACGGCGTCGTGGCGAAGTTCGTCGTCGTCGGGGCCGATCCCTACGCGCCGTCGCTGCGACTGGCGGAGGGCGGTCAGGCCACCACGTGGTCCGGCGTCGCCGCTGCCGAGCTGCGGGTCGTCTGGGCCGCGGAGGCGACCGGCTGCGCGTCCCGCATGCTCGGCGACGCGGTGGCCTACGTCAAGGAACGCCAGCAGTTCGGACAGCCGATCGGCCGGTTCCAGGCGATCAAGCACCACCTGGCGAACGCCCACCTGCTGGCGGAGCAGGCCGAGACCGCGGTGATCCTGGCCAGCCTGGAACCCGAACGCGCGCCGGCGGCCTCGCGCTTCGCCTTCGACGCCAGCCTCCGGGTCATCGAGATCGCCGTCCAGGTGCACGGGGGACTCGGTTTCACCTGGGAGATGGGGCTGCACATGTACCTACGTCACGTCAGCGCCCTGCGGGAGCTGGCTGCGGGGCTGCCGGCATGACGTCCGCCGCAGACCTCCCCGGGGCGCCGGCGTACGCCGATCTGCCGCTTCTCCCGCGGATCGGCATACCTCACTCCTGGGAGTTCTTCGGCGACGGCGACGAGCTGGGCACGCTGAACTTCCTGGACGACGGCGCCGTCCTGGCGGCCCTCCGGGAGCCGCAGACGGGGGAACGCATCGGGCTCTCGCTCGACCCGGCCGAGATCGCGCCGCCGCTGTACGGGCGGCAGACGATGCAGCACACGGTGATGCAGATCGACCGGAACATCTGGGACGACCGGCTCGACGTCTTCTACCCGCAGGGCGCGTCACAGTGGGACGGCTTCCGGCACGTCCGGTGTCGTGAGCTCGGCTTCTACGGCGGGGTGACCGAGGATCCGCCGGAGATGGGTGACCGCCTGGGCATCCACCACTGGGCAGGACGCGGCATCGTCGGCCGGGGCGTCCTGCTGGACGTCGAGCGGTATCTGACCGGGACAGGCGCCGACTACGACGCCTTCACCGAGTTCTCGGTGACGGCCGAGGTGCTGATGGCGGTCGCCGCGGCGCAGGGGGTCACACTGCGCCGCGGGGACGTTCTCTGCGTCCGCTTCGGCTGGATGACGCGGTACCGCGGCCTGACCGGGGACGAGCGCCGCGCCTACGCCTCGGCCGAGGGCAGCCCTGCGTTTGCGGGCCTGGCGGCCGACGAGTCGACGGCCCGCGCCCTGTGGGACTGGCAGGTGGCGGCGGTCGCGTGCGACAACCCCGGTGCGGAGGTTGCCCCGGGCGACCCCGCCGTGGGCAGTCTGCACCGGCGGCTCGTCCCCGCGCTGGGGATGGTCCTCGGGGAGCTCCTGGACTTCGACGCGCTCGCCGAGCGGTGCGCCGCCGACGGGCGATGGTCGTTCCTGTTCACCGCGGTCCCGCTCAACATCCGCGGGGGTGTTGGTTCGCCCGCCAACGCCATCGCCATCCGCTGAGGGGGGCCATGAGGCGATCCATCGTCTTCGCCGCCCCCGAATTCCTGGCGCTCGTACCGGCGGCGCGGTCAGCCGAGTCGGCTGGTTTCCACCGGATCTGGACGACCGAGAACCCCGGTAGGGATGCCCTCGTCCGTGCACTCACCTACGCGCTGCACACCGAGCGCATCGGGGTGGCCACGGGGATCGCCTACGCGTTCACCCGAGCGCCGCTCGCCCTCGCCGCGGCCGCCTCCGACATCGACACCGCGACAGGTGGCCGCTTCGCCCTCGGGATCGGCGCAGGGACCCAGGGCATGCGCTCCCGCTGGTACGGCACCGATGACTTCGACCATGCCGCCAGCCGCATCGAGGAGTACGCCGACCTGCTCCGGACGGCCTGGAGGGCCGAGCGCGGCTTCCGGTTCGACGGCCGCTTCTACCGGGGGGCCTACTCCGAGATGGACGGCGCCCGCAGGGCGGTCCCCGTCTGGGGCTCGGGGATCAACCGCACGATGCTCCGCATCGCGGCGCGGTCCTGCGACGGCGTCGCTGTGCATCCACTGGGCGCGAGCCTGCCCTACCTCGACGCCGTGGTGCTCCCCGCCGTCGCGGAAGGGGCGGCCCAGGGCGGAAGGAGCCCAGAACTGGCACTGTGGCGGATGACCTCGATCGACGACGACGGCGATGCGGCTCGGCGGCGGGCCCGGCGGGGTCTCGCCTTCTACTTCTCCACCCCCAGCTATGCCGCCCCCGCGGAGGAGTCCGGCTGGGGAGAGGTCGCGGGAAAGGTGCGCGACCTGTTCGGGGAGCGCGGCGGCGACTGGGACGCGATGGCGGGGCTGATCCCCGACGAGATGGTGGCCCACTTCTGCCTTGCCGGCACTCCGGAGGAGGTCCGGCGGACGTGGGCCGCCCTGGAGCCGCAGTACGAGGCCCGTGGGGTGACCGAGGTGGTGTTCCAGACGGTGGGCGGCGGCCCGGGCGCGACGACCGTGAAGAACCTCGAGTCGATCGCGGCGGTGCTCGCGCCGGAGACCGGGCTGCCGACGTGACTGACGACGCCAGCGGCCGGCTCGGGGCCGAGGAGCGGGACCCGCATGTCCGCGCGCTCCGCGACCGGCCCGCCGCCGAGAACGCGAGCGCGCGGCCGACCGCCGCCGAGCCCCTCGAGGACTTCCGCACCATCGGGCGCCGGGTCAGCAACTGGGGGCGCTGGGGAGACGACGACGAGCGGGGGACGCTGAACCTGATCGGTCCCGCGCAGTTGATCGACGCGGCCGGTCTGGTCAGGACCGGCAAGATGTTCGCCCTCGGCATCCCGTTCGACGACCAGGGGCCTCAGGACGGTGGGATCCGGGGCAATCCCGCACGCCTGATGAAGGAGACGGGGGCGCACCCCCAGGGTTTCCCGGGCGCCTTCCGCTACGCCGACGACTACGTCTTCATGGCTCTGCAGTCGGCTTCGCAGTGGGACGCCCTGGCCCATGTGCACTACGACGGTGCGCTCTACAACGGCTTTCCGTCGTCGAGCGTCGACTTCCGCGGGGCGGGGCGCTGCGCCGTCACGAACCTGAGTCCCGGCGTCGCCGGGCGTGGCGTTCTGCTCGACGTGGCCCGATGGCGGGGTGTCGACTGGCTGGACGTCGGTACGAGGATCGGGCCGGAGGACCTGGACGAGGTTGCCCGGGCGCAAGGTGTCGAGGTCCGCGCGGGCGACATCCTGCTTGTCCGCACCGGCTGGCGACGCAGGTTCCTCAGCGACCTCGACCGGCGGGCGTTCAGGGCGGGGGAGCCCGGACTCAGCGTCCGCTGTGCCGAGTGGCTGCGTCGGCACGACGTCGCCGCCGTCGGCAGCGACAACTTCGCCGTGGAGGTGCTCCCGGGGGAGTACCCGGACGAGTACCTGCCGCTGCACATGATCGCGATCCGGGACATGGGCATGCCGCTCGCCGAGATCCTCGATCTCGAGAGCCTCGCGGAGGACTGCGCCGACGACGGAGTCTTCGAATTCCTCTTCACCGGACCGCCCCTGTCATTCACCGGCGGCGTGGGGTCGCCCGTCAACCCCCTGGCCCTGAAGTGAGGACGCTCATCGGTTCGACGCGGGACCTTCGACGACATGGATCTCGCCCGCGCCTTCCTGGGTGTGGTCCGAGCCGACCGGACGACGAGAGAAGAGCATGACCACGAGGAGACCGCTGCGGCCGGAGCCGGCCTGGGCGCACGCCAGGTCGCTCGTCGCCCTGCGTGCGTCCGCCGACCGTGCCGGCAACCCGGCGCTCGATCCGCGCCAGGCGATCCAGGAGGTGATCCACCGCTACTGCTGGGCCTTCGACGAGCGCCGGGCCGACATCCTCGCCGAGTGCTTCACCGACGACGCGGTCTGGCAGGCGAGCGTCATGGGGGAGACCCGTGTCGGCCCCTTCACGGGGCGGGCTTCGGTGGGGGAATGGCTCACCCGGTTCTGGGCGTACCAGCGGGATCAGCGGCGCCACTTGATCCTCAACTTCATCGTGGAGGAGATGGACGAGGACTCCGCTACCGCGCTGGCCTATCTGCTGCTCATGGGCTCCAGCCATGCGGAGTCTCGGCTGGAGACCACGGGGTTCTACCGGCTGGGCTACCGCCGCGAGGAGGGCGTCTGGCGGATCCGGACGTTCCATGCCGGCTTCGACTCGCCGTACTGGCCGATGGAGGTGCGCGACATGTCCCCGGAGGTGCGCGCGCGGTTCGGCATCCTCGACCCGGTGCAGCCCGACTGAGCAGTACCGAGCGGACGGCGTAGGGCTCTAGGTGCCGAGGCGGATCAGCGCCTCCTGCGACGCCGACGCCACGAGGACGCCGTCGCGGTCGAAGAACATGCCGTGCGACAGCGCCCGGGACCCGGCGTAGCTGGTGCTCCGCTGCGCGAACAGCAGCCAGGCGTCCGCGCGGAACCGCCGGTGGAACCACATGGTGTGGTCCAGCGAGGCGCCGATGCGGGTGATCCCGGGCCGGCGCAGCGGCATGTGGGCCGTCCTGGTGAGTGTCAGGTCCGACGCGAAGGTGAGCGCTGCGGCGTGCACCGACGACTCCTCGCCCAGCGCGGTGCGGCTGCGCAGCCAGGTCAGCTGCTCGGCCGGTGCCGGAACCTCGCTCGTGGCGACGGGATCGACGTAGCGGAACTCGATGGGGGCCCGGACGTCGCCGTTCGTGCCCGGAGGCACGTAGGCGCTCTCGACCAGCTCCTCCGGTCCGGCGGCCTCCGGTGCGTCGTCCTGGTAGTCCGCGCCCGGCTCCGGGAGGTGGAAGGACACCAGACCGGTGAAGATCACGCGGCTCGCCTGATGGGCGTCGACCCGGCAGGTCGAGAGCGTGCGGCCCTCGCGCACGGTCGTGACGCTGTACCCGACCGGGAGCGCAGGGTCCCCGGGCCGCACGAAGCAGGACTGCAGGGAGTGTGCGTCCCGGTCCCTCGGCACGCTCAGCGCCGCTGCTCGCAGCGCCTGGGCGGCCACCTGACCGCCGAAGATCCGGCCGTGGGCCCCGGTCAGGCACCAGCCTTCGAACGACCCGCGGGACGTCTTCTCGACCTCCAGCAGCGGGGCAAGAAGGTGTTCCGCCATGGTTTTCCAGCTCTCCCGAATCTCAGGTTCCCAACCAACCGTTTGGGATGCTAGCGTCCGACCATGGGTACGAACACTCTCGAACGAGTAGCTGTCGTAGCGAGTGCGCAGACCACCCTCCGGGAGTCCTGGAGCAGCCTGCAGCACGTCGATCTCATCGGCTCCGCCGTCAGCAGCGCATTGCGCGGAACGGGTCTGCGGATGCAGGACGTCGACGTGGTGATCGACTGCGGCAGCGATGTTCTCGACGGCCGCAGCATCTCCAACTGCGGCTTCCTCGGAGCGATGGGCGCGCACCACAAAGAGGAGTCCCGGGTAGAGGAGGACGGGCTCTTCGGGGCCCTCTACGGCACGACCAAGGTCGCCTCCGGCTCGGCCTCGGTCGCGTTGATCGTGGCGTATTCCAAGCCGTCCGAGTCGAGTGTGTCGGCCTACTACTCCACGCTGACCGACCCCTTCTACCAGCGCGCGCTGGGCCTCGACCACGTCGGCGCGGCGGGCCTGATGGCCAACCAGTACCTCACGACGTCGGACGCCGACGAGGAGGCGCTGCTGCGCATCGCCGCGGAGGCGTGGCGCAAGGCGGGGAACAACCCCTGGGTCGAGACCGCGACGGTCCCGACGCTCGCCGACATCGAGTCCTCTCCCTACGTGGCCGACCCGGTGCGCGGCCTGCAGCTCTCGCGGCCGGTGGACGGCGCCGTGGCAGTCCTGCTGGCCACCGAACAGGTGGCGCACCGGCTGACCGAACGGCCCGTGTGGATCACCGGCATGGGTACCGCCATGGAGAGCCACTTCCTCGCTGACCGGAAGCCGGGAGAGCTGGAGGCCTGCCAGGCGGCCGCAGCGATGGCGACCCGCCGCGCGGGCATCAGCGACGTCGGCTCCTTCGGACTCGCGGAGGTCAGTGGCACCTCCGCGGCCGGCGAGGCGATGGTCGTCGAGGCGCTGGGACTCGCGCACCGCGGTAGAGCGGTCGACTGCTACGAGGACGGGGCTTCGGTGTCCGTCAACCCGTCCGGGGGCGCGTTGCCCGCGGACCCGATCATGGCCACCGGCCTCGTGCGACTGCACGAGGCGGCGGCGCGGCTCGCCGGACGGCTCGGGGACGAGGCGGCCACGACGGCGCTCGTCCACGGCGCCGGCGGGCTCGGCATGCAGAACCACTGCGTCTTCACCCTGGAGGTCTGACCGTGCGCAACGTTGCAATCGTAGGAGCGGGCCAGACCCACCACGCCCGACGTCGTACCGACGTGAGCCAGATCGGGCTCGCGCGGGAAGCGGTGACCCGGGCCCTGGAGGACGCCGAGCTGACGATGGACGACATCGACAGCGTCGTCGTCTGCACCGGCCCGGTCCTGTTCGCCGCGGTCAACCAGCCCGAGAAGTGGCTGGTCGACGCGATCGGCGCCCGCCTGAAGCCGGTCGTGCGGGTGACCAGCGGCGGAGGCACCGGGCTCGCCGGTGCGCTGGCGGCGGTCAACCAGGTGCGCGCCGGCTTCGCCGACCGCGTCCTCGTCGTGGCGTACGACAAGCTGTCCGAGGGAGCCCTGCAGTACTCGATCTCGACCCTGTACGACCCGTTCTGGGGACGCGAGTTCGCCGTCGGGATCATGGGCTTCTCGGCCGCGTACTGGCGCGCCCGGATCGACGCACTGGGCCACAGTGAGGAAGCGGCGGCCCAGGTCGCCGTGAAGAACCGCAAGAACGCGATGCTCAACCCGTACGCGCACGTGAAGAAGCCGGTCACGGTGGAGGACGTCCTCAATTCGCGACCGCTGTGCTGGCCCATCAAGCTGCTCGACGTCCCGCCGATCTCCGACGGCGCCTGCGCCGTCGTCCTCGCCAGCGAGGACGCGGCCAAGACCGCCACCGACCCGGCGTGGATCCGGGGAATGGCGTACTACTCCGAGGCGGAGAACGCCGCCCACCGCTCCATGGTGCAGTCCGAGCCCCTCACCATCGCGGCGGGCCGGGTCTATCAGCAGGCGGGAATCACCAACCCCCGTCGGCAGGTCGACGTCGTGGAGGTCCAGGAGCCCTACACCTGCTTCGAGCTCAGCTACTACGAGGGTCTCGGGCTGTGTGCTCCCGGTGGCGCGGCGGACCTCATCTCCTCTGGTGCCACGGAGATGGACGGTGACATCCCGGTCAACCCGTCGGGCGGCTGCATGGGTGCCAATCCCATCGGCGCCACCGCCCTCATCCGGCTGGCCGAGATCGCGCAGCAGGTGCGCGGTCGCGCCGGTGACCACCAGATCTCGGACGCCCGCACCGGTCTCATGCAGGCCGGTGGTGGGTGGGCCAATCTCCGCGGCGTGGCCGTCGTCTCCAACACCAAGGGCTGAGGTACTGACATGAGTGATTCCCTGCTGACCGGCATCGACGACGCGCAGGTCCTCGACGCGAACATCGCGCTGCCGTACACGCTCACCACGGGCAGGGCGGCGGGCACGTTCCTGGCCGGGCTCGGGGACAAGCGGATCCTGGCCTCCCGGTGCGACACGTGCGCACGGACGATGACCCCCGCT
This sequence comes from Blastococcus sp., assembly GCA_025965795.1. GTDB lineage: Bacteria > Actinomycetota > Actinomycetes > Mycobacteriales > Geodermatophilaceae > Blastococcus_B. The sequence goes on from JAOPWH010000062.1 coordinate 25,008, forward strand.
CAGGACTACTGCAACCGCTGTGGCGAGCCCTCGGGCGAGTTCCTCAGCATGCCCGAGACGGGCACCGTCACCGCGATCACCCGGACCGAGTCGGTGACGCTGGCGCTGATCCGTATCGACGGGTCCGACACCGACCTCATGCACCGGCTGTCCTCCGGCGGGCCGGCGGCGGACGTCGGTACCCGGGTGCGGGCGGTATGGGCGGACACGCCCACGCAGTCGATGCTCGACCTCGACTGCTTCACTCCGGACGACAGTGGCGCGGAGCCCGGCACGCCGTCGCCGACGGGCGACATCGAGCCGATCACCGAGATCCCGTACGCGATCGACCTCGCGTACCGGCACTCGTACGGTCCGCACTACGGGCGCCTGTTCGACGAACTCGCGACCAGGCGGCGCATCCTGGGCTCGAAGTGCCCGCAGTGCCGGAATGTGCTCGTCCCGCCGCGGGAGTTCTGCGACATCTGTTTCGTCCGGACGGCGCAGCACGTCGACGTCGCCGACACCGGCGTCCTGCAGGCGTTCTCGATCATCCACATGGAGTTCGTCGGGCAGACCCGGAAGCCGCCCTACGTCTACGCCGAGATCGTGCTGGACGGCTCCGCGACGCGCCTCATCCACACGGTGGGCGGGCATGACGTGGACACGCTGAAGGAGCGGCTCTCCATCGGGATGCCCGTCCGTGCGGTGTGGAAGGACGCGGCCGACACGCGCGGGACCCTCGACGACATCGACCACTTCGCGCCGGTCTTCGAGCAGCTGCCCTGATGACGCACCCGTCGACGGGGTACGACAATCTGCTCGTCGAGCGCAGGTCCGGGGTCGCCACGGTGACCCTGAACCGGCCGGATGCGATGAACGCCCTGAACATGGGGGTCAAGGCCGACCTGGCGCGCGCGGTCGCGGAACTCGCCGCCGACTCCGAGGTGCGCTGTGTCGTGTTCACCGGCGCCGGGCGCGCCTTCTCGGCGGGCGGCGACATCGGCGAGATGGCGCTCAACGACCAGCCGGTGCGCAGCCGTAGCCGACTCCAGACGCTGCTGCACGACGTATTCATCCCGTTGGCCCAGATGGAGAAGCCGACGATCGCCGCCGTCAACGGCCACGCCCACGGCGCCGGGCTGAGCCTGGCACTGGCGTGCGACCTCATCGTCGCCGCGGACACGTCCGTCATGTCGTGCGCCTTCGCCAAGCTGGGGCTCCTCCCGGACTGCGGCTCGCTGTACTTCCTGCCGCGCCGGCTCCCCATGAGCGTCGCGAAGGAACTGGTGTTCACCGGCCGGCGGTTCACCGCCGCCGAGGCGCTGCAGATGAATCTCGTCAACCGGGTCGTCCCGGCCGCGGACCTCGCCGAGACGGTCGAGCAGCTGGCCGCGGAGCTCGCCTCGGCCGCCACCGTCGCGCTGGGGCTGGCCAAGCGCATGTTGGATCAGTCGCTGCAGTCGACCCTGGACGAGATGGCGTCGCTGGAAGCATTCGGCCAGGCGGTGCTCTACACGACCGAGGACCACCTCGCCGCCCGTGAGGCATTCAGCCGAAAGGTCCAGCCGGCCTTCCACGGGCGATGACTGCGCGCAGGTGCGGGTCGACGCCGTCGCACCCGGTGCCGGGAGGCCGTGGCCCACGGACCGACACGAGCCGCGCCGCCATGGCCCCCAGGGTCGTCCGGCTGCGCCCGAGGGAGCGGCCCCGACGAGGTCGCCGGCGCGGTGACCGGGGTCTCCCCGGGGATTGCGACGTGACCGGACGGGCTGCGCGGTTCGTGAGGAGCTGCACCTGCACCTGACCAGTGGACACGGGGGAGCGGGCCGGGTCACCGATACCGGCGGGACGAAGGGAACGGACGATGGACAAACTTGTGGGTAGCCCTTCCGAGGCGGTCGCTGACATTCCGGAGGGGGCGTCGCTGGCGGTGGGCGGGTTCGGCCTCTGCGGCATCCCGACGGCCCTCATCGAGGCGCTCTACCGGGCGGAGATCTCCGGCCTCGAGACGGTGAGCAACAACTGCGGCGTCGACGACTGGGGGCTGGGGATCCTGCTCGGTGCGAGGCGGATCCGTCGCACGGTCGGTTCCTACGTCGGCGAGAACAAGGAGTTCGAACGGCAGTTCCTCTCCGGCGAGCTGGAGGTCGAGCTCGTGCCTCAGGGCACCCTGGCGGAGCGGCTACGGGCCGGCGGCGCCGGGATCCCGGCGTTCTTCACGCCGGCCGGAGTGGGCACGCAGGTGGCCGACGGCGGGCTCCCGTGGCGGTATGACGGCGCCGGTGGAGTCGCACTGGCGTCGCCACCGAAGGAGGTCCGCGAGTTCGAGGGCAGGCGATACGTCATGGAGCTGGGCATCCGTACGGACTACGCCCTGGTGCACGCCCGGTACGGAGACCGACACGGAAATCTCGTCTACGAAAAGAGCGCCCAGAACTTCAACCCGCTGTGCGCCGCGGCCGGCCGCATAACGATCGCCGAGGTCGAGGAGCTGCTCGATCCGGGCCAGTTGGACCCGATGGACGTGCATACGCCTGGTGTATTCGTGCAGCGCGTGGTGCACACGCCCGGTATCGAGAAGCGGATCGAGAAGAGGACGGTGCGTCGTGCTGACGCGTGACCAGATGGCCGCCCGGGTGGCGGCCGAGCTCGTCGACGGCCAGTACGTCAACCTCGGGATCGGCCTGCCGACCCTCGTGCCCAACCACATACCCGCCGGCGTGCACGTCGTGCTGCAGTCCGAGAACGGCATCCTGGGGGTCGGGCCGTACCCCGGCGAGGACGCGGTGGACCCGGACCTGATCAACGCCGGCAAGGAGACGGTGACGGTCCTGCCGGGCGCCTCGTACTTCGACTCTGCGTCGTCCTTCTCCATGATCCGCGGCGGACATGTCGACGTGGCGGTGCTCGGCGCCATGCAGGTCGCGGAGAACGGCGACCTCGCGAACTGGATGATCCCCGGGAAGATGGTCAAGGGGATGGGCGGCGCGATGGACCTCGTCCACGGGGCCAAGCGCGTCGTCGTGATGATGGAGCACACCGCGAGGGACGGTGCTCACAAGATCGTGCGCAGGTGCACTCTCCCGCTGACCGGTCAGGCGTGTGTGCACCGGATCATCACGGATCTGGCCGTCCTCGACGTGGAGCCGGACGGACTCGTGCTGCGAGAGACGGCGCCGGGGGTCTCCGTGGACGACGTCAGGGCCGCGACCGAGCCGGAGTTCACCGTGGCCCTCGCAGGCAAGTGACCGATCGGGTCGGGGCCGGCAGCCAGTGTGCTGGTCCGCGCCGGCAGGTACCGCGGCCTCCCGGTGAAGCGGCCCGATGAGGGCGAGCCTCGCCGGGGCGCTTGTCGCGCCGCCGAACCGACGTAGCGCCGTGAGCCGGAATCGCCGGGGCTGCGGCACAGCTCGGATCTTCGCGAGGCAGGGCCCCGGGCATGGCCGCGAGGTCTGCGCTCGTCGTCTGAGGGTGACGTACTAGGTGTTCACGGCAACGTTGCACTGCGGGGTCCTGCTCAGTTTCGAAGCGCGGAGCTTCCTTCCGGCGGTCGGAGACCTCGTCCCGTGTCGTCGCCACGGCTACTGCCTGGTCGGGACTACGGGTCGAGCCCCCGGAGCCAGGTCAACCCGGGCGGCACCGCGGGCGCAGAGGGAACTGCTGGAGTGGCTGCGTCAACGACCCGAGACGAGTGTTCACGCCCTGCGGCGGCAGCGGTTCACGCTCCGGATGATCGCGGCAGCTGAGAGGGACGGATTCGTCGAACTGGACCTGCGTGCCGGCAGGGTCGCGGTCCGCTCCGCGGACCGGGCGCCGGAGGCGGCTGCGGAACCTGTGCCGGCGTCCTGGTCGTCGTGCCCGTGAGCCGTCGTCGCCGGCGACCCTGCTGATCGAGCGAGGGCACCGCGGGCCGGCGCCCTCACCGGCGTCCACGGGCCCCGTCGGCAGACCGTGCACGGAGCGGGCCGGCTCGGCCGGCGGGCGGTCATCAGCGGCATGGGTGCCCGCCGGACGCCGAACGCGTCGGGTGGTCCGGGCGGGCCCACAGCAGGCCCGCTAGCGTTCAGGCATGTCCCGCCGCGCGAAGATCGTCTGCACACTCGGCCCCGCGACCAGTTCCCCGGAACAGATCACGGCCCTCGTCGAGGCCGGGATGGACGTCGCCCGGCTGAACTTCAGCCACGGCGCCCACGAGCACCACGCGACCGCGTACGGGCTGGTGCGCGCGGCGTCCGACAAGACCGGCCACGCCGTCGCCGTCCTGGCCGACCTGCAGGGGCCCAAGATCCGGCTCGGCACCTTCGCCGACGGCCCGGTCATGTGGGTGACCGGCAGCCAGGTCTGCGTGACCGTGGACGACGTGCCGGGTACCGCCGAGCGCGTCTCGACGACCTACAAGAATCTGGCCGACGACGCCCGCGTCGGCGACCGGCTGCTGGTCGACGACGGCAAGCTCGCCCTGACCGTCGTCCGCGTCGCGGGGCCCGACGTCTTCTGCCTGGTGGTCGAGGGCGGCGAGGTGTCCAACAACAAGGGGCTCTCCCTGCCCGGCGTCGCGGTCAGCGTGCCGGCGCTCTCCGACAAGGACGAGGCGGACCTCCGCTTCGCGCTGCACCTCGGGGCCGACTTCATCGCGCTGTCCTTCGTGCGCTCCCCGGACGACGCCGAGTTGGTGCGGGACATCATGCGCCAGGAGGACATCCAGGTCCCGGTCATCGCGAAGCTGGAGAAGCCGGAGGCGGTCGAGAACCTCGAGGCGATCGTCGAGGCCTTCGACGGGATCATGGTCGCCCGCGGCGACCTCGGGGTGGAACTGGCGCTCGAGCAGGTCCCCCTGGTGCAGAAGCGGGCCATCCAGGCCGCGCGCGAGCGCAACAAGCCGGTCATCGTCGCCACCCAGATGCTCGAGTCGATGATCACCAATTCGCGCCCCACCCGGGCGGAGGCCTCGGACGTCGCCAACGCCGTCCTGGACGGCGCCGATGCGGTGATGCTGTCGGGCGAGACCTCCGTGGGCGCCCACCCCGTCGGCGCGGTGCGCACGATGGAACGCATCATCGACGCGGTCGAGAGCGACACGCTGTGGGTGCCGGACGTCGTCCGCCGCTCCCGTTCGCGGTCCGGCGCGATCGTGCGCGCGGCCAAGGACGTCGGCGAGGCGCTGCAGGTCAAGGCACTGGCCACCTTCACCCAGACCGGCGAGACGGCCCGCCGCCTGGCCGCGCTGCACCCCAAGCAGCCGCTGCTCGCCTTCACCGTCGACGCCCGGGTGCGGAGTCAGCTGGCGCTCTCCTGGGGGGTGGAGACCTTCCTGGTGCCGTCGGTGGAGCACACCGACGACATGGTGGCCCAGGTCGACTTCTCGCTGCTGTCGATCGGCCGGCTGAAGGTCGGCGACCGTGTGGTCGTCGTCGCCGGCAGCCCGCCCAACACCGTGGGCTCGACGAACCTGATGCGGGTGCACGAGGTGGGCACCGACTCGTGAGTGGGCACGGGGAGGGCGGTCAGGCCGCCGCACTCATGGCCGTGTTGGACCTGCAGGAGGGCCCGGAGGACGTCTTCGTCGGCATCACACCGGCGACCCAGCGGCAGCGAATATTCGGCGGGCAGGTTGCTGGGCAGGCCCTCATGGCAGCCGGACGTACCACCCCGGAGGAGCGGCGCGTGCATTCCCTGCACGCGTACTTCCTCCGTCCCGGCGACCCGCACGAGGAGATCCGCTACGCGGTCGATCGCCTCAGGGACGGTCGTGCGTTCACCACGAGACGGGTGGTCGCCTGGCAGCGCCGCCGCGGCGAGGACGTCGCCATCTTCGCGTTGACAGCGGATTTCACCCAGGGCGAGGCGGCGGTCGCTGAGCACTCACTCCCCATGCCGGACGTCCCACGACCCGAGGAGCTGCCGGGTACGCCCGAGATCGTCGCTGCGCACGGCGAACCCGCTGCGGTCATGCTCGACATGAGCCGGGTCGTCGACCAGCGCTTTCTGGACGACCCGTTCGACACGCCGCCGAAGGCCCCACCGGAAACGAAGACCCGCACGTGGCTGCGGGTCGCCGGCCGCCTGCCCGACAATCAGGCCGTCCATGCTGCCGCCCTGACGTTCATCAGCGATCTGACGCTGCTGTCTGCAGGATTCGCCCGGCTCGGTGGGGGCTGGACCGACTTCAAGGGCGCGAGCCTGGACCACACGGTGTGGTTCCACCAGCCGGTTCGGGCCGACGAGTGGTTCCTGTACGAGACCGACAGTCCTGCGGCATCGGCCGGCCGGGCGCTCTGTCTCGGACAGATCTGGGCGAGCGACGGTATCCACGTGGCCACCACCGCACAGCAGGGCCTCATCCGGTCACCGAACGGCTGACCGGGAGCTCCTGGCCTCACCGGCCGATCGACACGACCTCGGGGGCGCCGGCTCCCGCGTCCTCGCCGTCCAGTGCCGAGCCGCGGAACTGTGCGGCGTACAGCCGCTGGTAGGCGCCCCCGGCCGCGAGCAACTCGTCGTGGGTACCGGACTCGACGATCCGGCCGGCCTCCAAGACGAGGATGAGGTCGGCGTCGCGGATGGTGGACAGCCGGTGCGCGATGACGAAACTGGTCCGGTCGGCGCGCAGCGCGCCCATCGCCCGCTGTACGAGGAGCTCCGTGCGGGTGTCCACGGAGCTGGTCGCCTCGTCGAGGATGAGCAGCGACGGGTCGGACAGGAACGCGCGGGCGATCGTGATGAGCTGCTTCTCGCCGGCGCTGACGTTGCTGCCCTCCTCGTCGATGACGGTGTCGTAGCCGTCGGGCAGGCTGCTGACGAACCGGTCGACGAAGGTGGCCTCCGCCGCGGCGTGGATCTGCTCCTCGGTCGCGGCCGGATTCCCGTAGGCGATGTTGGCTCGGATGGTCCCGCCGAACAGCCAGGTGTCCTGGAGCACCATGCCGATGGAGGACCGGAGCTCCGCCCGCGGCAGCGTGGTGATGTCCACGCCGTCGAGGGTGATGCGGCCCGCGTCGAGCTCGTAGAACCGCATGATCAGGTTGACCAGGGTCGTCTTGCCCGCGCCGGTGGGGCCCACGATCGCCACGGTGTGCCCGGGCTCGGCGAGCAGCGACAGGTCCTCGATCAGCGGCCGGTCGGGCTCGTAGCGGAAGGACACGTGCTCGAACTCCACCCGGCCGTGCCGGGACGGCCGGGTGGGCGGTGGGGGCGGGTCGGTCACCTGCTCCTCGGCGTCGAGCAGCTGGAACACCCGCTCGGCGGAGGCCACCCCCGACTGCAACAGGTTGGCCATCGAGGCCACCTGGGTGAGGGGCTGGGTGAACTGGCGGGAGTACTGGATGAAGGCCTGGACGTCGCCGAGGCTGATCGCCCCGGTCGCCACGCGCACGCCGCCGACCACCGCGATCACGACGTAGTTGAGGTTCCCGATGAACATCATCGACGGCATGATCATCCCGGAGATGAACTGGGCGCCGAAGCTCGCCTCGAACAATGCGTCGTTGCGCCGGCCGAACTGCTCGGCGACCTCGCGCCGGCGGCCGAAGACGGTCACCAGCTCGTGACCGGTGAAGGCTTCCTCGATGTGCGCGTTCAGCTCGCCGGTGTGCCGCCACTGAGCCACGAACATCTTCTGCGAGCGCTTCGCGATCCGCGTCGTCACGACGATCGACAGCGGGATGCTGACCAGGGCGATGAGAGCCAGCAGCGGGGAGATCACGCACATCATCGCGACGACACCGACGACGGTCAGCAGCGAGGTGAGCATCTGGCTCATCGTCTGCTGCAGTGTCTGGGAGACGTTGTCGATGTCGTTGGTCACCCGGCTGAGCAGCTCGCCCCGGGGCTGCGTGTCGAAGTAGCGCAGCGGCAGGCGGTGCAGCTTGTCCTCGACGTCGGCCCGGAGCCGCAGCACGGTGCGCTGCACGACGTTGTTCAGCAGGTGACCCTGCAGCCAGCTGAACACCGACGCCGCGACGTAGAGGGCCGCGGCCCACAGCAGCACCGTCCCGAGCGCGGCGAAGTCGATGCCCTGACCGGGGACGACGTCGGCACGGGCGAGCAGATCGGCGATGTTGCCGTGACCGGCGGCCCGCGCGGCCGCGACCGCCTGCTCCTTGGTGATGTCGCTCGGCAGCCGGCGGCCGAGGACGCCGGTGAAGATCACGTCGGTCGCCTGGCCGAGCACCTTGGGCCCGGCGACGGCGAACCCCACACTGGTGAACGCGAGGGCGAGCACGGCTGCGACCGCGCCGCGCTCGGGGGTCAGCCGCCGGAGCAGCCGCCGGACGGACGGACCGAAGGTCATCGGCTTCTCGGCGGGCAGGCCGGCACCGCCGAAGGGGCCACCGCCGAAGGGGCCGCGCATGGGGGGCCGCGGACGGGCGGCCCCGGCGGCGGCCGGGTCGCTGGACGCCGGGCCGCTGGAGGCCCGGCCGCTCACGCCGCCTCCTGCAGGGAGAGCTGGGACTCGACGATCTCCTGGTAGGTGCGACAGTCCAGGAGCAGTTCCTCGTGCGTGCCCCGACCGGCGACCAGGCCGTTCTCCAGCACGATGATCTCGTCGGCGTCGACGATCGTGGAGACCCGCTGCGCGACCACGACGACCGTGGCGTCGCTGGTCCACGGCACGAGGGCGGCACGCAGCCGCGCGTCCGTGGTCAGGTCGAGGGCCGAGAAGGAGTCGTCGAACAGGTAGATCTGCGGACGGCGAACCAGCGCCCGGGCGATCGCCAGGCGCTGCCGCTGCCCGCCGGACAGGTTGGCGCCGCCCTGCGAGATCTCGGCCTCGAGACCGCCCGGCATCGCCTCGACGAAGTCCCGGGCCTGCGCCACGGTGAGCGCCGCCCAGAGGTCGTCGTCGGTCGCGTCGGGATCGCCGTAACGCAGGTTGCTGGCGACGGTGCCCGTGAAGAGGAAGGCCTTCTGCGGAACCAGGCCGACCCGTCGCCAGAGCGCCTCGGGGTCCATGTCGCGGACGTCGATCCCGTCGACGAGGACGGCGCCGGCCGTGACGTCGAACAGCCGTGGCACGAGCGAGAGCAGCGTGGTCTTGCCGGCCCCGGTGCTGCCCACGACGGCCGTCGTCCGCCCGGGTCCGGCCCGCAGGGAGACCCCGCGGAGGACCGGGGCCGCGGCACCGGGGTAGGCGAGCTCCACCCCGCGCAGTTCCAGTTCGCCGCGGGCCGGCACATCGGGAGCCGGCTGCAGCGGCGGTGCCACGGAGGAGACGGTGTCGAGCACCTCGGTGATGCGGTCGGCGCACACGGCGGCGCGCGGGATCATGATCGCCATGAAGGTCGCCATCATGACCGACATGAGGATCTGCATCAGGTACATGAGGAACGCCGTCAAGGAGCCGATCTGCATCTGACCGGCGTCCACCCGCCCTGCGCCGAACCACAGCGCCGCGATGCTGGAGCCGTTGAGGATGAGGGTGACGGTCGGGAAGATCAGCACCATCAACCGGCCGGTGCGCAGCGCCGTTGCCGTCAGCGCCTCGTTGGCGTCGCCGAAGCGCCGCGTCTCGTCGTCCTCCCGCACGAATGCCCGGACCACGCGCATACCGGTGAGCTGCTCGCGCAGCACCCGGTTCACCTGGTCGATGCGCGTCTGCATCGCCCGGAACTGCGGCACCATCCGGACGACGATCGAGCCGACGCACAGCAGCAGGGCCGGCACCGAGACGACCATGAGCCAGGACAGTCCGACGTCCTCGCGCAGCGCCATGACGATGCCGCCGACGCACATGATCGGCGCGGCCACGAGCATCGTGCAGGTCACCACGACCAGCATCTGGACCTGCTGCACGTCGTTGGTGTTGCGGGTGATCAGCGACGGTGCGCCGAAGCCGGCCACCTCCCGCGCCGAGAACTCGGCCACGCGCGAGAAGACCGCCGAACGCAGGTCACGTCCGACGGCCATCGCCGTCCGTGCGCCGTAGTAGACCGCGGTGACCTGGCAGAGGATCTGCACGAGTGTCACCGCGAGCATCCAGCCGCCCGTCGACAGGATGAAACCGGTGTCGCCGGTGGCGACGCCGCGGTCGATGATGTCGGCGTTCAGGCTCGGCAGATACAGCGACGCCATCGTGGCCACCAGTTGCAGGGCGACCACGACGGCGAGAGCCCCGGTGTAGGGCCGCAGGTAGGTGCGCAGCAGGCCGATCAGCACGGTGGAGCTCCGATCGGGGACGACGAGACGGAGGCGCGGGGCAGTCGTGCCGGAATCGGCTCGCCGTGCAGCCGGATGCCGTCGAGCAGCAGCGAGACGATGTCCCCGGGCGACAGGGTCTCCCCGCCGGCGAGCCGGGGGTGACTGGCGGCGAGGGTGACCAGCCGCAGCCGCCGGGCGGCTTCCAGGGGGCCGCAGCGGAGGTGCTCCCGGTCGGGCTCGACGAGCGCCGCCACCGCGTCTGTGATGAGCGACTCGACCGCGGCCCACTGAGCCTCGCTACCGGGCGGGCGGGTGCCGTCGGCGCCGGGCCGGCTGCCGAGGGCGTGCAGCAGGTGCCAGATCTGCCGGGTCCGCTGCTGCATCAGCGTGACCGCGGCGAGCATCCGGTCTTCGAGGCGGGTCGTCAGATCCACCCGCCGAAGTCCGTCGAGCAGTGTGGAGGGGTCGAAGGCGTGCGCCAGGACGGCGTCCAGCAGATCCTTCTTCGTCGGGAAGACGCGGAAGATCGTGCCCTCGGCGACGCCCGCCGCCTCGGCGATCTGCCGGGTGCTCACGTCGGTGCCACAGGTGAGCACGAGCGGGAGCGTCGCCTCGATCAACGCCGCCCGGCGGTCCTCCGGGGACAGGGCGGTGGCACGCCGAGGGCCTGATGACACGGCGCGATCATAGGAGTGAGTGAGGGCTCACTCCATCGCCTTTTCCGGAGGCGCCTCGGTCAGGACGGCGGCTCCGCCACCTCGACCGGGGCCGTCTCTCCACCTGCTTCGGCATCGTCCCGATCGGCGACGCCGCCGATGGCCTCCTGGGCGGCCCGCTCGCTCTCCCGGGCCGCCGCCTGCTCGGCCCGCCTCGCCCGCTCGGCCTCTCGGGCGCCGCGTTCGGCCTCGCGAGCGGCGGCCTGCTCGGCGGCCACGGCGGCGAAGTCGGCGGCCAGCCAGTCGTACCCCTCGCGCAGGAGCGTCCACACCCGCTCGACATGAGCCCGGGTCGTCGCGGGTGCGCCGACCGCCACCCGCAGGACGACCTGCCCGCGGACGATGGTGTGGGTGAGGAAGACCTCGCCGCCGTCGTTGAGGCGTTCCAGCAGGGTCATGGTGGCGACGTCGGCGTCGACGCCGTCGGCCCACCGCGGGCGCAGGCAGACCAGTGACAGCGGGTGCGGGGTGGCGACGTCGAAGCGCTCGTCGGCATCGGCCCAGGCGGCCAGCTCCTGCGCCATCGCCACGTGCGAGCGGATGTGCGCGCGCAGGCCCTCGGCGCCGTACCAGCGCAGCACGAACCACAGCTTGAGCGACCGGAAGCGCCGGCCGAGGGGGATCTGCCAGTCGCGGAAGTCGACGGCCGCCCCGGCATCGGTCGTGGCGTTGCGCAGGTACTCGGGGAGGATCGCCAGCGCGCCCGTCAGCGCGGCTCGGTCGGCCACGTAGAAGAGAGTCGCGTCGAAGCCGGTGAGCAGCCACTTGTGCGCGTCCGTGGTGTAGCTGTCGGCCCACTCGACGCCGGCCTGCAGCGTCCGCAGCTCCGGGACGACGGCGCTGACGCCCGCATAGGCGGCGTCCACGTGCAGCCAGACCCCGTACTCCTGGCAGATCGGGCCGAGCTCCGCCAGCGGGTCCACCGCGGTCGTCGACGTCGTCCCGACCGTGGCGCACACGAGGACGGGTGTGTAGCCGCGAGCCACGTCCCGCTCGAGCCGCGCGGCGAGGGACGCCGGCCGCATCGCCAGGTCGGCGTCGACCTCGACGATCCGCACGGCGTCGGAACCGAGCCCGGCGATCCGCGCCGCCTTCTCCATCGACGAGTGCGTCTGCGCGCTGACGTAGACCGTCGCCCGCTCCGGGTCCACTCCCTGGCGCACGGTGGCCCCGCCGCTGCTCCGGTGGAGGGCGGCCAGCAGGGCCACCAGGTTGGCGCCGGAGCTGGAGTCCTGGAGAACACCGCCACCGGTGCCGGTGGAGCGGAAGGAGGCGGGCAGGCCCATGAGGTCGGCCAGCCAGTCGAGGACGTGCTGCTCGAGCTCGGTCGCCGCCGGGGAGGTCACCCACGACATGCCCTGGACGCCGAGGCCGGCCGAGACCAGGTCGCCGAGCACGGACGGGCCGGAGGTGTTGGCCGGGAAGTAGCCGAAGAACCCGGGGTGCTGCCAGTGCGTCGTCCCCGGGAGCACGACGCGGTCGAGGTCGGCCAGGACCGCGGCGAACGGCTCACCCCGCTCGGGCGGTGCGTCCGGCAGCGACTGCCGCACGTCGCCCGGGGCGGCGGGGGAGCGGACCGGGAAGGAGCCGATGCGGGACCAGTAGTCGGCGATCCAGTCCACGACCTCGTGTCCGTGCTGCCGGAACTGCTCGGGGGTCATGTGCGGTACTGGCTCGGTCACCCGGTCACCGTATTCGGTGGCCCCCGGCGATCATCGACCCGTGAGTTCCGAGGGGCTGGCGCCCGTGACGGACGTGACCATCGCCGACCGTGACCCCGCGCGTGCGCGGCCCGGCGACACGGTCAACCGCTGAGCGGACGTGCGGGGTGCCCCCGGTGCGACTCGAACGCACACTGCGCGGGTTTTGAATCCGCTCCCTCTGCCGATTGGGGTACGGGGGCGCGCCGGGCTCCCCGGCTGCCCGAGCAGCGTAGCCGGAGGTGTCGGGAGCCCGACCTGGCTAGGCTTCGACCCCGTGAGCAGCGAGACGATCCGGGTCCTCATCGCGGAGGACGAGGCGCTCATCCGCCTCGACCTCAAGGAGATGCTGGAAGAGGAGGGTTACTCGGTCGTCGCGGAGGTGGGAGACGGTCAGCAGGCGGTCGACCGCGCCACCGAGCTGCGTCCCGACCTGGTGATCCTCGACATCCAGATGCCCGTCCTCGACGGTCTGTCGGCGGCCGAGCAGATCGCGGGTGCGCGCATCGCGCCGGTCATCGTGCTGACCGCCTTCAGTCAGCGCGAGTTGGTGGAACGGGCGCGTGACGCGGGCGCGATGGCCTACCTGGTCAAGCCGTTCTCGAAGAACGACCTCGTCCCCGCCATCGAGGTCGCCCGGGGCCGGTTCGCCGAGATGACCGCTCTCGACGAGGAGGTGCGCACCCTCGAGGAGCGCCTGGAGACCCGCAAGGTCATCGAGCAGGCCAAGGGCCGGCTCATGGCCGACCAGGGACTCACCGAGGCGGAGGCGTTCCGGTGGATCCAGCGCACGGCGATGAACCAGCGGACGTCGATGAAGGCCATTGCCGAGAGCATTCTCGTCGCGGCCCCGGCCAGTGAGGGCCCAGCGGGCGGCTGACCCCGGCGGGGTTCGCGTCCCATGCCTGGCAGGCGCAGATGACCGGCTGACACCGCGCGATACGCCAGCGTCACATCGCCGTTCCACGCTTAGCTCGATCGCGGTCACGTTTTAATCACGGACCGCCGGACTGCTCCCGACGCATAGACACCGCGCGTTCTCGCTGCATACGTTCGTCGCCGGTCGAACAGGCCGGACTTAGCGACGCGCCCCGCGTTCGTGTGGAAGCAGGAGGACGTAGTTGATGCGATCGACCCGACCCGCCCAGTGGGTTCTGCCGTTGGCGTTGGCGAGCGCGCTGACGATGACGGCGTGTTCCAACAGCAGCGACAACAGCAAGGGCGGCGGCCTCAGCGGCTCCGGCGGCGGCGAGACCTACAAGATCGCGTTCGAGGGACCGCTGTCGGGAGACAACCAGCAGCTGGGCATCAACGAGGTCAACGCCGCCGAGCTGGCCATCAAGCAGGCCAACGAGAGCGGCGACCTGGGCTTCAAGCTGGAGCTGCTCCGCGCCGACGACCAGGGTGACCCGGCGATCGCCCCGACCGCCGCCGCCCAGGTGCTGCAGGACGACGCCGTGCTCGGCGTCGTCGGCCCTTCCTTCTCGGGTGCGACGAACGCCGTGGCGACCACCTACGGCGACGCCGACATGGCGATCATCTCGCCCTCGGCCACCAATGACACGCTCTCGCAGTCGAACTACCCCACCTTCCACCGGGTGGTCCCGCCGGACGGCCTCGAGGGCGTGCAGCTCGCCGAGTTCCTGGCCGGTAAGGGCTACAAGAAGGTCGTCGTGATCGACGACCTCTCCGACTACGGCAAGGGCGTCGCCGACATCGTCCAGGGTGCGCTGGAGAAGGCCGGCGTCACGGTGCAGCGTCTCGGCGTCGACGCCAAGACGACCGACTACGGCGCCACCGCGACGACGGTTGCCGGTGCCGGTGCCGACGCGGTGTTCTACGGCGGCTACGACGCGCAGGCCGGCCAGCTGGCCCGCGCGCTGCAGACCGCCGGGTTCGATGGCGACAAGTACACCGGCAACGGCGGCAAGTCCTCGGTCTTCACCGAGGGTGCCGGCGACGCGGGCGATGGCTGGTACTTCTCCTGCGGCTGCTCGGACGCGAACACGGCGCCCGCGGCCAAGGACTTCACCGCGGCCTACAAGGCGGAGTTCAACGCCGACCCCTCGACCTACTCGCCGGAGGCCTACGACGCCACCAACGCGATGATCGAGGCCATCAAGACGGCGGCGAAGGACGGCACCCCCACCCGCAAGGCGGTCTCCGACGCCGTGGACAAGCTGGACTACAAGGGCATCACCACCCAGGTGAAGTTCGACGAGACCGGCGAGCTGGCGGAGTCCTCGCAGGTCATCAATCTCTTCCAGCAGGAGGGTGGGGTCATCAAGATCCTGGGCGACATCCAGGAGCAGTGACCCACTGAGGAACTGACGCCGGTGTGGGGCGGGCCGTGCGGCCCGCCCCACACCCGCGTTCCGGGCCGCTCGTGGGCAGCCCGGTGCCGTTAGAGTCCACCCCGCCGCTCGTCTCGCCTGCCCAGAGAGGCACCCGTACGTGTCGGACTTCATGAACTACCTGATCCTCGGCGTCACCCGGGGATCGATGTACGCCCTCATCGCACTGGGCTACACATTGGTCTACGGCGTCCTGCAGCTGATCAACTTCGCGCACAGCGAGGTCTTCATGTCCGGGGCGTTCGGAAGTTTCCTGGTCGTCCATGCCGTGGTCGGCGACGGCAGTAGCACGTCGGGTGTCGAGGCGGTCCTCGTGCTCGGCCTGGGGCTCGTGTCCGGCGCCCTGACCGGTGCGGTCATCGCATACGTCCTGGAACGGGTGGCCTACCGGCCACTGCGGAAGCGAGGGGCACCGAAGCTCGCCTTCCTGATCAGTGCCATCGGCGCGTCGTTCCTGCTCTCCCAGCTGTTCGGAAAGCTGTTCAACCGGCTGGGCAACAACCGCTTCCCGAGCTACTTCAACGCCGACCGGACGCTCTTCCACGTGTTCGGCGCCCGGGTGACGCTGCTGCAGGTCATCATCGTCGTCGCCGCTCTGCTGCTCATGCTCTTCCTGGACCGCCTGGTGTCGGGCACCAAGCTCGGCCGCGGCATCCGGGCCACCGCGGAGGACGCCCCGACGGCCGCGCTCATGGGCGTGGACATCGACCGCACGATCTCGCGGACGTTCATCATCGGCGGTGCGCTGGCCGGCGCGGCCGGCTTCCTGTTCGGAACGGCGTTCGTCTTCTCCAACACCATGGGCTTCATCCCGGGCATCAAGGCCTTCGCCGCCGCCGTCCTCGGAGGTATCGGCAACATCCGCGGCGCGATGATCGGTGGTCTCCTCCTGGGCATCGCGGAGAACCTCATCCCGACCGCGCCGTGGACCGGAACGGCCTGGATCGGCATCCAGTGGACCGATGTCGTGGCGTTCGTGATCCTCATCCTGATCCTCGTGTTCCGTCCGACCGGCATCCTCGGCGAGCGCCTGGGACGGGCGGCATGAACCGCAGGGTCTCCCTGCCGCCGGCGGTCACCCGGCTGATGGCCTGCCTCGGCGGCTCGGTCGTGCTGGCGATGATGGTCGGCCGGCAGCAGGGCTCCCAGCAGGACTACGGCCTGGCCTTCCGGGAGTCGGTGCTCGACGTCCGGATCATCGGGTTCCTGCTCCTCGGCGTCCTCGCGTTCCTGGTCATCACGTACCGCGAGGTGGTCACGCCCTACGTGCGTCGACCCGGCGTCCGGCCTCTCGTCGTCGCCGTCCTGGTGCTGGTGGCCGCCTTCTTCCTCATGAAGTGGTACGACCCGCTGGGCGACGGCAAGTTCGGCACGCTCGCCGACGCGGTCGCTCAGACGTCGGGCATCCTGCCCCTGGCCCACGTGTTCTTCGGCTGGCTGTGGTGGGTGGCGCTGATCGGGCTCCCCGTCGGCACCTTCGTGGCGATCGCCATCCGGAACCGCCGCCTGGCCTGGATCATGGCCGGGCTGTCGGTGGTCCTCGCGGTGCTCACGCTGGTCGTGCACGCCCGGTCGGTGGCCTTCGCCGGCGGGGTGGACCACTCCTTCGGCGCGACGACCGCCTTCATCGGCTTCCTGATCCTGGCCGGTGCGGGCGTGGTGGCCGCCCGGTCACAGGAGGAGACGGCGAAGACGCGGGCCTTCGTCGAGCAGGTGATGGCGTACCGGCCAGGCCTGCCCTTGATCGTCCTGGGGATCCTGCTCGGCCTGCTGGCCCTCGTCCTGGCGACGTGGCTCGCACCGCGCGGGGACAACCTGACGCTGGTCGACACCTCGTCACTGTTCTCCGGGTCCGGGCTCGACGGCCTGGCGACGGCGGTGCTCGGGTGGCTGGCCTACGTCCTCTTCGCGGTGGTCGCCGTCCTCGGCGCCGCCGCGGTCTGGCTGCGGAGCCGGGCGCTGGGCTGGGCGACCGCCGCAGCGGCGGCGCTGTCGATCCTCGCTGTCCTCTACACCCTCTACGCGATCACCGACCTGGCCGCGGACCAGGGGTACGGCACCGGCACCGGCCCCTGGCAGAACCTGGGCACCGGCGGCTGGGTGCTGTGCATCGCGCTGTTCACCGTCGGCGCCGGCGGCGCGGTCGCGGCGCTGCAGTTCCAGGGGAGGCGCGGTCCCGAGGGGAGCTCGGACGGGGTCGCCGGACGGCTGCACGACGCCGGTCGCTCCACGACGATCCGGAGCCTGGCCCTGTTCGGCATCGGTCTGGCGCTGTTCTACCCGCCGACCGCCAGCGGGTTCTGGCAGCAGTCGCTGTCCACCACGATCGGCGTCTACGTCCTGCTGGCGATCGGCCTGAACGTCGTCATCGGGTGGGCCGGTCTGCTGGACCTGGGCTTCATCGCCTTCTACGCGATCGGCTCCTACACGACCGCGTACCTGACGAACTCGCTGCCGGTGAAGCCGCCGTCCTGGCTGGCGCTCTCGCCGCTCTGGGCGATCCCCATCGCGATCGCGGTGTGCCTGCTCGCCGGTGTGCTGCTCGGTGCTCCGACCCTGCGGCTACGCGGCGACTACCTGGCCATCGTCACCCTGGGCTTCGGCGAGATCATCCGGATCATCGCCGTCAACAATCCCGGCAACTTCACCAACGGCCCCCGTGGCGTGTCCGACCCCGTGCCGCACCCGGTGATCGATCTGGGCTTCGTCCGGTTCGAGTGGGGCGGGACGTCGCTGCAGTACTGGTACCTGCTGCTCGTGCTGCTGGCGATCGTGATCGTGCTCTTCTACCGGCTCGAGGGATCGCGGCTCGGGCGCGCCTGGGCGGCCATCCGCGAGGACGAGGTGGCGGCCCAGGCCAGCGGCGTGAACACGACCCGCGTGAAGCTCATGGCCTTCGCCATCGGTGCGTCCACGTCGGGGCTGGCAGGGGTGTTCTTCGGCAGCCAGGTGGGGTTCTTCAACCCGCAGAACTTCGTCCTGAACAACTCGATCCTCATCGTCGCCTACGTCGTCTTCGGCGGCATGGGCTCGCTGATCGGCGCCATCGCCGGCGCCGCGGCACTGACCTGGCTGCCCGACTTCCTCCGCGACCAGGTGCCTGCCGAGGACCGGACCATGTGGATCGGCGCCGTCCTGCTGATCATGATGATCTTCCGTCCGCAGGGGCTCATACCCGCGCGCCGGCGTGAGGCAGAGTTGACGGGGCTGGCCGGGCACGACATCGCCGCGCGCCCGAGCGTCCAGGCCATTCCGGCCAGCGAAGGGGTGTGAGCCGACGATGAGCACGGCCATCAGCGCGGCCAGCAGCACGGAGTCGGACGCCGCGGACCTCGTGTTCGACGTCCGGGCGATCACCCTGCGGTTCGGCGGTGTCACGAGCCTCGACGACGTCACGCTGCAGATGCGGCGGGGGGAGATCCTCGCGATCATCGGTCCGAACGGCGCCGGCAAGACGTCGCTGTTCAACTCGCTCACCGGCGTCTACACGCCACAGGAGGGCGAGATCCTGGTGGCGGCCCGTCCGGGCGACCGCCCGCAGAGCGTCCTGGGCAAGAAGACCCACCTGGTCAACCACATGGGAGTGGCGCGGACCTTCCAGAACATCCGTCTGTTCCCGGCGCTCACCGCGCTGGAGAACGTCAAGGTGGGTGTGGAGACGCGGCAGAAGTCCGGGCCGGTCTCCGCGATGCTGGGGCTTCCCTGGCAGCGCCGCGAGGAGCGCGAGTCCACCAGGGCCGCCTACGCCCTGCTGGACCGGGTCGGTCTGGCCGGCCGCGCCAACTCGCTCGCCGGCTCCCTCGCCTACGGCGAGCAGCGGCGCCTCGAGATCGCGCGGGCGCTGGCCACCGGCCCGGGCGTGATCCTGCTCGACGAGCCGGCCGCCGGCACCAACCCTGCGGAGAAGCGGGAACTCGCGGCGCTGATCCAGCAGATCAACACCGAGGGCGTGAGCGTGCTCCTGATCGAGCACGACATGAAGCTCGTCATGTCGGTGGCGCACCGGATCGTCGTCCTCAACTTCGGCAAGCACATCGCCGAGGGATCGCCCGAGCAGATCCAGCGCGATCCCGCCGTCGTCGCGGCCTACCTGGGCACCTCGGAGGCGGAGGCCGAGCAGGAACTGGAGTCGCACGACCAGCCCGAACTGCGCACGATCGACATCTCCGGGGATCCCTTGGGCACCGACGATCCCGGTACCTCCGCTCCGGAAGGCTCGCGGTCATGAGCGAAGGAACCAGCGAGCGGGTCCTGGGTGACGTCCTGCTGGACGTCGTCGACCTGCAGGTCCGCTACGGCGCGATCACCGCGATCAAGGGAATCTCCTTCCACGTCAACAGGGGCGAGATCGTCGCGCTCCTCGGGGCGAACGGGGCGGGCAAGACGACCACCCAGAAGACGGTCTCGGGCATGCTCCAGCCGGCCGCGGGGTCGATCACCTTCGACGGGCAGCGGATCGACGGGATCCCGCCGCACGAGCTGATCAACGTGGGCATCTGCCACGTCCCCGAGGGCCGGCACGTCTTTCCCCGGATGACGGTCCAGGAGAACCTGGTCATGGGAGCCTTCCGATTCCGCGCGCCGGACCAGGAGCTGCTCGCGCACGTCCTCGACCTGTTCCCGCGGCTCAAGGAGCGCTACGGGCAGCAGGGCGGCACGCTCTCCGGCGGTGAACAGCAGATGCTGGCGATCGGCCGCGCGCTGATGGGCAAGCCGCGGCTGCTGTTGCTGGACGAGCCCTCGATGGGGTTGGCACCGCTGATCGTGGAGCAGATCTTCGAGATCGTCCGCTCGATCAACGTCGACGGCGTCTCGATCCTGCTGGTGGAGCAGAACGCCCGTCAGGCGCTCACCGTCGCCGACCGCGGATACGTCCTGGAGACGGGAGAGCTCGTGCTGGCGGGCACGGGGCGCGAGTTGCTCGCCGACGACCGGATCCGCGCGGCCTACCTGGGCGAAGAGCTCGCCAGCTGAACCCGCGCGACCGTGCTCGGAACGCGATGTAACCGATTGCATACGCATCGGCGCGCCGCCGTGATCACCGCGGCGCTCGGGTGCACTCTCCTGGCACCGTCCAGGGGAGGCATCCCGTGTCAGGTTCCGGCTCGCGGTCCCGCGTCGAGACACGCACAGCGCGTCCTGACGACCTGCCCGCTGTCCTCGCTCTGGTGCGCCAGCACCGCGCCGACGCGCACGCCGAGGACGTCCTCACCGGGCATACCCGGCTGAACGCCGCCGCGGCCGGCTTCCGCCGGCTGCTGGCCGACCCGGGCCATCGCGTCGTCCTCGCCGTGCTGCCCGGCTCCTACGCGCCCGCGGACGGAGGCAGCGCAGAGGTGTCCGTCGGGCTCGCCGTCCTCGGGCTGGACCCGCTGTCGTCGGTGCTCGGCAACCCGCAGGTCACCGTCGACACCTTCGTCGTCCACCGGGACCACCGGCGGCACGGCACCGGCGCGATGCTCCTATCGGCGGCGGCCGCCTATGCCGCCGAGGTCGGGGCCGCGCACGTGGTGGCGGCGGTCGCGGGGCACGAGGCGGAGCGGCAGCGCTTCTTCGCCCGCATGGGCTTCGCCCCGCTGACCACTCGCCGGATCGTCACGCTCGACTCCCTGACCCGATCCCTGTCGGCCTGGCAGCACAGCCGGCTGGGCATCCCGGTGCCTCGCCGCGTCGGTCAGGCCGCACGGCGGCGCGCCGTCGGGCCCTTGCGTTCGGCTACTGCGGCGGGCTGAGCGTCATGGTCGTCAGCCGCGCGGAGGCTGTGGGCCGGCCCTGGTCGTCGACGATCTGGATGAGGAAAGTCGAGAGCGTCCGGCCGGTCCGGATCGGCGTGCACACCGCCGTCACGTTGCCGGCCACCGCCGCCCGCAGGTAGCTCACGTTCAGCTCGATGCCCACCACGTTCTTGTCCGGCCCGGCGTGGACCGCCGCCGCCATCGAGCCGATCGTCTCGGCGAGCGTGCAGGTCGCGCCGCCGTGCAGCAGCCCGAACGGCTGCTGATTGCCGTCGACCGGCATGGTGGCGACGAGCCGCTCGGGATTCCAGTCGGTGACGCGGACGCCGAGCTTGTCGTCGAGCGGGCTGCGCATGCCTTCGGGGAGCCACTCGGGGGGTGCAGTCGTCATGCCGGCACGGTAGTTGCTCGGCGGGAACGCCCTGTCGCATGCCGCACCTAGGATCGACGGCGATGTCAGCTCCGGTCTCCACCTCTGCGCCCGCTGCCCCCACGATTCCGGGGGCGCGTCCGCGACTGCTGCTCCTCGACGGGCACTCACTGGCCTATCGCGCGTTCTTCGCCCTGCCGGTGGAGAACTTCTCCACCACGACGGGCCAGCCGACCAACGCCGTCTACGGCTTCACGTCGATGCTGATCAACATCCTGCGCGACGAGAAGCCCACCCATCTGGCGGTCGCCTTCGACGTCGGCCGCAAGACGTTCCGCAGCGAGATCTTCGCCGAGTACAAGGCGAACCGGTCGGAGAGCCCCACCGACTTCCGCGGCCAGGTCAGCCTGGTCCAGGAGGTGCTGGCCGCGCTGCACGTCCCGGTCATCACGGCCGAGAACTACGAGGCGGACGACGTCATCGCGACCCTCACCGTCCAGGCGGTCGAGCAGGGGATGGACGTGCTGATCGCCACCGGCGACCGGGACGCGCTGCAGCTGGTCAACGACCACGTCACGGTCCTCTACCCGCGCAAGGGCGTCTCGGACATGACCCGGTTCACGCCGGGGGAGGTCGAGACGAAGTACGGCCTCAGCCCGGCCCAGTACCCCGATTTCGCCGCCCTGCGCGGCGACCCGAGCGACAACCTGCCGAGCATCCCGAGCGTGGGGGAGAAGACCGCGGCCAAGTGGATCAGGGAGTACGGGTCCCTCGACGCGCTGGTCGATCAGGTCGACACGGTCAAGGGCAAGGTCGGTGAGAAGCTGCGCGAGCACCTGTCGTCGGTGATGCAGAACCGCCGGCTCACCGAGCTCGACCGCGCCGTGCCGCTCGAGCTCGGCCCGGCCGACCTCGCCGTCCAGCCGTGGGACCGCAACGAGGTGCACACGCTCTTCGACAACCTGCAGTTCCGGGTGCTCCGCGACCGGCTGTTCGCCACCCTGACCAGCGCCGAGCCCGAGGTGGAGGGCGGCTTCGACGTCGCGGAGGACGACGTACCGGCCGGCGCCCTGGGCGAGTGGTTGCAGACCAACGCCCGCACCGGCCGGACCGGACTGATCTTCCGCGGCACGTGGGGGCGCGGCACGGGCGAGCTGACCGGCATCGCGCTGGCGGCGGCGAACGACCACGCGACCTTCGTCGACCTCGGGCCCGACCTGGACGTCGCCGACGAGCAGGCGCTGGCCACCTGGCTGGCCGATCCGACCACGCAGAAGGTCATGCACGAAGGAAAGGGCCCGTACCTCGCGATCTGGGCGCGGGGCTGGGAGCTCCAGGGCGTCGTCAGCGACACCGCCCTGGCCGCCTACCTCGCAAATCCGGGGCAGCGCTCGTTCGACCTCGGTGACCTCGCCGTCCGGTACCTCAAGCGCGAGCTGAAGGACGCCGCCGAACCGGAGGGCCAGCTGACCCTCGACGGACTGGGGCCGAGCGAGGCGGACGTCGCCGCCGAGGCCGCGCACGCCGACGTGCTCAAGGCGGTGGCGGTCAACGACCTGTCCGACGCCCTCGAGACCGTGCTCGGGCAGCGGGGCGGGGACGCGCTGCTCGGCGGCATGGAGCTGCCGCTCACCCGGGTGCTGGCCGCGATGGAGTACCGGGGCATCGCCGCCGACGTCGACTACCTCCGTGAGCTGCAGCGGGAGTTCGCCGAAGGGGTCGCCGCAGCGGCCGCCGAGTGCTACGCCGTCATCGGTCGCGAGGTGAACCTGGGCTCGCCCAAGCAGCTGCAGGCCGTGCTGTTCGACGAGCTGGGCCTGCCCAAGACCAAGAAGAACAAGACCGGCTACACCACGGACGCCGACGCGCTCACCTGGCTGCTCGAGCAGACCGGCCATCCGTTCATGGAGCACCTGCTCCGGCACCGCGATGTCACCCGGCTGCGCACGGTCATCGACGGCCTGCTGCCGATGGTCGACGACGCCGGCCGCATCCACACCACCTTCCAGCAGACGATCGCGGCCACCGGACGCCTCTCCTCGACCGACCCGAACCTGCAGAACATCCCGATCCGCACCGCCGAGGGCCGCCGGATCCGTCAGGCCTTCGTGGTCGGCCAGGGCTACGAGTCATTGATGACGGCGGACTACAGCCAGATCGAGATGCGGATCATGGCCCACCTCTCCGGTGACGAGGGCCTGATCGAGGCCTTCACGTCGGGGGAGGACCTGCACTCCTTCGTCGCCTCGCGGGCCTTCGACATCCCGATCGAGGACGTCGACCCGGAGATGCGCCGCCGCATCAAGGCGATGAGCTACGGCCTGGCGTACGGCCTCTCCGCCTACGGCCTGGCCCAGCAGCTGCGGATCACCCCGGAGGAGGCGCGGGGTCAGATGCACGCGTACTTCGAACGGTTCGGGGGGATCCGCGACTACCTCGACACCGTGGTGGAGGAGGCGCGGCTGACCGGCTACACCGAGACCACTCTCGGCCGACGCCGCTATCTGCCCGACCTCACCAGCGACAACCGGCAGCGCCGCGAGATGGCCGAGCGTATGGCCCTCAATGCGCCCATCCAGGGCTCGGCGGCCGACGTCATCAAGGTCGCGATGCTGAACGTGGAGAAGGCCATCGAGGCCGAGGGGCTCCGCTCCCGCACGCTCCTGCAGGTGCACGACGAGCTCGTGCTGGAGGTGGCGCCCGGGGAGCGGGAAGCGCTGGAGGAGCTCGTCCGCCGTGAGATGGCCGGCGCGGCCGATCTGTCGGTTGCCTTGGAGGTCTCGGTCGGCTTCGGCGCCAGCTGGGACGCCGCCGCCCACTGACCTGATGCGCGAAACAAACCCAGCGGACCCTGACCTGTGCCCGGGTCGGGTCGACCTGTCCCGGCCATGAGACATGGCAGCCTGCGGCGGGCCTGCGCGCCTTCGAGCGACCCGCGCCGATGCCCCTGAAGGTCCCGCCGTCGTGGCACCGGAACGCGGACATCGGATCGCCGACAGGCCGAAGTGGCACTGCGTCCGCATCAGGGTCGGCGGCAGACGAGCACAAGGGTGCCCGGCACCAGAGCGCCGCGTTCCGGGGACCACTGACCCCAGTTCTCGGTGCGGCCCGGGGTCCACTCCGGTTCGAGCAGGTCCTCGAGCACCAGCCCGGCACCGACGACTGCCCGCACCCAGTCGCCGACCGTGCGGTGGTGCTCCACGTAGACGGTGGCGCCGTGCTCGTCGGTCTCGACGTAGGGCGTGCGGTCGAAGTAGGACGAGGTGATCCGCAGGTCGTCCGGGTCGGGGGAGTCGGGGAAGGGCCAGCGCATCGGGTGGTTCACCGACGCGACGAACCGCCCTCCGGCCCGCAGGACCCGCGCCACCTCCGCCAGCGCCCCTTCGACGTCGGCGACGAAGGGCAGCCCGCCGAACGCCGAGCAGGCCAGGTCCACGCTCGCCGAGACGAGCGGCAAGGCTCCGGCGTCGGCCTGCAGGAGCGGCACGGCCAGCCCGGTGGACCGGTTGAGCTCGGCGGCCCGGGCCAGCATCCCGGCCGAGAGATCGAGGGCGACGACGTCGGCTCCGGCGGCGCGGAGCCAGCGGGCACAGGGCGCCGAACCGCAGCCGACCTCCAGCACCCGCCGGCCGTCGACGTCCCCGAGCAGGTGGGCGTCGGCCTCGCGCAGCCCCTCGGGGCACCAGAGGAAGTCGACGTCGCCCAGGTCCGCCCCGTGCTCTGCCAGGTAGGCCGGTGCGGCGGCGTCCCACCACCGGCGGTTCGCCCGTACCGACTCCTCGGCACCCGCGGCACGACGGGCCACCCCGCCCGCTGCCGGATAGCCGTCACCGCCCAGCGGCAGCGCGGACGGAGGCGAGGGAGTGGGGGTCATGACTCGCCGATGGTGACACGCCGGAAGGCGGCCCAGCCCGACCGGACCCAGGTGGACCGGGCGGTCTCGACGTCCGTACGATGGGGAATGCGCCAGAGGTCTGTCGTGCTCTCCCGTGGGAGCGCACGCGCCGGCTTTCCCCGCTGAACTACACCTGAGGCCGCATCGGCCGCGGGCACTCCTGTCCCTACGCATAAACCGTCCGGAGCAACCAACCACATGACCTCCACTCAGGTCCGTCCTTCCAGCACCCCCCAGGTCGCCGTCAACGACATCGGCAGCGCCGAGGACTTCCTCGCCGCCATCGACCAGACGATCAAGTACTTCAACGACGGCGACATCGTCGAAGGCGTCATCGTCAAGGTCGACCGGGACGAGGTGCTGCTGGAC
>JAOPWH010000065.1 GCA_025965795.1 Blastococcus sp.
GGTCGCCGGTGCTCGACGATCGTCGGCCCCGCCGCGGCGGTGGAGCCGCTGTGGGAGCTGCTCGCGTCGGAGTGGGGTCCGGCCCGCGACCACCGCCCCCGCCCGCCGCTGCTGGCGATCGACGGTCCGCCCGCGGTGGCGGCGGAACCCCGGGTCCGCCCGGTCCGGCCGGCCGAGCTCGAGCTGCTGCTGCCCGCGGCGGTGGCGATGTTCACCGAAGAGGTTGGGATCAGTCCGCTCCGGGTGGACGGCGGAGCCGGCTACCGCGCCCGCGTGGCCGAGCTGGTGGGCGCCGGACAGTCCCTCGCCTGGTTCGACGGGGACCGGGTGTTGTTCAAGGCGGAGATCGGCGCCGTCTCCCGCGCGGTCTGCCAGGTGCAGGGCGTCTGGGTGGCGCCGTCGCACCGCGGCCGCGGCATCGGCACCGCCGGGACGGCGGCGGTCGTCGAGTACGCGCGGGCGGCGATCGCCCCGGTGGTCAGCCTGTACGTCAACGACTTCAACGCGACGGCGCGGGCCGCCTACCGGCGCGTGGGCTTCCGTGAGGTCGGCCGCTACGCCAGCGTGCTCTTCTGAGGCGGCCTTTCCCGGTTCCGCAGCTCCCGTCTGACAATCTGTGTGCGTGCGGACACGACGGGGACCCGCCCTTCTCACCTGCCTGCTGATCATGCTGCCGGCGCTGGCCGCCTGCACCGGCAGCGCCGAGGACGACGTGAAGTCGGCTGCCCAGGAGTTCCTCGACGACTGGTCCTCGGGCCACCCGGCCGCCGCCGCGAAGGCCACCGACGACGCCGAGGTCACCGCCGCGCTGCTCCAGCAGACCGCCGAGGACCTGCCCGACGCGGTGCTCAAGGCGAAGATCGGCACGGTCGACGTCAAGGACGAACAGGCCACCGTCGACTGGACGGCGACCTGGGACCTCGTCGCCGCGCCGCCCTGGACCTACGAGGCGACCCTCCAGCTCCGGAAGTCAGGCGAGGACTGGCGGGTGGTCGCCGAGCCGGCCCTCGTGCATCCCGAGCTGGGGGAGGGTCAGCATCTCGAGCTGGCCCGTGCCCTGCCCGACCGTGCGCCCATCACCGACGCCGACGGCAAGCCGCTGTTCGCGCCGACCGAGGTGGTCAACGTCGGCGTCGACCCGGACAAGGTGACCGACCTGCCGGCGCTCGCCGCGGGCCTGTCGGCGGCCACGGGGGTTGCGGCGGAGGACATCGTCGCCCACGTCCGGGCCGCTCCGGCGGGGCAGTTCGTGCCGGTCATCACCCTGCGCCGGCCCGCCTTCGAGAAGGTCCGTGCCCAGATCTTCGACCTGCCCGGGGCGGTCTTCCCGACCGAGACCCGGCTCCTGGTGCCCTCCACCGGCTTCGGCGAGGCGCTGCTCGGCCGAATCGGCGCGGCCACCGCCGAGGTGCTCGAGGAGTCGGAGAAGGAGGGCACGCCGTGGTTCACGGCCGGTGACCAGCTGGGCCTGTCCGGACTGCAGCGCGCCTTCCAGAGCCAGCTCGCCGGCACCCCCGGCTTCACCGTCACCGTCGTGAGCACCGACGACTCCACCGGGGACGAGGGCCGGCAGATCGCCGCCGTCGAGGCCATTCCGGGCACACCGGTCCAGACGCCGCTCGTGCCGGCCGTCCAGAACGCCGCCGATGCGGCCGTGGCCACGCAGACCCTGCCCACCCACGTGGTGGTGGTCCGACCCGGTACCGGCGAGATCCTCGCCGTGTCCTCCAACGAGGTGGCGGACGCGGGAAACGCCCTCACCGGGCACTTCCCGCCCGGCTCGAGCATGAAGGTGGTGACGGCGACGGCGCTGCTGTCCGCGGGCGCCGTCACGCCCACGACCCCGGTGCCCTGTCCGGCGACCACGACCGTCGAGGGCCGGGAGTTCAAGAACGCGCACGACCTGGCGCTGGGCACCGTCCCCCTGACCGAGGCCTTCGCGCAGTCGTGCAACACGACGTTCATCCAGGCCGCGCTCGAGCTGCCCGACGGCGCGCTCGCCGAGGCGGCCGCGTCCTACGGCATCGGCGCCGAGTGGGACCTGCCCGTCGACATCTTCGGCGGCAGCGTGCCGACCGACAGCACCGGCACCACCAAGGCCGCCGACGCCATCGGGCAGGGTCAGGTGCTCATGAGCCCGGCGCAGCTGGCGCTGGTGGCGGCCGGGGTCGCCAGCGGCACACCGGCTCCACCGGTCGAGGTCGTGGGCGCCGACGCGTCCGGTGCCGTGCCGCGGGGCCCCCGCGACGAGGTCCTGAACTCGCTTCGTCCTCTCATGCGGGCCGTGGTGACGTCCGGGACGGCGAGCGCACTCGCCGACCGGGGCGAGGTATTCGGCAAGACGGGGACGGCCGAGTACGGGAGCAAGACCCCGCCCGACTCGCACGGCTGGTTCATGGGCTACCAGCTCCGCGGCCCCGCCGGAGACATCGCCTTCGCCGTCCTCGTGGAAGGCGGGCAGTCCAGCAGCACCGCCGTGGCGGTCACCGACGCCTTCCTGGGCGCCCTGGGCTGAGAAGGGACCCTCTCCTCCCCACCCCTCGCACGCTCGGGGCGGTGCCCGGGAGGGGGCCGGAGGTGGGGGTCTTCTGGAGGTCCTCTCTCAGGCGGCGGGGAGGCCCGGCAGCGCCTTGGTCACCGGGTTCTGGCCGGCGGCGCCGCGCCAGGCCACCGCACGGACCTCGGCGGCCCCGAGCACCCCGACCGCGAGTTCCCGGGTGGACCGTTCGGCCGCCTGGTCCAGGACCCGCACCCAGGCCGCCGCGATGCCGTCCTCGAGCACGACCGCCAGGGCCGCCGCGTCGACGGCGGACAGCACCGGGAAGGGCAGGGCGTACCCGCCCTCGGCCCCGGCCGGCTCGACCTTGCGGTCCCCGAGCAGCGCCTCCACCCGATCGCGGACGTCCCGGTGCGCCGATTCCGCGGTGGCCGCCGGGGCGCGGCCGCCGGCACCGAGGGCGGCGCCGACGACGCCGTAGCCCCAGATCGCGGCGTGTTCGGCGGCCAGCGCCTTCTGCAGCGCCGCGTTCTCCGTGCCCTCGTCGAGCGTGCCGTCCGCGCCGCTGCCGTCAGCCATTGCCGGGCCCTCTCATGCCAGTCGCCCTTCCTGGCCGCGGAGTCCGGCGGCGATCGAGCCGAGCAGGGCGGCGCGCGCCCCGGACTGGTCCAGGCAGGCGGTGGCGTGTGAGGTGGCGGCATCCCCGACCTGGGCACGCAGCCAGGCCTTCGCGCCCGCCCCGGCGGGGGCGGCGCCGGTGGACGTGGCGCCGGCGGACGCCGGCGTGCTGTTCGGTGCCGCCTTCCGGAGCCGGTCGAGCTGCTCGGCAGCCTGTGCGGCGAGCTCGGTGACCGCGGTACCCAGCGCCGGGTCGGCCTTCGAAGCCGCGGCGTAGGCGGCCACCAGCCCTTCCTGGACCGCGAGCTGGGCGGCGAGCGCGTCGGCCTGTCGGTTCGTGACGGCCTCCCGCCCGCCAGGAGGAGACGAGGTGCATCCGGCGACCAGCAGAGCCACCCCGGCCGCGGAGGCGGCGAGCAGGGTGCGGCGAGTGATGCCGGGGGCGGGAAGAGGAGCCATCGCCCCCATCCTCGCAGCCGCACGCGCGGAGGGCCGCGTCCTCCGGCCCAGGCGCGTCTCGAGTCCGGCCCTGCCTCCCGCCCGCCTCTCCCGTACCAGCGAGGTCCGCGGGCACCCCGGAACCGTGGTCTCGACGCGTCGCGCCGGGCGGTAGCCTGGGCTTTCCCCTCGGTCCCGGATCCGACCCGCGCCGACGGCCGGTCGGCGCCGGAGCGGAGGGGTGCGCGCACCGTCCCGGTGCGGCCGCCCGGAACTGGAGGAGGAAGCCGTGTCCGCCCCTCGCGGTACTCAACGGCCCGACCCCGCCACCTCGCGGCTGGCCGGCTGGATCGAGCCCGTCGTCGACGCGGCCGGGTACGACCTGGAAGAGCTCGTGGTCACGCCGGCCGGCCGGCGCAGCGTCGTCCGGGTGGTCGTCGACCGGGACTCCGGCGTCACGCTCGACGACGTCGCCGAGGTGAGCCGGGCGGTCTCCGAGGTCCTCGACCGCAACGACGACGGCATGGGGCGCACGCCCTACGTCCTCGAGGTGACCAGCCCGGGGGTCGACCGGCCGCTCACCGAGCCGCGGCACTGGCGCCGCAACACCGGCCGGATGGTCGCTGTGCGGGTGGGCCCGTCAGGGTCGGCCGACGAGGTGACCGGGCGGATCACCGCGGTGCACGATGCCGGTGTCACCCTCGCCGTCGAGACGCCGGGCAAGCCAGGTGCCAAGAAGCGCCCGCCGACCCCGCGGGACGTGCCCTGGGCCCAGCTCGGAGCCGGCCGCGTGCAGGTCGAGTTCGCGAGGCCCGGCACCGCGGAGCCGGCGGACGGAGCCGAGGAAGAGGACGCGGACGACGACGGAGGAGATCCATGAACATCGACGTCACCGCACTGAAGGCGGTAGAGCGGGAGAAGGGCATTCCTGCCGACACGGTCATCGAGGCCATCGAGTCGGCCCTCGTCACCGCCTACCGGCACGCCGACGGCGCCGCGAAGCACGTCCGGGTGCACGTCGACCGCAAGAGCGGCGAGGTCGCCGTCCTGGCGCAGGAGCACGGTCCCGACGGCGAGGTCGTGCGTGAGTGGGACGACACCCCGACCGACTTCGGCCGCATCGCGGCGAGCACGGCCAAGCAGGTCATCGTGCAGCGGCTGCGCGACGCCGAGCACGAGCAGACGTTCGGTGAGTACGCCGGCAAGGAGGGCGACATCGTCAGCGGCATCGTGCAGGCGCACGACCGTCGCAACATCCAGGGCACCGTGCTCATCGACATCGGCAAGGTCGAGGCGGTGCTACCGCAGACCGAGCAGGTGCCCCACGAGGAGTACACGCACGGCAGCCGGCTGAAGGCCTACGTCGTGTCCGTCGCCCGCAGCTTCCGCGGGCCGCAGGTGACCGTCTCCCGCACCCACCCGCACCTGGTGCGCAAGCTGTTCGCCCTCGAGGTGCCCGAGATCGCCGACGGCAGCGTCGAGATCATGGCGGTGGCCCGCGAGGCGGGTCACCGCTCGAAGATCGCGGTCCGCTCCAAGGTGTCCGGGCTCAACGCCAAGGGCGCGTGCATCGGTCCGATGGGGCAGCGCGTGCGCAACGTCATGAGCGAGCTGCACGGCGAGAAGATCGACATCGTCGACTGGTCCGACGATCCGGCCACCTTCGTCGCCTCCGCGCTCAGCCCGGCACGGGTCACCGAGGCGCGGGTGGTCGACCCCCAGGCGAAGGCCGTCCGGGTCGTCGTTCCCGACTACCAGCTGTCCCTGGCGATCGGCAAGGAAGGTCAGAACGCTCGCCTCGCCGCGCGGCTGACCGGCTGCCGGATCGACATCCGCAGCGACGCGCAGGGCGACGACGAGGCGTCGGCGCCCTCCCCGGGGATGGGCCGCGCACCCCTCCGTTCGGGAGCACCCGCGGCGCCGGCCGGGGGGCGTCCGTCCCCGCACGGGGCCCCGCAGGGGTCACAGTCCCGGCGTGCGGAACACCCCGGGCGCCCCACGCGCTAGAGTGCAGGGTGGTCGAAACGTCGCATCCGGTCCGCACCTGTGTGGGGTGCCGGACGCGCGCTCCGGCCACCGAACTGCTGCGAGTCGTCGTCCGGTCCGGGACCCTGGTCCCGGACCCGCGCCGGAGGCTCCCCGGCCGGGGCGCCTCCGTGCACCCCA
>JAOPWH010000066.1 GCA_025965795.1 Blastococcus sp.
ACATCCTCGGTGGGCTGTTCGGCGGGGGCGCCGCCGGCGGCGGAGCCCGTGCGCGCAGCCAGGCCGCGTCCGGGCCGGCCCGCGGTCAGGACGTCGAGACCGAGGCGACGCTCTCCTTCGACGAGGCGGTGCTCGGTGTGACCGTGCCGCTGCGCATGCAGAGCCCTGGCACCTGCCCGACCTGCGCCGGCAGCGGCGCCAAGCCGGGCACGAGCCCGCACACCTGTCCGGTGTGTCAGGGCGCCGGCGTCACGAGCCGGAGCCAGGGCGCGTTCGCTTTCTCGGAGCCCTGCCGCAACTGCCGCGGCACCGGCTCGGTCGTCGACGACCCGTGCCCCACCTGCTCGGGCAGCGGCGTGACGACGCAGACCCGCACGATCACGGTGCGCATCCCGGCCGGCGTGAAGGACGGGCAGCGCATCCGGCTGGCCGGCAAGGGTGCCCCCGGTCGCCGGGGCGGACCGGCCGGCGACCTGTTCGTCGTCGTCCACGTGTCCGAGCACAGCCTGTTCGGCCGCAAGGGCGAGGACCTGACGCTGACCGTGCCGATCACCTTCGCCGAGGCGGCTCTCGGGACGACGGTGACCGTGCCGACCCTGGACGGGAACGTCTCGCTCAAGGTTCCGCCGGGCACGGCCAGCGGCCGCACGCTCCGGGTCCGCGGCCGCGGAGTGAAGGGCAAGGGACGGGCGGGCGACCTGCTGGTCACCCTGGACGTGGCGGTGCCCGTGCGGCTGACCGCCGCCCAGCGCAAGGTGATCGAGTCGCTGGCCGAGGAGATGGACGAGGATCCGCGTCCGCAGATCACCGCGGCCCTGCAAGGGGAGGCCCACTGATGACCGCGCCGTCCGACGGCTTCCGGGCCGTCGCCGAGGACGCCCCCGTCTTCGTCATCTCGGTGGCCGCCGAGCTCGCCGGGATGCACGCGCAGACGCTGCGCCAGTACGACCGGCTGGGACTGGTCAGTCCCGGCCGCACGTCCGGGGGCGGGCGGCGCTACAGCCCGCGGGACGTCGCGCTGCTGCGTGAGGTGCAGCGGTTGTCCCAGGAGGACGGCGTCAACCTCGCCGGGATCAAGCGCATCATCGAGCTGGAATCGCGCGTGGAGGCCCTCCAGGCCCGCGTGCACGAGCTCCTCGAGGAGCTCGACCGGGCCGAGAGCCGGCGTATGGCCGCCGAGGCCGCGGTTCCGGCTTCCTACCGGCGCGATCTGGTGCCGCACCGTCGGCCGAGCTCCGCACTCGTCGTCTGGCGGCCGACCACCCGTTCGTGAGCCGCGCGGGAACTTCCGGCGGGGCGGGGACGTCGGAGATCGTGTGACCACCACGGCTGTGGACCAGCACGAGGCCTTCGTGCGCCTCGAGCGGGAGATCGGGCTGCTGCTGCGCCGGTCCCGCGCCATCTCTGCCCGGCTGGCCGGTGAACTCCACCCGGACCTGGACGGCGCCGCCTACGGGCTGCTGGCCCTGCTCCAGGACGCCGGCCCCCTGCGTGCCAGCGACCTGGTGACCCGGCTGGGCCTGGACAAGAGCACCGTGAGCCGTCAGATCGCCAGTCTCGTGGAGCTCGGGCTGGTCGACCGCACGGCCGACCCCGCCGACGGGCGGGCACAGGTGCTGACTCCTTCTCAGGAGGGCTCGTCCCGCCTGGCCTCGATCCGCGAGGTGCGGCGTGCCCGTTGGGAGGCCGATCTGAGCGGCTGGCCCGCCGAGGACGTCGCCATCCTGGGCGAGCTGCTCGACCGCCTCAACCGCCTGGGCGAGGCCCGCGAGGCGCAGACCGCCGAGGTCTGACGGGCCTCGAGCCGCCTCGGGTGCCGCTCTAGGGCCGCAGCGTGACTCCCCAGATGACCTGGTGGAACCGGGAGCTGGACGACGGCGGTGGCGCGGACGACTGCGCGAAGACGACGTACAACCGCCCTCCGGCGACCGCCTCGCCGATGTAGTCGCCCGGGAAGTAGCCGTCGGCCCGAGCGGCGTACTGCAGCACCGATACGGGTCCGATGGACTGGGGCGCTCCGAACGACGACCCCCGGTTCCGGGAGACCGAGATCTGCTGCTGCACGGTCCCGCCCGCGGCATCGGGGTCGGTTCGCGTGCCGTAGGTGACGTAGACGGTGCCGTTCTGGGCGACGACGTCCACGTTGACCCGTTGCACTCCGGTGCGGTCACCCTGCGAGACCTGCACCGGATTGGTCCACAGCCGTCCGCCGTCGGTGGAGGCCGCGAGGAACACCGGGTCGGTGGTGCCCAGGCCGGCGCCATGGAAGGCGACGTACATGATCCCGGTCGACCGGTCGATGTTCGCGGCGAAGAGGCAACAGCGCACCCCTGGCGCGAACCCGCCCCCGTTGGCGGCCACCTGGGCGATCCGCCGCCACGTCCGCCCGCCGTCGTCGGACCGTGACGCGAAGATGTCCCCCCGGTTGTCGACGACCTGCTGAGCCAGGCCGGCGTCCCTGTGCGGGGCCGAACCCGGCCTTCGGTCACCTGCCGTGGTGGCGGGGCCGTAGTCGAAGTAGGTGTCCACGATCGCCCCGGAAGCGGTGATCATCGGCTGGCTGTTCTGCGTCTCGTGGTTCAGCGGCGTGAGGTACGACGTCGCACTCCAGTTCCGTGCATGGTCGTCGGACCAGCGCACGGCCTGGCGGGCGCCGACGAAGTGGCCGGCCGCGTCGGACAGGAACGGCGTCCAGAACTGGTAGACCCGTCCGAGGTGCGGGCTCTGCGGTGAGGTGTCCACCACCAGCCAGTTCTTGTCCTCGGACGTCCGGCAGGTGGAACTGCTGTCGGCGACGTGCGGGCGGCTCCACGTGCGTCCGCCGTCCGGCGACGTCAGGACCAGCACCGCCGACGGCGAGTTCGGGCAGGGGGCGGTGTCGAACACCACCACGGACAGGTAGGCGGTCCCGTCCGGGCCGAAAGCGACCACCGGGTCCGACGCCCGGTCGTAGCTGCCGCCGGTGGCCCTGGTGATCCTGGGAACCGGGCGGTGGTGCCAGGTGCTCCCGCCGTCGGCGGTCCGGGCCACGCTGATGGACACCGCGCCGCCGTCGGGGAACCGTCCGTCGTGGGCGGCGGCGATCGCCACGTCGGGATGGGCCGCATCCACCGCCACGTCCGGCTCGACGACGGTGTCCGGCTCCGAGCCGGGCTGCGGGGCGACGTCCTGCCGGGTGACGACGCCGGAGTTCTGCACGGGCAGGGGCGGGGGCGGGGTCGCCGCGGCCGGTGCGGCCGGGAGGAGGCCCGCGGCGCTCAGGACCACGATCAGGACGACGGTGCGCAGGCGACGGACCATGGCGAGCCACCGATCGGAGGAGGTGCGTCCGGAGTGTCCTCACCCACACCGCGCGCCGGTAGAGGGTCGGACGCGGGCGACGCGCCGGTGACGTCGGGAAGTTGCAGACCGCAACCAATGATGTATGGTTGCGGTCTGCATGTAACTGATCCGCACCGCGAGGACATCTCATGCCCATCACGCCCGAGACCCGGGACCGGCTGACGGCGAGCGTCGCCCAGCTCGTCCGCACGGGGCGCCACCTGAGCGCTCGCGCCGCGACGCAGCTCTACGGCGAGCTGCCCTCCTTCGGCTGGGCGGTGCTGGTTCCGCTCGCCCGTCACGGCGATCAGCGATGCAGCGCCCTGGCTGCCCAGGTGGGCGTCGACGTCTCCGTGGCCAGCAGGCAGCTCGCCGTCCTGGAGCGGCTCGGGTACGTCGAGCGCCGTCCCGACCCGGAGGACGGCCGGGCCAGCCTGCTCCGGCTCACCGACGCCGGCTCCGCGGCGCTGGCCGCGGCGCGGGCACTCCGCGCCGACTGGTCGCTCACGGCGCTGTCCGGCTGGGACGAGGCGGATGCCCGACTGCTCAGCGACCTGCTCGAGCGCCTGGTGACCGACCTGGAGACCGCCGGCACGTCGCAACCCCCGGCGGTCCGCTCCGCCGTCCCACTCCTCGCCGACCTCCCCTGAAACCCCGGACCCCAGACCGCACCGAACTTCCGCAGGAGAACCGTGACCACCACCGTCCAGTCCCCCGACGACGTCCGTCAGGACGACGCGCGAGCCGCCGCCTCCCCCGACGTGGCACCCGTCGAGCAGCAGGGTCAGATGACCCACCGGCAGATCCTCGAGGCTCTCTCGGGGATGTTGCTGGCGATGTTCGTGGCGTTCCTGTCCTCGACCGTCGTCTCCAACGCGCTGCCCACGATCATCACCGACCTGCGCGGTTCGCAGAGCCAGTACACCTGGGTGGTCACTGCGACGCTCCTGGCCTCGACGGCTTCGACGCCGATCTGGGGCAAGCTCGCCGACCTCTTCAGCAAGAAGCTGCTGATCCAGCTGGCCATCGTGATCTTCATCGCCGGCTCCATGCTGGCCGGTCTCTCCGGGTCGGTCGAGACGCTCATCGCATGGCGCGTGCTGCAGGGGCTCGGCCTCGGCGGTCTCCAGGCGCTGGTCCAGATCGCCATGGCGGCGATGATCAGTCCTCGCGAGCGGGGCCGGTACTCGGGCCTGTTGGGTGGCGTCATGGCCGTCGCGACGGTCGGCGGCCCGTTGCTCGGCGGCCTGCTGGTCGACACCAGCTGGCTGGGCTGGCGCTGGTGCTTCTACGTCGGCGTCCCCTTCGCCGCGGTCGCCCTCGTCCTGCTGCAGCGCACGCTCCACCTGCCGGTGACCAAGCGCGACGTGCACATCGACTACCTCGGCGCAGCATTCCTGACCGCCGGCGTCTCCGCCCTGCTGATCTGGGTGACCCTGGCCGGCGACAGCTTCGCCTGGCTCTCGACCGGATCGGCCCTCTTCCTCGGCGGCGGCGTGCTGGCCATCGTGGCCTTCGTGGTCACCGAGCTGCGGGCCAAGGAGCCGATCGTCCCCCTCCGCCTGTTCCGCGACCGGACGACGACCCTGGCCATCGTGGCGAGCATGGCGGTCGGTGTGGCCATGTTCGGCTCCTCGGTGTTCCTCGGCCAGTACCTGCAGATCTCGAGGGGCTACTCGCCGACGGCGGCCGGTCTGCTGACCATCCCGATGGTCGCCGGGCTCCTGCTGTCCTCGACCGTGTCAGGGATCCTGATCACCCGGACCGGCCGCTGGAAGAGCTTCCTGGTCACCGGCTCGATCCTGGTCGTCGCCGGGTTCGCGATGCTGTCGTCCATCGACCACGAGACGAACATGGTCCTGCTGGGATCGTTCCTCTTCGTCCTCGGCGTGGGCATCGGCATGACCATGCAGAACCTCGTGCTGGCCGTGCAGAACACCGTGGCCGCCTCGGACCTGGGGGCGGCCAGTTCGGCGGTCGCGTTCTTCCGCAGCCTCGGCGGCACCATCGGTGTCTCCGTGCTGGGGGCGGTGCTCAGCACCCACGTGGGGGATCTGATCGTCAAGGGCTTGGCCTCGGTGCCGGGCGCGGCCGCCGCGGCCGCAGGCTCCGGCTCCGTCGGTCTGGCGGACTTCAACCAGGCCCCGCCGGTCATCCGGACGCTGATCCGGGTCTCCTACGGGGACGCGACGGGCCGGATCTTCCTGATCTCGGCCGTCGTGGCAGCGATCGCCGTGGTCGCCATCGTGTTCATCCACGAGGTCGCGTTGAGCACGCAGAGCGGCGAGCAGCGGCTGCGCAGCGAGGCATCGGGGACGGACCAGGCGCGCTGACCCCCACGACGACGGCGGGCCCCCTCGACGAGGAAGGGGCCCGCCGTCGTCGTCTGCTCAGCCGGGGTCGGTCATTCGAGGTGCGCGTCCAGCGTGATGTCGACACCGGCCAGCGCCTTGCTGACGGGGCAGCCGGCCTTGGCCTCTTCGGCCGCCTTCTCGAACCCGGCCGCGTCGAGCCCGTCGACCCGACCGCGCACGGTCAGCTTGATGCCGGTGATCATGAACCCGCCGCGCTCCTTGTCCGGGCCGAAGTCGACGTCAGCGGTCACGTCGAGGCTCTGGGGGGTGCCGCCGGCCTTGGCGATCCCCCCGGAGAAGGCCATCGCGTAGCAGGAGGCGTGTGCCGCGGCGATCAGTTCCTCGGGGCTGGTGCTGCCGTCGGCCGAGTTCGATGTCCGCTTCGGCCAGGAGACGTCGAACGTGCCCAGACCGGAGCTGACCAGTTCGGTGCGGCCTGAGCCGTCCTGCAGGGTGCCGTTCCAGGCGGTGCGTGCGGTGCGAGTGGGCATGAACGCCTCTTTCGGGGAGGGCCGCCCACGGCTGGACGGCGTCCCTCCGCCCCTACCCGGAGCAGCGGCACGCACGCTTGACCGGGCAGGTGTTCCTCAGGAGTCGGCGGGCTGGCTGACGCGCTCGATGACCAGCCGCAGCTTCGCCTTGAGGTCGGCGAACTCGGGGGCGTCGAGGCCGATGGCGCCGATCATCTCCTCGGAGATGCGGAACGCCTTGTCGCGCAGGTCGCGGCCCTGGTCGGTGAGTGCGATGGAGACCGAGCGCTCGTCCTCGACCCGGCGGTGGCGGGTGACCAGGCCGGCGGCGGTGAGCCGCTTGAGCAGGGGCGAGAGGGTGCCGCTGTCGAGGGCGAGTCGAGCGCCCAGTTGCCCCACGGTCTGGTGGTCGGACTCCCAGAGCAGCATCATGACCAGGTACTGCGGATAGGTCAGGCCGAGTTCGTCGAGCATCGGGCGGTAGCGCGCCGTCACGGCTCGGGAGGCGGCGTACAGCGCGAAGCACAACTGGTCGTCCAGGGCGACGCTCGGTGCTGGCAACGCGGTCATTGCCGCAGTCTAGGACGTCCACGGTTAGATGCCGCCGGGGCAGTCGTTCGGCCCGGGGACGAGCAGGTGCGATGCCTGCAATCGACTGAACTTGAGTGGAACACACTCAACTCTCCGTCCGTTGGACGGAGCGGCAGGAACAGCCGGTCCCCGCGGTGGACCGGCCGTTCGCACCAGCTCCGACGAGAGGACCCGCGCCAGCACCATGGAGAGCAAGCTCACCACCCGTTCCCAGGAAGCCGTCACCGCGTCCCAGCGCCTCGCCGTCAGCCGTGGCCAGGCCGATCTGCAGCCGCTGCACCTGCTCGCCGCGCTGCTCGAGCAGACCGACGGCATCGCCGGGCCCCTGTTGAAGGCGGTCGGCGCCGATCCGGCCGACGTGCGCGCGAAGACCGATGCCGCGCTGCGCCGGCTCCCGAGCGTGAGCGGCGCCACCGTCCCCGCCCCGTCGCCGTCCCGTGACCTGCTCCGGGTGCTGAACGCGGCCGGCGAGCAGGCCAGTGCCCTCGGCGACGAGTTCGTCTCCACCGAGCACCTGCTCGTCGGCCTGGCCGGTTCCGAGGGTGAGGCGGGCGCCGTCCTCACCGGCGCCGGGGCGACGCCGGACGCACTGCTGGCCGCCTTCCGCACCGTTCGGGGCAACCGCAAGGTGACCACGCCCGATCCCGAGTCGACGTTCCAGGCGCTGGAGAAGTACGCGGTCGACCTCACCCAGCGGGCGCGCGACGGCAAGATCGACCCCGTCATCGGCCGGGACACCGAGATCCGTCGCGTCGTCCAGGTGCTGTCCCGCCGGACCAAGAACAACCCGGTGCTGATCGGCGAGCCCGGCGTCGGCAAGACGGCGATCGTCGAGGGCCTGGCCCAGCGGATGGTCGCCGGCGACGTCCCGGAGAGCCTGAAGGGCAAGCGCCTCATGGCGCTCGACCTCGGCTCGATGGTGGCCGGAGCCAAGTACCGGGGCGAGTTCGAGGAGCGGCTCAAGGCCGTCCTGCAGGAGATCACCGACGCCGAGGGCCAGGTGGTCACGTTCATCGACGAGCTGCACACCATCGTCGGCGCGGGTGCCTCCGGCGACTCGGCCATGGACGCCGGGAACATGATCAAGCCGATGCTCGCCCGCGGTGAACTGCGCATGGTCGGGGCCACCACGCTCGACGAGTACCGCCAGCACATCGAGAAGGACCCCGCGCTCGAGCGACGCTTCCAGCAGGTCTACGTGGGAGAGCCGTCGGTCGAGGACACCATCGGCATCCTGCGGGGGCTCAAGGAGCGCTACGAGGTGCACCACGGGGTGCGGATCACCGACACCGCCATCGTCGCCGCCGCCACCCTGTCCGACCGTTACGTCACCGCCCGGTTCCTGCCGGACAAGGCGATCGACCTCGTCGACGAGGCCGCCAGCCGGCTCCGCATGGAGATCGACAGCCGTCCGGTCGAGGTCGACGAGGTCGAGCGGGCCGTCCGCCGCATGGAGATCGAGGAGATGGCGCTCGGCAAGGAGGACGATCCCGCCTCTCAGGCGCGGCTGGCGACCCTGCGCGAGGATCTCGCCGACCGCCGGCAGGAGCTGGCCGAGTTGACCTTCCGGTGGCAACAGGACAAGACCGCCATCGAGCGCATCCAGCGGATCAAGGAGGAGCTCGAGCACGTCCGGCTCGACGCCGAGCGGGCCGAGCGCGACGGCGATCTCGCCCGTGCCGCCGAGCTGCGGTACGGCCGGCTGCCGGAGCTGGAGAAGGCGCTGACATCGGCCGAGGAGTCGGTGCAGACCGGCGAGTCGATGCTCAACGAGGAGGTCGGCCCCGACGACATCGCCGAGGTCGTGCAGGCCTGGACCGGTATCCCCGCGGGCCGGCTGCTGGAGGGGGAGACCCAGAAGCTGCTTCGGATGGAGGATGGCCT
>JAOPWH010000129.1 GCA_025965795.1 Blastococcus sp.
CCGGCCACACGTAGGGCAGGTCGTCGGGCTCGGGTCCGAACCGTTCGGTCAGGCGCGGCCGGTAGTAGTCCGGGTCCTTGGCCAGCAGATTGGACCGGTGGGAGCGGTGCAGCGCCTCGTTCCCGACCCAGGAGGGCAGCAGACCGGCGTCGGCAAGCTGTGCCTGGGTCGCACCCACCACCTCGGGGGCGAACTCACCGATCTGGATCTCCGTGGTGTCGGCGAAGCCGCGTTCCCGCCAGACCCGCACCATCGCCAGGCCGTAGGCGACCAGGGCCGGTGTTCGGCCAC
Organism: Blastococcus sp.; assembly: GCA_025965795.1. Lineage (GTDB taxonomy): Bacteria > Actinomycetota > Actinomycetes > Mycobacteriales > Geodermatophilaceae > Blastococcus_B. The sequence continues at coordinate 292 of JAOPWH010000129.1, forward strand.
GCCACATCCGGACGGCGGGATGGCTCGCCCAGCCGTAGTCGGGCAGTTCGAGCGCCCGCAGGATCTGCAGCGTCTCCACCCGCTGCTTGCCCAGTCGCGGCGAGTCCAGCAGCCGGGCGCCGTCCTCGAAATCGGCCACCGGCAGGAAGGTCTGCATCACCGCCGTTCCTGCCCGTTCGGTTGCGGCGCGAACCACGGGCCGCGATCGGCCTGCTCAGCTCTCCAGTTGGCGCAGCGCCGCCTCCCAGCGAGCCCGCCGCTCGTCCTCGGACTGCTCCCACCACACCGGTCCGCGCTCGCCGAGCCCGGTCTTGGCCAGCTGCACGCGCGCCCGTGCGGCCGCCACCGCGGTGTCGTCGCCGGCCTTGCCCGCCACACCCACACCGGAGCGCGCGACGCCCAGGTGGTGCAGCAACCGGGCCCGGACGTCGTCCGGCAAGGCCGGGTCGGCGGTCCGCCACCGGCGCCCGTCGACGACCACGTAGCGGCCGTCGCCGGTGCGTTCGACGTCCCGGCTCACGGAACCCGACTCAACCGGCCACGCGGCGGACGAGCTCCGGCAGGACCGTTCCGAGCGGCGCGTCGACCCGGACGGTGGCCTTGCCGTCCCCCCGCGTCGGGCCGGCCGTGACGATGGCGACCGGAATGCCGAGCTTCGCGGCCCGCAGTACGAACCGGTAGCCGCTCATGACCGTCAGGGACGAGCCCAGGACGATCAGGCTGCGCGCCTGCTCCACCAGCGAGAAGCACTGCTCGACCCGGTCGCGGGGCACGGTCTCACCGAAGAAGACGACGTCGGGCTTGAGCGGGCCGGATCCGCAGACCAGGCAGTCGACCATGACGAAGTCGTCGAGCAGTGCCTCGGGCAGCTCGACGTCCCCGTCGGGATTGACCTCGTCGACGTGCGGCCCGAACGTCGGATTGACCATGCGCAGCCGCTGGTCGAGCTCCGCCCGGTCGGCGACGTCCCCGCAGGTCAGGCACACCGTGCGGTCGAGGCCACCGTGCAGTTCCAGGACGTCCCGCGCGCCACCGGCCTGGTGCAGCCCGTCGACGTTCTGGGTGATGACGCCGCCGACGAGGCCCGCCGCCTGGAGGTCGGCGACCGCGCGGTGACCGTCGTTGGGCCGGGCCGCGCGGATCTGCTGCCAGCCCACGAAGCTGCGCGCCCAGTAGCGGTGCCGTCCGCGCGGGTCGCGGGTGAAGGTCTGGTAGGTCATCGGGGTGTGCCGGCGCAGGCTGCCGGTCGCGCCGCGGTAGTCGGGAATGCCCGAGTCGGTGGACAGTCCCGCACCCGAGAGCACGAGGACCTCGCCCTCGGCGACCAGGCCGGCGAGCGGCTCCAGCGACGGGACGGCGGCCGTGCTGGCCCCGGCGATCCGGAGCGGACGCGTGGCGGGGGCGGCAGTCACGCGGCCATCGTCCCCTCCGATCGCGGCTCGCGCCGACGTCGCACTATCCGGACTCCTCGGCGTTCAGATACGTGCACCGGTAGCGCGCCTTCGCCATCGCCTCGGTGAACAGCGCCTCCCACGCGGGATCGGCGGCCGGGAACGTCTCGAGCACCCGCTCCTCGAGCACCGCCGGCCGGCCGTCCAGCCCGGTGTAGGTACGCCGCAGCAGCACCCGCGTGACGCCGTCCACCTCGTCGTGACCCGGTGCCCAGCGGGCCTGTCCGATCGCCGCCGCCAGTTCGGCTCGAGGACCGGACGGGAGGCGCCGGACCCCCGGCGATCCGCCGATCTCCCCTCGCAGCGCCCGCCAGAAGACCCAGCCGCCCAGCACGAGCAGGCCGATCACGAGCGCGATCAACGCGAACTCGGCCAGGGCGAAGACCATGCCCAGACGCTAGTTCCCTCGCGTCGTCCCCGTGGGCGATACCGGCGGTGCCCCGGGGTCCGTGTCGGCCGACCGCTAATCTCGGCCCGTACCCCGGTCGGCCCACTGCCGACGAGCCCCCGTAGCTCAGGGGATAGAGCATCGGTTTCCTAAACCGTGTGTCGCAGGTTCGAATCCTGCCGGGGGCACCACATGGTGTGCAGGTCAGCGGCCTGAGCGCCGCTCTGCACGTGCCACGAGTTCGGCCCGTGCCCGCACGGCGCCCTCAGCGGCCTCAGCGGCGCACGCACCCAGCCCGCAAGAAGTCCGCAGGACGGTCAACACAGGACTCGCCGGCCAGCGGCGAGAGGCGACACCAGCGCAGCTCAGCCACGCTTCTCGTCGATGACCGCTGGTGGCCGATCGCCGGGACGTGGTTCTGGGTCGATGCCGCCGAGCCCTTGGCGGACCAGAGACTGGCGAAGGGCAAGGTGTCCGGGATCGACGGTCGGCGATGCTTCTCGGCGTTTGCGTGGGGCGGTTGCCGGTGAGGCAACTAGGGCCCGACCGCCTGGAGAGCCTGGGTGGCTGGGGCGCACGTGCACGTCTGCGGCCGGGCTCGGACCTGGCTGCCATCGTCGGCGTCGATGGCAGCCAGCAAACACCCGTGATCAGTTCGGGCCTCGCATCTGGCTGCGCCGGCCGTTGAATCCCTGTGTGGAACTGAGACAGATAGAGCACTTCCTGGCCGTCGTCGAGGAAGGCTCGTTCACCCGGGCCGCAGCCCGCATATTCATGGTCCAGTCAAGCCTCTCGGCATCTCTGCTGGCCCTCGAGCGCGAGCTCGGAACCGACCTGTTCATCCGTGGTCGACGCGGCGCCGAGCTCACCGACGCCGGTCGGGCGTTCCTCGAGCCGGCCCGGAGCGCGCTCCAGGACGCCGAGCATGCGCGCGATGCCGTCGCGGAGGTCAGGGGACTGCTCCGCGGGTCGGTCCGCATAGCCACCATGCCCGTCGCCATCCCCCGAAGCGTCGATCTGATCGAGACCATCCGCCGTTTCCAGGAGCTGCATCCAGGCGTTCACGTGCAGGTCATCCCGACGGACTCCAAGTCCATGGTCGACCTGGTCACGGACGGCCAGGTGGATTTCGCCATCACCCCCCGGGTCAGCCGGGCAAGTTCCACGCTTCGATTCGAGACGCTGATCAGCACCGACATCGTCATCGTCTGCCCGACCGGCCACCGCCTGGCCGGTTCCCGGGAACTGGACCTCCGGGATGTCGTTGCCGAAACGATCATCGACTTCCCGTGTGGATGGCGATCGCGGGAGCTGTTCGACGGCGCCCTCGCCGAGCGCGGCCTGCAGCGACAGATCTCGCTCGAGGTCAACGACTGGTCGGGCATCCTGACCATGGTCCAGCGGGGTGTGGGCATCACCTACGGCCCTCATGCCTGCGTCGACACAGGGACCTTCACGGGCGTCGCGATCTCCACGCTGGCCGACCCTCCCCTCTGGGAACTAGGCGTCGCCAGCCGGGACGATGCCCTGCGTGGCGCCGCCGGCCGCGCGTTCCTCGCCGCCTACCGGGCCCGGTGCAATGAACGCACCGCCTAGTGGGCGGCCGGCGACAGCTGACCGGCGCGCACGGGCGACGCCCGACTCGAGGCGCCCGGTGTCTCATCGGCCGGCTCGATGTCACCCACCGGCATCACCCGATCAATCGCTCGGTCGCGCATGACGATCCTGCATCGTCCTCGACCGAGGAGTGCCACCCGGCATCAACAGGAGTCCCCGTGCACAGCAAGGATCTCGCCGCCGTCTCCCCGCCCCTCGACGTCGCCTGCGACCACGGGGCCCGAGCCCTCCATGCACCACTGTCGGTAGCCGTGCTGAACGCCCTGCCTTCACCGACCGTTCTGCTGGACCCCGACGGAACGGTTCTGATGACCAACGCCGCCTGGGACGTCGCCGTCGAGACGGTCGACGACGACCGCATAGCCGGGGGCAGCGGCGTCGACTACTTCGCGATGGCCCAGCGGGCAGGCGGGAAGGTCCTGGGCCGGAGAATCGTCGACTCACTTCGGGCGCTGTCCCGTCGCGAGGGGGCCTCGGTCTCCCTGGACTATTCGCTCCAACATCCGGCCGGCACCCACTGGTACCACCTGCAGGCCTCGCGGGTGAACCCGGCGGGTCAGCTCGTGGTCACGCACACCGACGTCACCGAACGGGTCCGGGCGGAGCGGACGTCGGCCTGGCAGGCGCGGCACGACGCCCTCACGGAGCTGCCCAACGCAGCTGCGCTGTACGAGCTCATCGACGCCGAGCTGCAGCGACGGGACCATCCTGCCGTCACCGTGCTGTTCCTCGACGTCGACGGCTTCAACGACGTCAACGACTCGCTGGGGCACGACGCCGGTGATGCCTTGCTGTGTCAGCTCGCCGCGCGGCTCGCCGGCCGGACGCGGTCGACGGACACGCTCGCTCGGCTGGCGGGTGACGAATTCGTCGTCCTCGTCCGGGACTGCGATGCCGTGGGAGCGGAGGCGCTGGCCGCACGCTATCGGAGCATCTTCGACGAGTCCTTCGATCTCGGCTGCACCGTTCGGCTGACGGCGAGCATCGGGATCGCAACCGTCGGAGAAGCTGACACGTCGGTTCGATCGACCGACCTGGTGTGCGACGCCGACCTGGCGATGCACGCAGCCAAGCGCACCGGCCGCGGCCGGATCCGTGTCTTCAGCCCAGACCTCCGCAACGCCGTCCAGCAGAAGGTTCTGGTGGCAGGCGAGCTTCGGAACGCCATCGAGACCGGCCAGCTCGTGCTGCACTACCAGCCGATCGTGAACCTGCCGAGCGGACGGGTGTACGGCGCCGAGGCACTGGTCCGGTGGCAGCATCCGCAGCGCGGGCTGATCCCTCCCAGCGACTTTGTCGCCGTGGCCGAGGAGTACCAGCTGATCGCTCCGCTGACCCGCTGGGTGCTGGACGCCGCCACCCGACAGGCGGCGGAGTGGGCGGCGCGTGGTCTGCCCTTGTGCGTGGCGGTGAACGTCAGTGCGAACACCCTCGCCGAGGGCACGCTGGTCGACGACGTCGCCGAGGCGCTCGCCGGTTCGGGACTGACTCCGGACCGATTGATCGTCGAACTCACCGAGACCACCGTGGCAGAGGATCCGGAGCGCGCCGCGGCGCAGTTCGCCGCCCTCCGCACCTCCGGCGTCGAGGTGGCCATCGACGACTTCGGCAGCGGCTACTCCTCCCTCGGTCAGCTGATCAACATTCCGGCCGGAGTGCTCAAGATCGACCGCAGTCTCGTCACCGGTGCGGCGGACCGTCGGAGCCAGTCGGCAGCTGCCATCACCGCTGTCGTGGCCCTCGCCCAGGCCTGTGGCATGCGCGCGCTGGCTGAGGGCGTAGAGACCGCCGAGCAGCTCGAATTGGCCACAACACTTGGCTGCGCCCTCGCCCAGGGTTACCACATCGCCCGCCCGATGCCCGCCGCCGAGCTGCAGACATGGCTGCGGGAGCGACCTGCCCGAGCGAAGCTCCACCCCACCGGCGACCCCGCGAGGCACCTGTCCGGGGCTTCCTGAGCGCCGCCGATCGAAGGAAACGCACGCCACGGCTTCCGGTACCCGGTAGATCGGGGAGAATCAGGGGGGACGCCGGCGGAAGCGATCAGCCATGGAGCTTCGACACCTCGAGCATTTCCTCGCGGTGGTGGACACGGGCTCCTTCAGCGCCGCCGCGGCACGTCTTTTCCTGGTGCAGTCGAGCCTGTCGGCCTCCATCCTGAGCCTCGAGCGAGAACTCGGCACGGAATTGTTCATCCGCGGCCGACGGGGAGCCGAGGTCACCGATGCGGGGCAAGCCCTGGTGGGGCCGGCCCGCGCGACCCTCGCCGAAGCGGACCGGAGCAAGGACGCCGTCGCGGCGGTACGAGGCCTGATGCGCGGACACGTCCGGATCGGCACGGTTGCGGTGCCGAGGTCGGTCGACGTGCTCGACACCGTGGCGGCCTTCCGGAAGTCGCATCCAGGCGTCGAGGTACACGTCCTCCACGACGGCGCCCGCGATCTCGTCGGCTGGGTGGTCGAGGGCAAGGTCGACTTCGCCATCACGCCGCAGACCACCAGGGCGACTCCGGCGGTCACGTTCCAACCGCTGTTGACCACACCCGTGGTCGTGCTCTGCTCCGCCGATCACCGGTTGGCGGGGCGACGGGAGGTGAACCCGCAGGAGCTTCTCAGCGACCGGATCATCGACCTGCCGTCCGGCTGGTGGGCACGCGAACTGTTCGACGGACTGCTCTCCGCCAAGGGCCTGACCCGCCACGTGGAGGTCGAGGTCAACGAGTGGTTCGGTGTCCTCACCATGGTGCGGAGGGGGATGGGCATCTCCTACGGCCCCCTCGCCTGCATCGACCGCGACGCCTTCGGCGACATCGCCTGGGCCACCATTGCCGACGCGCCGGTGTGGCAGCTCGGCATCGTGAAGCGCGACAACACCCTGCGTGGCGCTGCGGGCCAGGCTTTCCTCGCCGCCTACCTTCGCCGCTGTCACGAGACGTTGTCCGCCCAGACCGGAGTTCCTCCCTCGCCGACGTGACGGCGGAGAGGTCGAGCCGGACACCGCTGGGCGATCGCTCGGCCCCCCAGGGGGCCGGAGTGGCCGCCTCAACGCCCCTGTGGGGCGCTCAGACCGTCGATGGGAACGCGCACGGCAAAGGTGCTGCCCTGCCCGACCACCGACTCCACGGTGAGGCTGCCGCCGTGGCCTTCCTGCACGACCCCACGAGCCAGTGCTAGCCCCTGCCCGCTACCGCGGCCGACATCCTTGGTCGTGAAGAACGGATCGAAGATCTTCGAGCGAACGTCGTCCGGTATGCCCGCGCCGGTGTCACTGATACGGACGACGACATGGTCGCCGTCCACCGCGGTGGCAACCGTGATCGCTCCCCGCCGCCCTGTCTCCTCGATCGCGTCAGCAGCGTTGACGATCAGATTGAGGAAGACCTGGTTCAGGTCCGTGACGTTGCACCGCACCGGTGGCAGGTCCGACAGCTCCAGGTGCAGATCGGCCACACCGCTGATCTGGTGGCGAGTCACCGTGACCGTCGCGTCCACCGCCTCCTTCAGGTCCGCGGGCACCTGTTCCCTGTGACCGGGATGACTGAAGGTCTTCATCGCCCGCACGATCGTCGACACGCGGTCGATGCCCTCCAGGGTCTGCTCCACAGCGCTGGGGATCTCCTTGCGCAGGAAGTCGAAGTCGATGCTCGCCTCCGCCTCGCGGACCCGCTTCTGGCGCTCCAGCCAGTCGATCGGATCAGAAGTGTCGAGCAGACTCCGGTAGACCTCCACCACGCGGATGAGTTCCGCATAGGCGTCCTCCAGGAACCGGGCATTGTCACCGACGAACTGGATCGGAGAATTGATCTCGTGCGCCAGGCCCGCGGACAGCCTGCCGAGCGATTCCAGTTTCGACTCCTGATGGAACTCTGCGTCACGCGACTTCGACTCGCCTATGTCGCGAGCCATTCCGAGGACACCGGTCGCCACTCCGTCCGCCTGACAGATCCGGGACAGCGTCAACGAGATCTGCAGCGTGGTCCCGTCGTTGCGACGATGCACGCTCTCGAATGTGACCGGCTCGCCACCGACGACCCCTGGTATCGCGTCGAAGATCTCCGGGGCCCCCGCGGAGAAGATGCACGTGACCGGGTGACCGAGCACTTCCTCGGCCGAATACCCGTAGAGCTCCGCTGCAGCGGGATTCCAGTCGACGATCAGTCCTTCGAGGGACGTGGTGACGATGGCGTGATCGGTCGCAGCGAGGATTGCCGCGCAGCGGTCGAGTTCGGCACTCCAGGCGCCGAGAACCTCCTCGGACGCGTCGAACGCACGAACGGACGTCTTGACCGTGGCGGCGGGATGCGTCGTTCGCACGAGAACTCCTAGCGATGAGCGAGACCGATCGAGGGCACTGAAGACCTCGACACCAGCCGGCTCCCGATTGATCAGGTGTTCTCGATGGGGGGGATCGGATGAAGTCGATGATCCTCACTTGATGCCGGAGCCCGCGCTGACGAAAGACAGGTCGGCGGAACTGTCGCCGCCCGGTTCACGAGCGCGATCCCCCAGGAGCCCCGCATGTTCTCCGCTCAAGGTGCGTCATCCCGCAAGGTCATCGACCCGCCGTCGATCCTCCTGGTGGACGACGAGATCGCCATCCTCGACGGCCTGCGACGCCAGCTGCGCAAGGACTTCACGGTGCACACCGCCACAAGCGGTGCCGAAGCTCTCCGGCTGCTCGAGTCCGAGACCGTCGCCGTCGTCGTTTCCGACATGCGCATGCCGCAGATGGACGGTGCGACGTTCCTCGCGCGCGTCCGTTCCTCGTACCCGAGCATCGTGCGGATCCTCCTGACGGGCCAGGCGGACACGCAGTCCGCGATCACGGCGGTCAACGAAGGGCAGATCTACCGCTTCCTCACCAAGCCGTGCCCTCCGGAGGTGCTTCTGGAGGGAATCCGGAGCGCGGTCGAGCTCAACCGACTGGTGACCGCCGAGAAGGAATTGCTGGGCACGACCCTCCGCCGCACGGTCGAGGCGCTGACGGCCACCCTGTCGCTGGCGCAGCCCGCGGCATTCGGTCGGGCCGAACGGGTGACCAGGACCGTCGCAGAACTGGCCGAGGTCCTGCGGGTCGAGGAGCCCTGGGACATCGAGGTGACGGCGATGCTGTCCCATCTCGGGGCCGTCACCCTGCCGCCCGGCGTGTTGGCCAAGCTCGACGCCGGCCGGCCGCTCAATGAGGAAGAGGCGGAGATGGCCGACCGGGTCCCCGAGATCAGCCGTGGCCTCGTCGCCACGATCCCGCGACTGGAGGGCGTGTCGGAGGCGATCGGTTGCCACCGCGCCCGTTACGACGGCAGGGGGTCCCCATCGCGGGTGCCGTACGGCGACGATCTACCCCTGGCCGCACGGATCCTGCGTGTGGCGGCGGACTTCGACGCCGGTATGACTCAGCGACCGTCGGTACAGGCCACGATCGGCGCGCTGCGGGCCGACAGCGGTGCCTATGACCCCAAGGTCCTGGCGGCCCTGGTCGCCTGCCATGACATCCCGGAGACGCAGGGTCCCCCGCGGGAGATAGATGTCGCGGACCTGGAGCCCGGAATGGTGGTGTTCGATGACGTCCTCACCACGGACGGCGTGCTTCTCATCAGCAGAGGGACGGTGGTCTCCGACCCGCTCATCCTTCGCTTCGAGAACTACGCCCGTCAGCGTCGGGTGAGCAGCCGAGTCTGCGTCCACGGTCAGGTTCCACGCGAAGCGGCGCCGCACGGCTGCGCCTGAGCGAGGCCCGGGGTCGGTGAAGGTGGCTACCGTGCGGGACGCCGTCCTCGACCGTGCCGGCACCCGTCGGAACCCCACTGCGTGCTCTCCGAACCGTGGGTCGTGGGTTCGGATGCCGCCAGGGGCACTCCCACCTCCGCCGTCGACCCTGGTCGAGTGCGCCGTCGGCGGGTACGGGTGGCCGCATGGCAGTACGCAACGCGGCGGTCGCCGCAACGGATCGCTGGACCGACCCTGACGACGGCATCCGGTATCCCGCCGGTGAGGTGCACGGATGGGAGCGCGGGCACAACGAGACGGTGTGCGGGCTGTCGCTGTACCGGTCCGGACTGGCCCGCTTCCCCCACGTCAGCTGGGAGGACGTCCAGCCGGAGTCCGGCCGGCACGCGGAAGGTGTGCAGGCGGTGTGCCGTCGTTGTCGCGCGGGCCTCGGCGGCCGCCGCGACGACCGCGGCTGGACGCGGACGAATCCACGTCCGTGAGCGATCTCGCCTGGGGAAGCGCACCTAGGGGGCCTCGAGTCGCCACTTCACGGCGGCCAGGTCGGTCGGCATCTCTCGACGGGCCTCACGGCGCACGACGAGCGGGACCAGCACCTTGCCGGTGCCCCCGCGACCGGCCGATCGTTCCGCGACGTGCGGGAGGTCTACTGGTTCACCGTCCGCGACGGCCGCGTCGTCGATGCGTGGGGCCTGGAGGACAACGACGACCGCCGAGCTCCACTGCGCCCGCCGCGCCGGCCTGGTCCCGCCTGAGGGTCAGGGCAGGCCGCCGCCTCCGCCGAACGTCCAGGTGTCGCGGGTGGCCGCTCCGCGACCGTCGAGGGCGGGCCCGGACTCGGCGGGGTTCACCGACGGGTTCTGACCCCGTCCTCGCCGGCCGGCGACGAGTGCCAGCGCCGACAGGAGCGTCGCGGCGCCGACCAGCGCGATGACCAGCACCATCGGTTCTCCCTCGTCCACGTGGAGTCGGACCCTACGAACGCAACCCCGGCGAGAGCCACACGGTAGGGGGTCCTTCCTCCTCGCGGGGGACACGGCGCGGGAACCTCCGCACCATCAGACTCGTCCGTACCGGATAAGACGCTTCACCGCCCCCGCGGGTTACCGTGCTGGGGCACACGTCGGGCTCCGGCAACGGCGCCGGGGGTACGGAAGGTGGGCACGAGACAATGGACGCGATGGTGGTGGACGTCCCCGAGAAGGGACGCTTCGAGGTCCGGCTCGACGACCGGGTCGTCGGGCTGGCCAGCTATCACATCGACGGCACCGTCATGACGCTCCCGCACACCGAGGTCGATCCCAGCGTGGGCGGCCGTGGCATCGGGACGGCGCTCGTCGCGGGTGTCCTGGACGCGGCCCGCGAGCGCGGCCTGAACGTGCTCCCCTACTGCTCCTTCATCCGTCACTACATCCAGCAGCATCCAGAGACGATGGATCTCGTGGCCGTGGACGACCGCCCGCACTTCGGGCTGGAGACCGCCGACCGCTGAGGTGCCGGTCCGGCGACGGATGCCTAGGCTCCGCCGGTGCCTGAAGGTCACACCCTCTTCCGTCTCGCCCGCGACCAGTCTGCCCTGTTCGCGGGCCGTCCGGTGCACGTCACCAGCCCCCAGGGCCGGTTCGAGGCCGGGGCCGCGCTGCTCGACGGCCGGGTCCTCGACACGGTCTCCTCCTACGGCAAGCACCTGTTCGCGCGGTTCGGCGCCGACGTCCTGCACGTCCACCTGGGGCTGTACGGCAGCTACACGACGGGCCCAGGAACTCCCCCGGCGGCGCGGGGCGCCCTGCGGATGCGCTGGGTCGCCGACGGCCCCGACGGGAACGGCGTCTGGACCGACCTCCGTGGTCCCACCGCCTGCGAGGTCCTCTCCGATGCGGAGGTCGACGCGATCCTGGCCCGCCTCGGGCCGGACCCGTTGCGACCCAGGCCCGACGGCACCCGGGCGCTCCGGCGCATCGCCGCCAGCCGGACCCCGGTCGGCGCTCTGCTGATGGACCAGTCGGTGCTGGCCGGGGTGGGCAACGTCTACCGGGCCGAGCTGTTGTTCCGCCATGGCGTCTCGCCGTTCCGTCCCGGCCGGCAGATCGAGCCGGCGCTGTGGGCGGACATGTGGGCCGACCTCGTCACCCTCATGCGCGCGGGCGTCCGGATGGGCCGCATCGTCACCACCAGACCCGAGCACCGTTCCCGCCGTCGAGGGACCGTCGAGCGGGACGACGCGCACTACGTCTACCGCCGGACCGGTCTGCCGTGCCGGATCTGCGGAACGGAGGTGCGCACCGAGGTGATGGTTGGTCGCAACCTGCACTGGTGCCCCACCTGTCAGGCCGCGTGATCATCTCGCTGCGCCGACGGGGGCTCAGCGTGTAGTTTCGCGCACGATGAGTCACTCCCTGCGCTCCGTGGTCGTCCTCGGCGTCGCCGTCCTGGCAGCACTGCTGGCCGCGCCCGGCTCGGCTACCGCGGCCGGAACCCGCGACGGCTACGACGTCTCCTATCCGCAGTGCGGGACCCCGCTCCCGGCGGAGCACGCGTTCGCCGTCGTCGGCGTGAACGGTGGGCTGTCCACCCGCACCAACCCGTGCCTCGCCGAGCAGCTCACCTGGGCCTCGGAGTCCTCCGGCGCGGTGCTGTCGCAGCCGAAGGTCCAGCTCTACCTGAACACCGCCAATCCCGGCGAGGTCCTCGACCAGGTGGTCACCTGGCCCAGGAGCGGCGCCACGCCGTACGGCGCCTGCACCGGCACCAACTCGATGGCCTGCTCGTGGGAGTACGGCCGCCAGCGCGCCCAGAACAGCGTCGTGTCGTTCTTCACCCCGGCCGCCCAGGCTGCGTCGGTGGACAGCCAGCCGGCCCGGTACACGTGGTGGCTCGACGTCGAGACGACGAACACCTGGCAGTCCGGATCGTCCGCTGCCCTGGCGCGCAACCGGGCGACGCTGGAGGGGATGACCGCCTACCTGGTGTCGCGTGGCGCCAAGGTCGGGCTCTACTCGACCCGGTTCCAGTGGAACCAGATCGCCGGCGCCGTCAGCCCGCGGAGCAACCTTGCCGGCCGCAACAGCTGGCTGGCCGGGTCGACCAGCCTCGCCGGGGCCACGGCCACGTGCCGCACCACTCCGCTGGTTCCGCGCAGCCGCGTGACCATCAGCCAGTACGTCGTCGCCGGCCTGGACCACGACTACTCCTGCCGCTGACTCCGGCCCCGCCGGCCGGCTCGGAGCACTCCGCGCTGGTGCCGGAGGGGTTCGGGGGGTCAGGATGCCTGTCGTGTCGGACGACGGTGCCCCCCCATCCCCGTCGGGGGACCATCCGCTGCGCGTCGCCGTCGTCGGTGCGGGCCCGGCCGGCATCTACGCGGCCGAGGCGCTGACCCGCCAGGACACCGTGCCGGTGGTCGTCGACCTCATCGACCGGCTGCCCACCCCGTTCGGCCTGGTGCGGCACGGCATCGCGCCCGACCATCCGAAGATGCGGGCCATCCGCGACACCCTGCACCGCACCCTCGACCATCCGAACGTGCGGTTCGTGGGCAACGTCGAGGTGGGGGCGGACATCGCGCTGCAGGACCTCCGCCGGCACGTGGACGCGGTGATCTACACCTACGGCGCCGCCCTCGACCGCCATCTCGGCATCGACGGCGAGGACCTGCCCGGCAGCCTCGCGGCCACCGAACTGGTCGCCTGGTACACCGGCCATCCGGACGCCGACCGGGCGCGGGTCGAGGCGGCGCTCGCGGCGGTGCGCTCCGTGGTCGTGGTCGGGGTCGGCAACGTCGCCCTCGACGTCGCCCGCGTGCTGGCCCGCACCGCCGAGGAACTCGAGCAGACCGACATGCCCCAGCACGTGCTCGACGTGCTCGCCGCCACGACGGTCGAGGAGATCACGGTGCTGGGGCGTCGCGGGCCGGCGCAGGCCACCTTCACCACCCAGGAGCTGCGCGAACTGGGCGAACTGGACGGCGCGACCGTTCTGGTCGACCCCGCCGATCTCGAACTGGACCCGGGCGCTGAGGAGCGGGCCGCCGCCGACCGCACTGTCGCCCGCAACCTCGCCGCGCTCCGCGGCTGGGCAGACCACACCCCTCAACCGGGCATGACGAACCTGCGCCTGCGCTTCTTCGGGCGGCCGGTGCGGCTGCTCGGGGAGGACCGGGTGACCGGCGTCGAGGTGGAGCGCACCGCCGTGGACGGCGACGGGCGGGCGACCGGCACCGGCGATGTCGAGGTGCTGCCCGCCGACCTGGTGGTGCGGTCGGTCGGCTACCGCGGCATTCCGCTGCCGGGGCTGCCGGTCGACGAGCGCACCGGCACGGTGCCCCACGACGACGGCCGGGTCCTGCGCGACGGGCGCGCCTCCCCCGGCGAGTACGTGGCGGGGTGGATCAAGCGGGGCCCGAGCGGAGTCATCGGCACCAACAAGCACGACGCCCGGGAGACGGTCGGCTCGTTGCTGGGGGACGCGGCCGACGGCCGACTGACCGTGGGCGGACCGGTCGGCGACCTGGTGGAGGAGCTGGTCGCCCGCGGGGCGCAGCCGGTGCTGATCGACGACTGGCGCGCCATCGACGCCGCCGAGATCGCGTTGGGCGCGACCTACGGCCGGCCGCGGACGACACTGCACGAGCGGGAGTCGCTGCTGGCTGCCGTCCGCGCCGCCACCGCCCGCATCTGACCCGGGGCGTCCGGGGTGTTCCCGGCTCGCCGCACGGGGTCAGCCGACGGCGCGGAGCAGCTCGCGCGCCGCCACCACGTCCGGGGCCGCGACGAACCGCACCAGCTCGTGCGCGTCCGGCCGCAGCACGAGGGGGTCGCCGTCCGGCGTCAGCGCCACTCCGCCGGCCGCCAGCAGCACGGCCAGCCCACCGGCGACGTCGTGCACGTGGCTGCCGCTGCGGTCGACGTCGTGCCAGCCGGCCGCGGACCCGTCGGCGACCAGGCACAGGTCGATCGCGGTGCAGCCGCTGATCCGCACCCGGCGGGCGGTCGAGGGCACGACGACGGAGTCGGAGGTGGGGGCGCTCGGCACCACGACGGTGCCACCCGGACGCGGCGCCACCGGAACGCCGTCCCGGTGGGCCCCGGCACCCGCAGCGCCCGACCAGCGCCGCCCCGAGGACAGGTCGGCGACCAGCCCCGCGACCGGGCGGCCGTCGGACACCAGCGCCGCGGAGAACGCCCAGGGCGGCAGGCCGGCGGCGCGGTTCCCGGTGCCGTCGAGGGGGTCCAGCACGATCCACGGCCCGTCCGCCGGCACCGCCGCGTCCCGGCGCTGCTCGCTCAGGACCGCGACGCCCAGCCCCCTCAGCACCGCGACGGCTGCCTCGTGCGCCGCTTCGTCGGCCGCCCACGACGGGCTCCCGGGCGCGAGCGCGACCGCGGTCTCCACACGGGTGGCGGCCACGGCGGCCAGGTGCCGGAAGCGGTCCACCAGCGGCGCACCGGCCGACGGGACCGGAACGCCGACGGTGCGACCGGTCAGCTGATGCCGCACCCGGTCGCAGCCCCAGCCGACGGCGGTGGCCAGGATCGCGGGGTGGTCCTGCGGCACACCCGCCCGCGAGAGGATCACCGCCTCCGCCGCGCCGTCCTCAGCCCACTCGCGACGCAGCAGGACGGCGCTGTTCTCCTCGTCGACGAGCAGCCGGCCGCCGGGCTCGACCATGGCGGCGGCCAGCGCGGCCGGCGCCATGCACAGGCGTTCACCGGCGACGGCGAGCTGCGCGGGTGTCGTCGCCACCCGCAGGCCCAGCCGGACCGGAGGCAGGTGCCAGGCCGGTTCAGCCACTGTTCCGGAGCGCCGTCGCGATGCCGTTGATGGTGAGCTGGATGTTGCGGCGGGTCAGCTCGTCGTCGTCCCCCGCGCGGCGTCTGCGCAGCATCTCGACCTGCAGGTGATGCAGGGGCTCCAGGTAGGGGAACCGGTTGCGGATCGAGCGGGCCAGCGACGGGTTGTCGGCCAGCAGCTCGTCGTCCCCGGTGACGGCCCGCAGCATGCGGCAGGTCCGCTCGTGCTCGGCGGAGATCTGGTCGAACACCCGCGCGCGCAGCTCCTCGTCGGGGACCAGTTCGGCGTAGCGGGCGGCCAGGCCGAGGTCGGTCTTCGCCAGGACCATGCCCATGTTCGACAGCACGGTGCGGAAGAACGGCCAACTGCGGTGCAGCTCCCGCAGCCGGGCCAGTCGATCCTCCCGCCCGGACCCACCACCGTCGTCGCCGTCCACCCACCCCTCGAGCGCGGTTCCGGTGCCGTACCAGCCGGGCAGCATGATCCGCGTCTGCGACCAGCTGAACACCCACGGGATGGCGCGCAGATCGGCGATCGAGCTGCCGGCCTTGCGCGACGGCGGCCGGCTGCCGATGTTCAGTTCCCCGAGCTCGCCGATCGGGGTGGCCGCCCGGAACCACTCGACGAAGCCCGGGGTGTCGTGCACCAGTTCCCGGTAGGCCTGCTGCGCCCGGCCGGCGAGGTCGTCGAGCAGCGCGTACGACGGCTCGGCGTCGTCCCCGAGACCTTCGATGTCGAGCAGGCTGGCCTCCAGCGTGGCGGCCACGAGCGCCTCCAGGTTCCGCCGGGCCAGGTCGGGGTCGGCGTACTTCGCGGCGATGACCTCGCCCTGCTCGGTGATCCGCAGGGCCCCCGCCACCGCGCCGGGCGGCTGCGCCCGGATCGCCTCGTAGCTGGGTCCGCCGCCCCGCCCGACCGTCCCCCCGCGGCCGTGGAAGAGCCGCAGCCGGATCCCCGCGGCACGGGCGGTCTCGACCAGCTCCAGCTCGGCCCGGTAGAGCGCCCAGTTGGCGGCGAGGTAGCCGCCGTCCTTGTTGCTGTCGGAGTAGCCGAGCATGACCTCCTGCGCATCACCGCGGGTGGCGACCAGCGAGCGGTAGAGCGGCTGGTCGAGCATCGCGGCCAGGGTCGCCCCGGCGCCCTTGAGGTCGTCGATGGTCTCGAACAGCGGGGAGATGCCGACCGGGCAGGTCGGGCCGTTCTCCGCGCCCGGGTCGAGCAGTCCCACCTCCTTGAGCAGGACGGCGACCTCCAGCACGTCGCTGACCGACTCGCACATGCTGATGACGTAGTTGGGGATCGTCCGGGGCCCGAGGACGGCGATCTGCTGGGCCGCGGCACGGACGACGTCGAGCTCGCCGCGCGCGGTCTCCGAGAGTTCGGCGTCGGGGCGCACCAGCGGACGCCGCATGGTCAGCTCGCCGGCGAGGAGTTCCACCCGTGCCGCCTCGTCGAGCGCGGCGTAGTCCTCGCACACCCCCGCCCAGGCCAGCAGCTCGCCGACGACCTCCTCGTGAACGGCGGAGTTCTGCCGCAGGTCCAGTCCGCAGAGGTGGAAGCCGAACACCTCGACGGCCTCGCGCAGGCGCAGCAGCCGGTTGTCGGCCAGTGGCCCCGCACCGTGGCTGCGCAGGGACGCGTCGACGACGTCGAGGTCGGCGCGCAGCTCGTCCGGCGACTCGTACTGCGGCAGCTCGGCGTGCGGTGCCGCACCCGGCACCCGGCCGAGGACGCGGTGCGCCGTTGCGGCCAGCCGGGCATGCATCCCGTTCAGCGCCCGCCGGTAGGGCTCGTCGCCGCGGAACGGGGAGTCGTCGCGCGAGGCCTCGGCCAGGGAGTACAGCTCCGGCGTCGGCGTGACCAGCCGGTCGGACATGGACAGCTCGGTGCGCAACGCCTCGAGTTCGGACAGGTGGTGGGCCAGCGCGGTCTCGGCCTGCCGGGTGGTGGCCCGGTAGAGCGCCTCGGCGGTGACGAAGGGGTTGCCGTCACGGTCGCCGCCGATCCATGACCCCGGCAGCAGCATCGGCCGGCGCAGGAGGCCGGCGTCGGGCCAGCGCTCGTCGAGGGCACGGCGAAGCTCGGCGTTGATGGCCGGCACGACGTCGAACAGCGACAGCTCGTAGTAGCGCAGCGCCTCGTCGATCTCGTCCTGCAGCCGCAGCCGGGAGAGGCGCAGCAAGGCTGTCTGCCACAGCGTGAGGACCGAACGCCACAGCTGTGCGTCCCAGTCGCCCTCGTCCAGCTCACCCGAGGCGGCCCGGTCGCGCTGGCGGAACAGGTCGGCGATCTGGCGCTGCACCTGGAAGATCGTCTTGCGGCGGACCTCCGTGGGGTGCGCCGTCACGACCGGGCAGACCAGGGCGCCGGCGAGCTCCCGGGCCACGACGTCGTCGGGGATGTCGTGCTGGTCCAGCAGCGCGAACGTGGCCGCCAGGCTGCCCATCTGCGGCGGCGAGCCCTCCCGCCGGTGGAAGCGGCGCCGCCGCTC